>LVEI03000001.1:300000-600000 GCA_001595385.3 Deltaproteobacteria bacterium GWC2_55_46 | reverse complement strand
ACTCGTCGAACTCATAATAGTCATAGCCCTGGCCACCATCTTAATGGCCATCGCCGCGCCCTCCATCATCTCCCAGTTGTCCCACTTGAGGCTTACAAGGACCGTGAGGGACGTAGCCACCGAGCTCAACGCCGCGCGCCTCAAGGCCATAGCCCAGAACACCTCCTTCCGGGTGGACTTCTCCGGCGGCACCTATAACCTCTGGATCTATAGCGGCGGCGCCTGGGTCGATTACCCAACGAGGGGGCAGGGAGAGCTGGGCGCAGGGATAGATATAACCTCGCCGGGCGATACTTTCTCCGTGCAGTTCTACACGAACGGGGCCGCTACCGCCACTACTATATGCGTCAATAATACCCAGAAGTCTGACGACAGGATGCAGATAAACGTGACAGGGACAACGGGCATGATAACCGTTTCCCAGGGGTGCTAAGTCATGAGATGGCGTACTGAAGACGGTTTCACCCTGATAGAGGTCGTTATAGCCATGACCATCCTTTCCATAGGCATACTGGGGATAGCCGGGCTCGCTGGGACCGCCGCGAAGAACTCCGGCTACAGCCAGTCGATGTCTCTCGCCAATAATCTCTCGCAGGAAAAGCTCGAGGCTCTTCTTAGCGTCGATTACAACAATATCCAGGTCACTGATACGACCGCGCCAAGGGCGGACTTGAGGAGGAACTGCACGCAGACGAGCGCTTCCGTCAGCAGGCCCGTATACTCATGCACGCCGGTAGACGCCACACTCACCTCAGGCAACAAGAGCTTCACCTGGTCGTATACGGTCACATATATCGATCTCAGCGGAAACGGGGTCGCCAACCCCACCCTTGACGGGCTGAAAAGGATAGATGTCACGGTTTCATGGACAGACGCGCTCTGGCACGCCACCAAGAGCGTCACCTTAGCAACCATGAGGACGAAAGGTTAAGACGATGGCCCACAATTGCATGTCACTCATAACAAGGCCCGGACGGTTCCGCGAAAGGGGTTTTACGCTGGTCGAGGTCCTCATAGCGATAGTGATAACCTCGGTCGTTTCCCTGGCCATCTACTCCCTTTACACTACCTTCTTCAAGCAGTCGCAGATCGAAGACCTGAAGGTAGAGGCACAGCAGAACGCGAGGGTCTCTCTTAACATGCTCGAAAGGGAATTGATGAACGCCGGATATGCCGCCGGTACCGCGGACGTCATAACCGACGCCACCTCAAGCCTGATCGAGTTCATATACACGGACCCTGAGACCGACACCTCTTTAAGCCTCACCGCCGGGAAAAGGCTCAAGGTCAAGTACTGGCTGCAGACCACCGGCGGCGTCCAGTACCTCGTAAAAAAGACCGACAACTTAAGTGACGCGACGACAGGCTCTACCGAGCAGGTGGCCCCGTACGTGAACAGCATAACATTTACCTATTACGACCTCGACGGCGCAGAGATCGCCGATACGTCGACTCAGCCAGACCGGAACAGCGTAAAGTTCGTGACCGTCAACATGGTGACGCGTACAAAGTCGAATATAGGGAGCACCGGAGCGCCGGCGACCTTTACGCTTGAAACACACATAAGGCTTCGTAACATCGGACTCGGGCAGGTCGCCAATGACAGCGATGCGCCAGCCGGCCCGACGGGCATCCAGGTGAGGGACCCGGGGCTTTGCGGCAGGCTCAAGGTGAAATGGACAAAGAACGCCGAGGGCGACGTCCTGGGCTACAAGATATATTACGGCGTCTCGTCCGGAAGCTATGAGGGCGTCGTGAACGTACCGACGACCATCCTTTCCGGGAGTAACTATACCTGTTCGGATACGGGCTCGGACTATGAGTGCACGATGGCGCCTGGTCTTCCGACGCTATCCTATTCGCCTTCCGATGGAAGCTCTACCACTACATATTACGTTGCTGTAAAGGCATATGACAATTCCCTCAACCACAGCGATTTTTCCTCCGAGGTCTACGGCAACCCGGCAGGGAGCAACTCTGTTTTCGACGCTGGCTCAGATGATTCGACCCTCAACCCCGTCAAGCCCTCCGCGGTAACAGGGTTTTCCGGCGCAAACGGCTCCTCGGACGGTCAGGTGGCCATTAGCTGGACAGCCTATGACACAACTAACAACCCGGACGTAATTGGCTTCAGGGTCTACAGGTCAGAGAGCCCCTTCTCCGATTACCCGCTCGACCCGGCGACCCAGACTGAGGTCGAGTGGATAGCCGGAGAGACTGGAAGCGGCAAACCAACTATATTGAGCCAGACAGCCACGAGCTTTACCGATACCGGCCTTACCGGCTGCCAGACGTATTATTACGCCATCGCCCCGGTCAAGTGCGACACGACCCTTATATCCGATTCCGGCGGCGATTCCGACGAGGAGAAGTACGTCCAGGACGATTACGACGCCACCTGCGGCGATGGCTCCACAGCCTGCTCCGCCGGAACCGGCTTTGCCTCTGTAACCGGCTCTGATACAGCCCCCAATGACTCAACCGCTCCGTCGGCCCCGTCAATTTCCGCTAACGCCGGATGGAAGAGGGTCGCGGTCTCCCTTACTCAGCCGCCGGTGTCGCCTCCGCCGGATGAGCCGGAGGTAAGCCATACATGCGTTTACGTCAACGAAAGCGCGACGTACCCTGAGCTTTTGACCGACACGGATACTTACCCGCTCGCTTCAGGCTGCTATCAGGTAAATACATCGATGACGCCGGACGCGAGGCTCATCCCCGACTCTGGCGGCGTATTTACGGTAGCAGAGCTGCAAAGGTCGCAGTCGACCTCATTTTGGCACGATTCGATGACACTTGAGAACCCTGGCCCGCCTGCGCTCGCCGATACCGGCACTTACTCTTACAGGGCTGTGGCCTTTAACCTGTGCTCAAGAGGGTCAGCCCCTACCGGCGCGCAGGATACGACGATACTTTGCGACGAGGATCCGCCCTCAGGCGAGAAGCCGCCGGCCGTAACCAGCGCGAGCGTCTCCTGCTGCTCAACACCAGTGTCACTTGCATGGACCCAGGTGCCGAGCGATACGAGCAACCCATTGGGCTCTACCCCGGATAACCCGTTCGACCTCGCCGGCTACAGGATATTCAGGTCGACGAGCGCGGATTTCTCGGCATCGACCATGATCTCCGGCGTGGCCCCCTACTGGGGATCGTCCTTTAACGACACCACAGCCTCGGAGGGCACGACATATTACTACCGTATCGTTACGACCGACTGCCCATATGAGAAGATGAACCCGTCTGAAGCTACCATACGGGCCAACATGATCTCCGGCTACCTCAACTCGGTTCTCCTCGGCCCTGTAATGCCCGGGAGCATCATAAGGGACGAGAAGTGCCCTGGCGCCGGGGGCTGCACGAAGGACGACCACAGGGCCGTGCTCACCGGGGTCGATATCGACAGCTCCACCGGCTCTGGCAACGGGTCTAGCTCTGTAACATCGGCGCAAAGGCACAATACCGTCACCATGTTCCTCAACAACACCAGCTCCGGCACCATGACCATAACCGGAGCGACCGTATACTGGGTGAACTCCTCGGCCTACTTAAGGGAGATAAAGATAGGCGGAGGCAGGAGCGGCATGGGTACGATTACCACGAGCCTTGCCGCTGGTCTTACGGCCTCCGGCGGCAGCTCGCCTTACACGAGAGTGGTCTCGAACGCCTCCCTTGCCTCATCGACTGTGCCAGCGGGAGCAAGGTACGTGCCCATGACCTTCACCTTCAAGGACGCAAGCGATAGCTATGTCGATATGCGGGACGACCAACTCCTCATAACGCTCCAGGTGACCAACGACTCTACCGGCGTATCTTCCTGCGTATCTTACCTGACCGTCTCGTTAAGTTCCGAAGGCATATCCGTGCCCTTCGGCCCGAGTATCACGGCCACGCAGCAGAACAAGCCTTCGAGCCCGACCTTCGGGTACGCCGTGCCAGGCTCTACCGGCCTTAACACAGTACCATCCGGGTCGGACGGGGAAGTCGTGGTCGATTCAGGCGCTACCGTCACGGTATCGGCCAGCATAGCAGGCAACACCACCGACGCGAGCACCGGCTCAAAGGTGGCTGTCTCTTCGGCTACCCTTTACTACAAGACAACCGTCAAGACGACGACCACGGCGCCGGCCTCCGGATATACTGCCGTAGCCATGACGAACACCGGCGGCAACATCTGGAGCGCGGACATCCCCGCCAGCGACGGCTACCGCGTCTGGTACTATATCGTCGCGGTCGACAACGACGGCAACTGGGACCGGGACCCGGAGATTGACTACGGGGCCTATGTCTACGACCAGATGGACTTTGACGTCTGCGACGTGACGCCGAGCGCGCCTGCGAACCTCACCTCCACGGGCGGCGCGGCATCCGCTCTTCTGTCATGGGATGCCGTTACAACCTACACCTCCGGCGCCTCTATCGACGCTTCTGACAGCATAACCTACAGGATATTCAGGAATGGGACTCAGCAAGGGAGCGACCAGGCCGGCCTTACCTATACCGATACCGTTGCCACGGGCGTATACAGCTATACGGTAAAGGCGCTTAATTCGTGCTCGACCGAGGAGCGCTTGAGCAGCGCCTCCAATACCGCCGCCACCTGCGTTGGCAGTACCAGCCAGGCGACCCTTTCCGTGAGCCCGACCTCGATATACAGGGGCGACAGCTTCGATGTGACGATAGTCGACTGTCTCGCCATGAGGAACGACGCCCCGTATACCTACGGAACGACGATAGAGACCATAAACACCACGGCAGGCTTTACCGGGTTCAAGACAACGAGCCTCGCTCCGGACGAGTACGCCCCGACCATAACCGAGACCGGCGCGGCCACAGGCACCTTCAACAAGACCATCACTACGACCAGCGACGTGACCGATAGCGGCAAGCTCCTGACGCTTACGACTGACACCATCTCGGTCTATTATCCTTACGCCTCGCCGACGACCAAGACCATAAGCGTTGTGGTAGACCCGTGCACCAATACCCCGAAGGCCCCTACGGGCTTAAGCGGCTCTGTCACAGGGCAGAATGTGACACTTTCATGGACGGCTGTAACGCAGAATACCGACAACTCGGCGATAACGGACCTTGCCGGCTACCGGGTCTACGAGAAGGTCTGCGCCAAGAACAAACCCAACTGCACCGGGAGCGACATAGTCGCCGACTGGTTCCTGCGTACTACGGCGGACTCGGGTTCTACCTCAGTTATTGTCGAGGGTGACCAGGGCAACCTGAACCAGAGGATATACTACTTCAAGCTTACGGCCTACGACACCTGCGGGACGCCGGAAGAGAGCGGGTATTCAAATGAGTGGAATGAGACGAACTGACAGGAGATCTACCCTTAAGGGGACGGCGGGGGACGAGCGTGGCTTTATCCTTATACTCGCGCTCGTCACCATGATGGCGATGACCATAATAGGCCTCAGCCTGGTGATGAACATGACCACCGACGTTCAGCTCTCGCGTAACGAGCGCGACGCCAAGACCGCCTTTCAGCTGGCGGAGGCTGGGATAAACGAGACGATGTCGAGGCTCCATCTGCCGACAGGGAACGCCAGGCACGTAGGGGAGCTCACAGGGGATGCCGGATACCGGACGACCACATGGAACTCGGACGGCTCAAAGGACTTCGGCGTCGACGTGGGAGGCGACAGGAATAGCGCCGATAACCTTAACTATGCCGTGACTATCAGCTACCTCGACGAGACGAACCCCGAAGGCTTCTGCGACAGCAATGGCGCAGGGCCAAACAATTCAGGGAACGCCTCTACCTCACCTGCATCCTGGACCTGCAACGCCAGCCCTGTCGAGATAGTCATGTACGGCAGGGACTTCAAGCTCGCCGACACCGCCACATACATAAGCTACGGCAAGCTCCCGGTATACGAGGTGACATCTGTAGGCACATCCAACGGCACGACCAGGACTGTCGTCGCCTATGTGGGCTCAAGCAACCTGAATACCGATACCGAAGGGGCCATCAATACCAACTCGTGCATCTCCATATCCGGAGGCGCATCTAATATAACCGGAGGCGTCAAGGAGGCAGGCGGCGGCGGCTGCACTACCTGCGACGACACCCTCGCCGGCTGCGCCGCCAAGGCAAACGACGACATGACCACATACCTGGGCGAGGATATATCCAAGATAATAGACTTCGCAAGCGAGAAGCATCAGTGCAAGAACGCCACATGCAGCGCTTCGGGTGACGATATGCCGGCGAGCGGCAAGATAGACACCGTTGTCCAGGACTGGGGCGACGCGGCCGGGGACACCTATTCGACCATGATCTACATAGACAACTCCGGAGGCAAGGAGGCCGAGATATCCGGCGACTTCACCGGGCGCGGCATACTTGTCGTCACCGGCGATCTCAAGCTCAGCGGGAGCCTCACCTATGAGGGGCTGATATACGTATTCGGCACGCTCACCCTTTCAGGCGGCGGCAGCGAGCTGAACGTCACAGGCGGCATAATGGCGGACAATACCGTCTCGATAAACGGCAATATAACGGTCTCATACGACCAGGCAACCCTTGAGGACGTCGCCAAGGAGAACAGCACTTCGTCGATAATCCTGTGGAAGAGGCTGTAGCAGGCTGCTCTAAAATATCCATCCGCGTAGTTGGCTTCAGAGGCTTCTACTACGGCGTACCAAAGAAGTACGCCTTTCTTCCTCGCTCCCCATTTCAATAGGGCCTCGCATATGGTTTTTCAAGCAGCCTGAACAAAACTGTGTTTTTCAATAATCTGCTATAGGGAACAGGCTCGCTCACCCAGGTAACCCACTGTCGCGAAAAAGGAAATTAGAAAAAGCTAAAGCCCTGTCCCTTTGCTCCGATATTATATTTAATTATAGGTCAATTAAAAGAAATCAGTTGACAATTATAGAACGTTGACATAGATTTCATCTAAATACGTTCAGGTCTGACCGACTTCTGATTTCTTCCGATAAAATACCCTGAAGGTGTTGTGACTTATGTGCTTGTGCCATGTCGAAAAATAATCTAAAAAAGATACGTGAGGGCATGCTC
This sequence comes from Deltaproteobacteria bacterium GWC2_55_46, assembly GCA_001595385.3. Classification (NCBI taxonomy): domain Bacteria; class Deltaproteobacteria; species Deltaproteobacteria bacterium GWC2_55_46. The sequence continues at coordinate 592,967 of LVEI03000001.1, read as the reverse complement.
CTCAGCAAATCCGAACTCGCCAGGAAAGCCGGGGTCTCCTCGCTTACCATCGACAGGATCGAAAGGGGCTATGCCTGCAGGCTTGAGACGAAGCGGAAGATAATCTACGCGTTAGGGCTCAAGGTGACAGAAAAAGGCAAGGTCTTCCTGGATTGACGGGGGTGAAATGAATTTTTCGTTTACGAGGAAGAAGGACGCGGTGGCCTTCGATATCGGCTCCAACTCCATCAAGCTTGTGCAGATGAACCGGGCCAAGAAGGGCTGGGAACTCATCAAGATGGGCATGGCCGAGCTCCCGCCGGAGGCGATAGTGGACGGGTCCATCATCGACTCGATGACCGTCACGAACACCTTGAGGGACCTTGTAAAGGAACACGGCGTAAAGGTGAAGGACGCCGTATCCTCCCTCACAGGCCATTCCGTCATTATCAAGAAGGTCAGCTTCCCGGCGATGACCGAGGATGAGCTGGCCGACTCCATCCAGTGGGAGGCTGAGCAGTATATCCCGTTCCCCATCTCGGACGTAAACATCGACTTCCAGATACTCGGGGCCGACTCCGAGGGCAGGGGGCAGATGGACGTGATGCTCGTGGCCGTCAAGAAGGACGTCATAAACGACTACACCAACGTCATAAAGGAGGCGGGGCTCAACCCCGTCGTCATAGACGTCGATTCCTTCGCCCTTGAGAACATGATGGAGATAAACTACCCGATAGCCCCTGGTGAGAACATCGCCATGGTCAATATCGGCGCCAGCATAACAAGCATCAGCGTGATACTCGGGGGCCTCACCATATTCACCCGGTCCATACCCATGGGAGGCAACCAGTTCACCGAGGAGATACAGAGGCAATTGAGCGTTAGCTTCAGGGACGCGGAGGACCTGAAGACCGGAAGGAAAGCGGCCTCCGAGCAGGAATCTTCCGAGCTTGCCTCCTCCGTCGGGTCGGTATCCACCAACCTCACCTTCGAGGTCAAGAGGTCCCTTGATTTCTTCCTGGGCGGCGCGCAGGGCTCGTACGTCAGCAAGATATACCTCTCCGGCGGCGGGTCGAAGGTGGCTGGGCTGCAAAACCTGATGCAGGACAAGACCTCGATACCGGTGGAGGTCGTGAACCCCTTCAAGAGCATCGAGGCCAGCTCCAAGCAGTTCGACCGCGAGAGGCTCAAGGAGGCGGCGCCTTTCTTCGGCGTCGCGGTCGGCCTTGCCACAAGGAGGTTCGCCGACAGATGATACGCATAAACCTGCTGCCGGTAAGGGCGGCCAAGAAGAAAGAGTCGATAAGGTTCCAGCTCACGGTAGCCGGATTGGCCACATTTCTGGTGGCGGCCGTGTCGATAGCCTCCTACCTTGTCGTAGGGAGCGAGGCCAGTAGCCTCAACGGGCAGATAGCGGCCGGGAACCAGGAGCTAACCGACCTCAAGATGAAGATAGGCGAGCTCTCCAGGATAAAAGAGCAGAAGAGGATAGTTGAGGAGAAGCTCAGGATAATAACCCAGCTCGAGACCGGCAGGACCGGCCCGGTGAAGCTTCTTAAGAACATAAGCGAGGCGATTCCCCAGAAGGCCTGGATGAAGAGCCTCAAGGATGAAAGCTTCCAGATAACGATAGAGGGCTATGCCTCTGACGACGAGGTGGTAGCCGAGTTCATGAGGGGGCTTCAGAAGACCAACATGGGGACGGTAGAGCTCGACGTCGCCCAGAGGGTCGTTGAGAAGGAGGCTGGGGCCGAGGTGGTGAACTTCATCATCAGGCTTGAGAAGCAAAAACCGGCCAGGGAGACAAAGTAATGGCACTTTCCCTGAAGATAAACCTGGACTCCGTACTTAAGCTCCCCCTCTCGAAGAGGATAACGATAGCCGTAGCTGTGAACGTCGCCCTTGTCGGCATCCTGTACTGGTTCCTCATAGGCCCCAAGTACGTTGAGGTGAAGGAGCTCGATCAGCAGCTTCAGGAGCTTACCGTGAAGCTCAACGAGAACAGGCAGATAGCCGCCGACATCCCGAAGTACATAAGGGAGAAAGAAGAGATGGAGGCCAGGCTTGCCGCGGCTGTCGCCCAGCTCCCGAACGAGAAGGAGATACCGGACCTTATAGACGCAATAAGCAGCTCTGGCGAAAAATCCGGCCTGAAGATACAGATCTTCAAGCCCGGCAAGGAAATAGCGAAGGGCTTTTACGCGGAGGTCCCGGTCAAGATGACCGTCGAGGGCAGGTACGAGAGCCTCTACGAGTTCAGCGTAAAGATAGGCGGCCTGCCCAGGATAGTGAACCTCGGGAACCTGGACATTAAATCCCTCGGCCACAGGAACCGTGTGCCGGTATTGAAGGCTGACTTCGTGGCTACCACGTTCAGGTTCATACCGGCCGGTGAAGAAGGGGCGCAGAAGGAAGGGGAGAAGAAGGGAGCGAAGAAGAAGTAATGGCAAGGACCATCATTACGATCATCGTGCTGGCCATGCTTCCGTTCGTTGCCGCCTCTTGCAACAAGGCGGAGGAGACGGATCAGGTCCAGGTAAAAAGACCCGCCGTGCAGAAGAAGGCCGCCCCCGAAGAACAGCTCGCCCCGAAGGCCGAGGAGCATAAAGAAGGGGACGAACTCAGGCTCAGGAACCCGTTCCAGAGCCACCTCGTGGTAATGAGGGGCGTTGAGGGGGCCAAGAAGATAAAGGGGCCGCTCGAGTGCTGCGAGCTTAGCGCCTTCAAGCTCGTAGCGGTCGTGGTCGGGGTCGGAGAGGACTCCGGCTTTGCCCTCATACAGGCGCCGGACGGCAAGAGGTACGTCATAAGGCGCGGGGACGTCCTCGGCACAAGGGAAGGCAAGGTCGTGAAGCTCACCCCGAGAAGCGTCGTGGTGCGCGAGACGATAAGGGATGAAGATGGCAAGGTGAAATCCAGCGAAGAGATGGAACTCGGTTTACTTGAAAAGCAGAAGTAGGTGTGGGACCAATATAGCCGCCAAGGGCAGTAGTTTACGGAGGTCTTTATGAGTTTGAGAGAAGTTCGGTTGAGGCAGGCCCTCTTCGGTATCGTGCTCGGAGGCGCGCTTACCTTCTCAGGTTGCGCTTCTACAGGTCCCAAGGATATACAGGCAGGCCCTGGCGAGGAGGCCGGCGCGGCTTCTCCAGGCGAAGAAGCGAAGCTTTCCGTTGAGTATATAAACGTCGTCGGCGAGGGCGACAGGGTGCTCATAGGGACTACGGGGACCGTAAGGTACACGGTCTTCAAGCTCTCAGACCCGTCAAGGCTCATTGTAGATATGCCAGGAGTAGACCTCGGTAAGATCGCCCCGAGCCTTGCCGTGGGCAATGATTTTCTCGGTGAGATATCAACTGCCGCATATGGCGAGAACAAGGATATAGGCAGGATAACGATAGGCCTCAAGGAAGGGGTAGACCACGAGGTCAAGTCAGGCGAGAACAGCATACTCGTAAGCCTTAAAAAATCCGCCGATACGGCCGGTAGCGAGCCAGGCTCTGTTCTCATGGCGTCGAGCGAGGCCGTAACCGAGGTGCCTCTTGCCGAAGAGAGTGTACCCGCAAAGGAGGCGGTCTCCAGTGAGACGTCGGCTCCGGCGCAGGTAAAAGAAGAACCGGCTGGGAAGAGCGCGAAGCAGGCCTCAAAGGTAACCGCGATAGAATCGGCCACAGAGGACGGGAACACGGTAATAAAGGTCTTAACGGACGGGGTGGCCGGCAACAACACATCCTTCGCGCTCTCAAAGCCGGCAAGGATCGTGGTAGATATCTGGGGCGTCACCAATTCCACCGGGAAGGACTTGAAGAAGCTTGAGGATAAGTTCGTAAAGGGCGTAAGGATAGGGAGCTACGCCGACAAGACGCGCCTTGTCTTTGACGCGGCCGGTAAGACGCTCCCCCCGCACGCGATAAGCGTCGAGAATGACGCTATCGTCGTCACCATCGGCCCCGGCGTCAAGGCTGCAGCGCCGACGCCGGTACGGGCGGCTTCCCCTGAGGTAAAGCCGGTGGAAACGGCGCAACCAATGGTCATAGAGGCCCCTGTTGCCGCAGAAGCCATCGTGAAGGAGGCCGCGGTAGAGGCGATAGATTACAAGAAGGTCGCCGACAAGGGCAGGCTTACCATCACGACTTCAGCCAAGACCGAGTACCGGGTAAGGGAAGGCAAGGACGGCAAGACCATAGCCCTCGATATAAAGGGGGCGACCATCCCTGACGAGCTTGTAAGGACGCTCGATGCCTCAAAGCTCGGTACAACGGTCGTAAGCGTAAGCTCGTACCAGGACTCCGTGAGCCCCAGCTCTGTAAGGGTGCTCATCAAGCTCAAGGAGAAGGCCCGGTACAGCGTGCAGGAAGCCGGCAACGCGCTCGTCATAGACTTCTCGCAGCCTGTTCAGGAAGCCATGGTGGCGGCCGGGGAAGATAAGGTCATAACCGCGGAAGACGCCGCTGCCGTGCCCGAAAAGCAGTATACCGGCAAGAAGGTCGACCTCGACATGATGGACGCCAATATAGCCGACGTCCTGCGCCTCCTGGCTGAGATAAGCAACATGAACATCATAGCCTCTGATGACGTGAAGGGGACTATATCGTTAAGGCTCAAGAACGTGCCCTGGGACCAGGCCTTCGATATCATCATGAAGACGAAGGACCTCGACAGCGTCCAGCTCGGCAACGTCATAAGGGTCGCCCCGGCGATAAAGATAAGGCAGGAGCGCGAGGCCTTCCTTGCCTCCAAGAAGGCCGAAGAGAAGCTCGAGGAGATGGATATCGAGTTCGTGGCCATCAACTACGCCGTCGCCGAAGACCTCGTAAAACAGGTAAAGAGCGTCCTCTCCGACAGGGGGCAGGTCACGACAGATAAGCGCACCAATACCCTTATAGTGCAGGACATCAGGAAGGGGATCGAGTCGGCCAGGAACGTGATAACAAAGCTCGATACCTCGATACCGCAGGTCCTTATAGAAGCCAGGATAGTCGAGGCGTCATCGAGCTTCGCTCGCGACCTCGGCATACAGTGGGGCGCGGACTTCAAGACCGGCAGCAATACACACACCAATATCTTTGGTTCGTCCCCGCAGGTCGGCCAGTTCGGGGCCGACCCCAGTACGCAGACAGCGACCTTCGATGGCGACACAGTGGCTTACCCAGCCCAGAAGCAGGATTTTTCAGGGAATACAGGCGTTACCAACTACGCCGTTAACCTTCCGGCTACCGGTACCGCCGGGACTCTTGGAGCTCTCGGCTTCATATTCGGCAGGCTGGGCGACCCGTTGATCCTGGATCTCAGGATCTCGGCTGGTGAATCGCAGGGACAGCTTAAGACCATATCAAGGCCGAGGGTCACCACCCTTGACAACAAGGAAGCAAAGATAGAGCAGGGCGAGTCGATCCCGTTTGAGACGACCTCGGCCTCAGGCACCGCCACGACCTTCGTTGACGCCAACTTGAGCCTCACCGTCACCCCGCACATCACGCCCGACGGCAGCGTGCTCATGAACATAAAGGCGTCGAGGAACTCGATAGGCACGTTCAGGACGTCAGGCGGACAGCCCTCTATAAACAAGAAAGAGGCTACGACCGACGTGCTGGTAAAAGACGGCGAGACAACGGTCATCGGCGGCATAGTCATAACCGACAGGAACGATACCGACAAGGGCATACCTTACCTCAAGGATATCCCGGTGCTCGGATGGCTCTTCAAGAGCAAATCGACGACAGACTCTCAGACAGAGCTCCTTATATTCATAACGCCCAAGATAATGAAGGAGAAGGCGGTAGGCTAAAGGGCCAACTTTTTTAGCGGTCATAAAAAATGCACCCCGAAGGGTGCATTTTTTTATTTATGGGAGGGCTAAAAAGGTATATAAATATAGGCTAAACCGCAGGCCAAAAACATTTATTCGGGATGGAGAAGATGCTCAGATACCTGACAGCCGGAGAATCACACGGACCGGTCCTCACGGCCATCGTAGAAGGCATGCCGGCAGGACTTGAGATAACGGCCGCGCAGATAGACGCAGACCTGGCCAGAAGGCAGTCCGGATACGGCAGGGGCGCCAGGATGAAGATTGAGAAGGATGCCGTTGAGATAACCTCAGGCGTAAGGCACGGCGCTACACTTGGCTCTCCCGTAACCCTTCAGGTAAAAAACCGGGACTGGGAGAACTGGAAAGAGATCATGGCCCCCGGGGTCGTCTCTCCTTCGGCTGGGGCAAGCAGGATTGTGACCAGGCCGAGGCCAGGGCATGCCGACCTTTCCGGCGGGCTCAAGTACGGACACAGGGACTTAAGGAATGTGCTTGAACGTTCGAGCGCGAGGGAGACCACGATGAGGGTCGCCGCTGGTGCGCTCGCGAAGAGGCTCCTCGACGAGTTCGGCATAAAGGTCTACAGCTGGGTGGTGGAGATAGGCGGAGTGCACGCCGGCATTAAAGATGAGAAGGCAGAGGCCATTTTCAGGAGGGCGGAGGGCTCGGAGGTGAGGTGTCCTGACGCTCAAGCCTCGACCTCGATGATGAGGCGGATAGATAGCGCTAAAAAGGCAGGAGACAGCCTTGGAGGGGCTTTTGAGGTCGTTATTACGGGCGTCCCGCCCGGGCTCGGAAGCTATTCTCAATGGGACAGGAAGCTTAACGCAAGGCTCTCATTTGCCCTCATGTCCATTCAGGCGATAAAAGGGGTCGAGGTCGGCATGGGCTTCGAGGTAGCGTCGCGCCCCGGTTCAGAGGTCCATGACGCGATATTCTATTCGAAAAAGGGGAAGGCGGCAGGCTCATGGTGGCCTCAGACGCCGAGGTTTTTGAGGAAGACGAACAACGCTGGTGGTATAGAGGGCGGGATGTCGAACGGAGAGGCGATCGTGCTCCGGGCGGCCATGAAGCCGATACCGACGCTCTATAAGCCGCTCAAGTCCGTTGACATAGGCTCTAAAAAGCCTTTCGAGGCGAGCGTTGAGCGCTCTGACGTGACCGCTGTGCCGGCCGCAGCGGTGATCGCCGAATCGGTAGCCGCTTTTGAAGTCGCCAACGCTTTCGTTCAAAAGTTCGGCGGGGATTCGATCAAAGAGATAGCCCGCAATTACAAGGGGTATCTGAAGGAAATAGCGGCCTATTGATGAATATCGTACTTACCGGCTTCATGGGCACTGGAAAGTCGACCGTGGGGAGGCTCCTTGCCAGGCGGCTCGGGCTCAAGTTCGTTGACCTGGACGAGCTTATAGAGGCTGAGGCCGGGATGACGATCAAAGATATCTTTGCCTCAAAAGGCGAGCCATACTTCCGGGATCTCGAATCAGGCGTTGTTAAAAAGCTCGCCTCAGGGGCCTTCGGCAGCTCTCTTGTCGTCTCCACGGGAGGCGGGGCCGTTATCCGTCGAGAGAACCGCTCGCTCTTTAAGGCCTGGGGAAGGCTCGTCTGTCTGAGGGCGTCGGTAGACGAGGTGTTGAGGCGCGTTGGTGACAGGACCGACAGGCCGCTCCTTGCCAGACCTGACAGGAGAGAGGCTATAGAGACCCTCCTTGATGAAAGGGAGGCGGCTTACAGGGACTGCGACCTTGAGGTGGATACCACAGGTGTAAGCATCGAGAAGGTAGCTGAGAAGATTAGCAGTTTCATAGAGGGGCGCTGAAAACCCAAAATCGCGGAAGAAAAACGCTGAAGAAACAATCGCTTTGTGTTATAAGTTGATAAATCCTGTTAGCTGGTGCTGATGAAAAGAATAAAGGTAGAGCTGGCTGAGAGGTCCTATGATATCTCTATTGAACGGGGGATATTGAAGGACATCGGCCCCGCTATGAAGGGACTTGGACTCAAGGGCAGGGCCGCCATAGTCACCAACCCGAGGGTGGGAGGGCTATACGGAAGTACTGTTGCCGAAAGCATTGCCTCATCCGGCTTCACCCCCCAATTTGTGACTGTACCTGACGGTGAGGAGTACAAGAGCCTTGCCGAGGCCTCGAATATATTCGATTTTTTAATAGAGCACAGGTTCGAGAGGAATTCCCCCATAGTCGCCCTTGGCGGCGGGGTCATCGGGGACATGGCCGGGTTCGTGGCGGCGACCTATTTAAGGGGTGTCCCATATATCCAGGTGCCTACCACCCTCCTTTCCCAGGTAGACAGCTCTGTCGGCGGCAAGACCGCCGTAAACCACCCAAAGGGGAAGAACCTGATCGGCGCCTTCTATCAGCCGAAGGCCGTCTTCATAGACCCTGACGTGCTGACAACACTCGACGAGAGGGATTGTAAGGCAGGGCTTGCCGAGGTCATAAAATACGGGGTCATCTGGGACCCGCGCTTCTTTAGCTTCCTTGAGGAGAACTCATCGAAACTGCTCGCGCCAGGGGATGCGTTGGTCAATGCCATCGTCAGGTCTTGCGAGATAAAGGCCGAGGTCGTAGGCAGTGACGAGAGGGAAGAGGGGATAAGGTCGATACTTAACTTCGGCCATACGTTCGGCCATGCCATAGAGGCCGTCTCCGGCTACGGAGCCTACAGGCATGGCGAGGCGGTGGCCATAGGCATGGCGATGGCAGCCGCCTTTTCCGCGAGGCTTGGCATGTGCAAGGACTGCGAGCCGAGGATAACGGCCCTGTTGAACTCCCTCGGGTTGCCGTCATCGCCCCCGGCCATCGCCCCGCAGGATTTCATCGATGCCATGAGGCTCGATAAAAAGGTCCTTGGAAGGCAGATAAGGTTCGTACTGGCGGAGGAGATAGGCAAGGTCTGTCTCAAGGAGGCCGGGGAGGACGAGCTCACAGGGTACCTCTCCTCTTTCGCAAAGTAATTCAATGAGTTGCGTTTTCCTCCTTGACTTGGTGAGCTTTCTTTAATAATTTAGGTCATTAAACCGGGTTTAATAAAGCTATGGGCAACATAAAGGCCGGAGACGACATGTTTTTTACAGCCACGATGGCTGAGGTCCTTGAGGGGCAGGGGCACTATGAGGACGCCCTGATGATCTACAAGATACTCGCGGATACCAGCCCCTGGGACCAGTCCCTGATCTTCAGGATAGAGAGGCTCAAGGGGCTTGCCGAGCGCGGAAGGAAAAAGCCGCGCCAGGACGCGAACTGAAGAGGGCTAACGGATGTCTTTCAGGGAGATACTCAGGGGGCTTGTCGAAGGGGTGGATGGCGCGGTAGCGGCCACTCTCATGGGCATGGACGGTATCTCGGTAGATCAGTACATAAAGTCCGGCGGATATGACGTCGAGACCGTAGGGGTCGAGTACGGCAAGGTAATAGACGAGATAAAAAAAGCCTCTGCGCTCCTTGACCTGGGCGCCGTAGAAGAGGTGATGGTCGCGACAGCCTCAAGCGACCTTGTCTTGAGGATGGCGACACAGGACTATTACATAGCGTTCGTGCTCGTCCACGACTCTAACATCGGGAAGGCGAGATATCTCTTGAGGAGGGCCGCGGAGGCGGCCTCCGTTGAGCTTGCCTGAGGGGATCAAGTTGGCGGTCAAAACAAAGGCTGATCACAGGGCGAGGATCAAGGGCTTAAAGGCGGCGCTTAAAACCGAGAAGGTAGACGCCATCCTTGTAAGCGATATCAATAGCGCCAGATATCTTTCAGGCTTCACCGGCTCCAACGTCTTTATGATAATCACGCCCCGCGAGGCCTTCTTTTTGACCGACCCCCGTTATACGGAGCAGGCAAAGGCCGAGGTCAGGGGCTGTAAGATCAGGATATTCAAGAAGGCCTTTGACGAAATAGCGGATATCGCGAAGGGCTTGAAGGTCAAGACACTCGGCTTCGAGGCGGCAAACCTGAACTTCAGCACATACTCGAAGCTCGACAAGGCGCTTTCAAAGGTAAAGCTCAAGCCTACCGCCGGGGTCGTCGGCAAGCTCAGGCAGAGGAAGGACGCCTTCGAGATAGAGCGCCTTAAGGCCTCGGCCTCTTTACTTGACGCGGGCTTCAAGGCCGCCATGCGCTTCATAAAGCCCGGTGCCGTGGAGGAAGAGGCCGCATTCTCCGTAGAGGTGGCCATGAGGAGGAGAGGGGCTGAAGCCCTGGCCTTCGATACGATCATCGCCTCAGGCCCGAGGGGGGCGCTCCCGCACGGCAAGGCCTCCGGGAAGAAGATAAAAAAAGGCGAGCTGGTCGTAGTTGACATGGGGGTAATCAAGGACGGGTATAACTCGGATGAGACCCGCACCTTCTCTGTCGGAAGGCCTCAGGCCAGGCAGAAGGAAGTCTACCGGATAGTTAAAGAGGCGCAGGCCGTTGCCATTGACGCGGTCAAGGCCGGGGTCAAGGCCTCTGACGTCGACGCGGCGGCAAGGGGATATATAGAGAAGGCCGGGTACGGCAAGTACTTCTCCCACGGCACAGGCCACGGCACAGGCCTTGAAATACACGAGGGGCCTTCGATAAGCCCTATAAGCGAGGACGTGCTCCATGAGGGGATGGTCATAACGGTCGAGCCCGGCATATATATTCCGGGATGGGGTGGAGTAAGAATAGAGGATATGGTCCTTGTCAAAAAGGGCGGATGCGAGATGCTCACAAATTCCATACGGGATCTCGTCATACTTTGAGGAGGATTGATGGATATTAAGGATATAAAAGCCATTTACAAGTTCCTGAGGGAGACCGACATAGTCGAGTTCGAGCTCGAGGGGCCGGAAGGCAAGGTGAGGCTCAAACGGGGCAACGCCTACGCCGTACAAGAGGCGATTGCCGCGCCAGCGGCCGCCCCGGAAGAGGCAAAATCCGTCGAGGCCGCTAAGAATGAGAAGGCCAGGCCCGACAACATAAAGGTCGTTACCTCTCCGATGGTCGGCACATTCTACAGGTCCCCGGCCCCGGACGCCGCGCCTTTCATAGAGACGGGCAGCGTCGTCAGGAAGGCACAGGCCCTGTGCATCATAGAGGCTATGAAGCTCATGAACGAAATCGAAAGCGAGTATAACGGAAAGGTCGTGTCGATCCTCGTGGAGAACGGGCAGCCTGTCGAGTACGGCGAGCCGCTCTTCCATATAGAGGTCTCCAAATAGCAAGCCGTCCCGCGCCTCATGGAGGCAGCGGCCCGCCAAGGAAACCATGTTCAATAAGATACTGATAGCAAACAGGGGCGAGATAGCCGTAAGGATAATAAGGGCCTGCCGCGAAATGGGAGTAAAGACCCTGGCGGTATACTCCGAGGCAGACAGGGAGTCCCTTCACACAAGGCTTGCCGACGGAGCCATCTGCATAGGCCCGGCGAAGAGCAAGGACAGCTACCTCAATATAACTTCCCTTATAAGCGCCATGGAGGTCGCTGATGCCGAGGCTGTGCACCCCGGCTACGGCTTCCTCGCAGAGAACTCCGGCTTTGCCGAGGCATGCGAGAAGTGCGGCATAAAGTTCATAGGGCCCACGTCGAACACCATGCGCCTCATGGGAAATAAGGTACAGGCAAAGAAGCTCGCGGAGGAGCTCAAGGTCCCGGTGCTCCCATGGTCCGACCATGCCGTGGCCGACGAGAAGGAGGCCCTTGAGGTCTCCAAGAGGATAGGCTTCCCGGTGCTCATAAAAGCCGCGGCCGGAGGCGGTGGACGTGGCATGAAGCTCGTTCACACGCAGGCGAGCCTCGGCAGCGCCTTCAATACCGCCAAGACAGAGGCCCTGGCGGCCTTCGGCGACGGAGAGGTCTTCATAGAGCGTTTCTGCGAGCTGCCGCGCCATATCGAGATACAGGTCATGGCCGACGAGCACGGCAACATCATACACCTCGGCGAAAGGGAGTGCTCCATACAGAGGAGGCACCAGAAGATACTCGAAGAGTGCCCTTCTCCGGCCCTCGACCCAAGGCTCAGGCAGAAGATGGGCGAGGCTGCTGTGAAGCTTGCCAAGGGCATAGGGTATACGAACATCGGCACGGTCGAGTTCCTGCTCGACAAGAACAAGAACTTCTATTTCATGGAGATGAACACCAGGGTCCAGGTCGAGCACCCGGTGACCGAGATGGTAACCGGCATTGACCTCGTGAAGTCCCAGATTCAGATAGCCCTCGGGGAGAAGCTTCCGATAAAGCAGAAGAACGTCTCCATGAAGGGCCATTCCATAGAGTGCAGGATAAACGCGGAGGACCCAAAGTCATTCATGCCCTGCCCAGGCAAGATAACCGAGCTCATATTGCCCGGCGGCCTCGGCGTGAGGCTCGACAGCGCCATATATTGCGGCTACACCGTTACTCCCCATTATGACAACCTCCTTGCCAAGCTCATCGTCCACGCGGAGACGAGGGAGGAGGCGATAGCGAGGATGACGAGGGCGCTTGAGGAATTCCATATCGGCGGCATCAAGACCAATATCCCTCTGCACCTTAAGATCATGAGGGACCACGACTTCATCGCTGGAAAGACCAATATAGACTTCCTCTCCAGATTTACGTAACTCTGCTAAAATCCGCATATGACGAAGACAGGCCTTATGCAATGGAGGCTTATACTGGATGAGGACCTGCCGGGAGCGGTGAACATGGCAAGGGACTCCTTCCTCCTCGGCTCGCTTGAGTCGGGGGAGGGCGCTCCCACGCTCCGGCTTTACGGCTGGGACCGTCCGACCATCTCACTGGGCTATCTGCAGGACGAGAGCCCGTTTGCCGGCCTCGGCCTTCCTGTCGTGAGGAGGATAACCGGCGGCAGGGCGGTCCTCCATTGGCACGAGGTGACCTATTCGGTAGCGGGCCTTTGCGGAGACCCCCTTTTCTCAGGCGGCATCTTGAAGAGCTACTCTGTCATAAGCCGGTGCATTACAGCGGCGCTCAGGGATGCCGGGGTGGAGGCCGCCCTTTTCAAGGGCAGCGCCTCGGGAGCGAAGAACCGGGCCTGTTTCCAGTCGCCTTCGAGGTTCGAGGTCCTCGCCGGGGGAAGGAAGATCGTCGGCAGCGCCCAGAGGCGCTTTAGAAAAGCCTTCCTCCAGCACGGCTCAATACTCATGGGCCCTGACACCGAGCTTAATGATATGGTCTTCGGCCCGGGGATCGCCGGGAAGATGGCCTCGGCAGGCGAGTTTAGCACTGTTAGCGCCTCAGAGCTCAGATCCCTTCTGGTCAAAAGATTCGCAGAGGGATTTGGCGTCACCTTCGATCTCTCAGGGCTTACCCGGGAAGATGAGGCGCAAGCACTCTGACAGGCTGCTTAAAATAAGCCCGCTCTGCGACCATAGTCTTCAAAAATCGTCATTTCGGCATTTTTTCACCAACTCGCCGGGTAAACAGTTGCCGCCTCCTGTCCAGTGGAACGTATCTCTCCCAAGTGATTGTTTTTCCTCAAAAACCGGATTATGATATAATTTGTCAAAGGTTTTCCCTTTGGTTTTTAAAAGGAGCTGCCGATATATTAGACTCGGGGGGATATGGCTCTTAAGGAAAAACTCATAGACAAGGCCCAGAAGCTCATACAGAAGGGCTACTATGACAAGGCTATAGCCGAGTACAGGTCTGCCGCCGAGGCTGACCCGAGGGACATCTCCATCCGCCTTCGGATAGGCGACCTCTACGTAAAGCTCGGGAAGAAGCCCGAGGCCGTGAAGGAGTATACCGAGGCGGCCAGGGCCAACGCCCAGAGGGGCTTCTATCTCAAGGCCATAGCAGTCTACAAGCAGGTACTGAAGCTCGAAGACACCCTGGAAGTGCACAACAAGCTGGCTGAGCTTTATACCAAGCAGAGGCTCATAGCCGACGCCATAAGCGAGTACAGCTATATCGTGGCCTGGTTCGAGCGCCGCGGCAAGACCAGCGAGGTGCTTGATCTCCTCAAGAAGATGGTCGAGGTCGACCCGAATAATATCGGGGTCAGGCTCAAGCTCGCTGAACTCTACCAGCGCCTTTCCTTCGACAAGGACGCGCTCGCTGAATACTCCTTCATCTTCGACAGGCTCGTCCAGCAGGGCAAGCTGGACAAAGCCGAGAAGGTCTACCTCGGGCTCTACAATTCCAACCCCGCCGATGAGAAGATAATCACCGGCCTCGCCGAGCTCTACAGGTTAAAAGGCGATACCTTCCAGCAGACCCGTTTTCTAAAACTGCTCTTTGAATATTACAAGGGTTCGGCCAGGAGCGACGAGGCGAGGGAAACGGCTGAGAAGATAATCGGGATAAAGCCTGCCGACGCGGAAGCCGCCGGTTTCCTTAAAAAGCTCAAGAAGGACGAGGAAAAGCCTGTCGAGATACCGGTCGAGGCTGTTAGCGCGCCTCAGGCCGAGGCCGCGCCTCCCGTTACCGGTGAGCCGGCGCTTATCTCATGGCCTGAAGAGGAACTTGAGATATCGGTAGAAGGCTTCGAGGAATCAGATCAGCCTGCCAATGCCGTTTTGGAGCAGGTCGATGTGCCGGTTGCGGAACAAGAGCCTGATGTCCAGGCGGAGACAGAAACCTCATCAGGTGAGATCGAAATAGAGCTTGAAGACCTCCTTAAGGGCGAACTGCCTTTGATGGAAGCGGAGGGCACGCCAGAGGCTGCCCCTGCAGGTGAGCCACCACTTGAAGAGGCCCCTGAAATCGAAATAGAATTCGAGCTCCATGTTGAGGCAGCGCCTGTAGAAGATGTCGCGCCGCAGGAAGATGCAGCTCCTGTAGTGGCGGCTCAGGAAGAGGTGCTGCCCGAAGCCGAGGTTAAAGAGCCGCTTCAGGATGCGGCCGAAGAGATATTTAGCGAGCAGGAGCCAAAGGCGCCTTATGCGATAGAGATAGAGGCCTTTAATCCGCAAGAGGCGGAGCCAGAGGTGGTAGAAGAGAGCGCGGAGGTAGAAGCGGTTGAGGCCGTTCCTCTTCTGGCTGAAGAGGAACATTCCGCGCCTGTCGAGGAAGTGGCCCAGCCTGAGCCTGTTGCTTCTCCGGAAATAGAATTCGAACTCATATCGAATGAACCGCCGCCGGTTGAATCAGAAGAGGCGGCCCAGGCTGAGAGCCCTCAGATAGAAGCGCTCGAGAGCATGGTTGAAGAGGGCATGAGCCCTTCAGGGGTGCTGGACTCTACGGAGCCTGTGCCGGCAGAGGATATCAAAGAAGATCTGAAAGCTATTGAGGAGGAGCCGCTTCCGGAAGAGAAGGGCGAGGATCTCGGATTCCAGACGGAAGAGTCCCTTGAAGACCTTTCCTCCGCCATAGACGAGCTTATGGAGAAGATAGAGCCTGCTCCTCATGAGGCGGCTGAGCCAGCCGGCTCCGTGGCGGAGGAGTATGTCGACCTTTCAGCCGAGCTTGGGATGGAGGAGGCTCTCAAGGACCTCGCAGGTCCCTGGGGAGGCAATGAATCAAGGGAGACCTTCGACGAGTTCAAGACCGGCATCGGTCAGCAGCTCAGCAAGGAGGACTCCGAGACCCATTACAACCTGGGGATAGCGTACATGGAGATGGAGCTCTTTGCCGAGGCCTCAAAAGAGTTCAAGATAGCCCTCAAGGACCCGCGCCTTGAGTTCGACTGCTATTCGAGGCTCGGGCTCTGTTCCATGGCGATGGACGAGCCTCAGGAGGCGGTGGGCTATTATCTTAAGGGTATAAAGGTAGAGGGCCGTTCGATCGAGGAGAGGATCGGCATGATGTACGAGCTCGGGCTCGCCTATGAGGCCGCCGGAGAGACTGAGGAGTCCGAGGAGATATTCAAGGGCATCTACGAGCTTGCGCCTTCGTTCAGGGAGATCGCTTCGAAGGTCAATGAATCGATGAGCCACAGGCCGATGGTGCCGCTCGATGACGGGCTTATCGAGGTAGAGCTCCTGTGAGCCGAAAAGTCGAGAGAGGACAGACGGGCCGAAGAGATTCGGCCCTTTCTTTTTTCAAGGGACTTCAAGGGCTGGCAGGCGACCCTGTGATGAAAGAGGTCGTCTCCGTAGCTGGCGATACAGAGGTCTATCTCGTGGGCGGGGCGCTGAGGAACCTCGCTTTGGGAGTCCCGGCCGCCCCTGACTATGATTTTGCCGTGAAGGATGATATAGCCGCGTTCGCGGCCGAGGTAGCGGCAAGGCTCGGCGGGGCACATTTCGCTTTGGACGCGGAGGCAGGTGTTTTCAGGGTGGTTCTGAAAGATGGGGCGAAAGTTACGCTCGATTTCACGCCGTTAAGCCCTGGTGGCATAGATGAAGACCTCGGTAAAAGGGATTTTACCGTAAACGCGATGGCGATCCCGGCGCGCTCTCTCTTTTCACCAGGCTCGCTGCCTATCGATCCCTTCGGAGGCATTGAGGACGCCCGGAGGCGCGTCATTAAGGCGGTCTCTGAGACCGTCTTTGATGAAGACCCGTTGAGGATGCTCCGGGCGGTGAGGCTTTCAAGGCAGTACTACCTCGATATAACGCCTGATACGTTCTCGCTTATAAAGAAGAAGGCCGGCCTTATAGGAAAAAGCTCTCCGGAGAGGATAAGGGACGAGATAACGGAGCTTTTTCTCGCCAACGGCACCGCCGAGGGCATAGAGCTGCTTTATGGGACCGGCCTCGTCAATGAGATATTGCCTGAGATCTCGGGCTGGGCTTCAGTTCAGGGCTATGACCTTCTCAGGCATACGCTGGCGACGCTTAAGGAGGCTGAGTCGCTTCTCGCTGGTCTGTCTCAATACACGTTCCCTGGTTTTTCTGAAAGGCTAAGGGAATACTTCCAGCGCTCCGAGGGTCAGCTTTCTAACTTGTGCATTTTTAAGCTCGCCGCTTTCTTCCATGACTTCGGAAAGCCTTACGCGATATCAAGGGAAGAGGGAAGGCTTACATTCATAGGCCACGACACAAAAGGGGCAGAAGGCATAAAAGGGCTCTTCCAGAGGCTAAGGTTCAGCAGGAAGACCGTAAACGACCTTTCGTTTTTTATAAAGAACCACCACAGGGTCTTCATGCTCGCTGCCCTTAAAGAACGGAGCTTCAGGGCCAAGGGGCATTATTTCAGAGCCTCCGGCTCATCCGGCGGGCTCATGCTCCTTTGCCTCGCCCTCGCTGACGCCAGGGCCACAAGGGGCTCTGAGGACGCCGAGTTATACTCGGTCGTCCTCGACATGATGAGCTTCTACTACGGGGTTTATACGAAAAAGAAGCCAAAGCCGCTTTTGACAGGGCAGGAGATTATGGATACTTTCGGGGTCGCTGAAGGGCCGCTGGTCGGAGAGATAATCGGCGAGCTCAACAGCCGGGTCGAGCAGGGGTTGATAAGGACCAAAAGAGAGGCTAAAAGCCATATCAGGAAATGGCTCAAGGAAAGAGATCTATAGATGCGCTTTCCTCTATGGGATTATGGGTTTTTACAGCCATAAGCTATTGACAATCGTTTGGCCATAAGGTTTACTGTACTGCTTTTAATCTTCGTTTGATAGAGGGGACAACATATGAGATACGCCTGCATTATTTTCCTTTTACTTATAATGGCGGCGGTGCCCGCCGGAATTAACGCGAAAGAAGGAGCGAAGAAGATGGGAGAGAAGAAGGAAGTAAGGGCAGTAATAGAGACAAAGTACGGGGAGATGGAGATACGTTTCTTCCCTGAGGCCGCCCCCGGGCACGTCGAGAACTTCGTCAAGCTCGCGAAGGAAGGCTTCTATGACGGGACTATCTTCCACAGGGTAATACCCGGGTTCATGATACAGGGCGGGGACCCGAACACCAAGGGGCCTGACAAGGACACTTACGGAACCGGGGGGCCGGGCTGGCATATAAAGGCCGAGTTCAATGACATCCCGCATAAAAGAGGCATCCTCTCCATGGCGAGGTCGCAGGACCCTAATAGCGCCGGCTCGCAGTTCTTCATAGTGGTCAAGGACTCCAACTTCCTCGACGGCCAGTATACCGTATTCGGCGAGGTCGCGAAGGGGATCGAAGTGGCTGACAAGATAGTAAGCCTCCCCAGGAACCCAAGGGACCTCCCGAACGAGCGGGTGGAGCTGAAGGTGAGGATAGTGGAGTAAACTTCGTCTTGCTTTGATAATAAAAAAGGCCCCTTTCGGGGCCTTTTTTATTATTTCATCCACATCGTGTTTTTACTTTTTAGGGAGCTTCTTCATTTCCTTTTTGGCTATGTCGAAAAGCGCGTGGACTTCCTTCCTCTGGGTCTCGTAGAGTGACGGCACCTTGACGCCCTTCTGGACCTTCTCCTTCGCCTTGCAGTTCTTCTTGAGGGGGGTGTCCACGAAGAGCCTGCCCCTGTGCCAGGTTATGGGGTAGGTCCTGCAGATCGTGGGCACTATCCTCTTGGGAAGCTTCTCGGATATCCACAGGTAGAAAAGGGAGCAGCCCTTGGAGCCTCTCAGGTGAAAGGCGCAGAGCTTGTCCTTTTTCCGCACGGCGGTCTCCCTGTAAGCGCCGCCGACATAGTCGTCGTCCTTTTTCAGGACTGTCGAGAAGCAACCCTCGATCTTCGCCCCGATAAGTGGCTCTACGAGGTCCCTGTGCTTGAGTATCATCTTGTAGGACGCGAAGTCCACATCACAGCCCCAGCCGCAGCATTCGTCCTTGCAGGAGCTGCCGTAGCAGCCCTCGCCGAAAAGGCCCGTATGGCTGGTTATCCTCGGGTCTATTTCAGTGATCCTTATCTTGGTAGTGCTTTTCTTCCTGGGTTTTACGGCGGTCTTTTCCTTTTTTACGGCGGTCTTTCGCATTACTCGGCTCATCCTCCTGCTGGGGTTTTGTTCGGTTCAAGGCGGGATCGCTGATTCAAGGCAGTTTATGGACGCTCGTAGCGTCCACGATAATCTTGTTCACAACTCCGTTGACGCCCCATGTAAACCATGCGTCGTCCTCGGCTGCTTCGCGTTCTGCGGCGCTGCCCGTTACTCCTTCGAGCGTTACGACCCAGTCTCTTGTGCGCACCTTGATGCTTGCCGCGTCGACAAGCCTGTCCTTCTCGAGGATGAGCCGCAAGGCGTCGCTTACCTCGTCGTCAGAGTCAGACTCCGAGGGGACCACCTCTATGCTGTTGATGACGTCTGTCGCTCCGGGCACCCACCACGCCAACGCCCCGGCAAGCCTCTTGTGGCTTAAAGACCAGACCTCGCCCTCCAGGTCTACTATGCCGTTTATAACCTCGGTTTCGATCTTCAGGCCTGTAAGGGCGTTCTCCCCCGCGATGGCGTCGTAGATATGTTTTTTTATCTCGTCGTCGGACATGTGGGAGGAAGGCCTTACCCTGAGCCTGTCTATTACGCCGGAGACGCCGTCGAGCCCCATCGCGAAAAGGATCGCCCTCTTTTTTTGAGAGACCTTCTCGACCACGCCGTCGACCATGATTGAGCCGTTCTCCATCTGCACGTCGATGGGAAATGCTACCGGGTCGAGGCGCAACTCGTCAGTGAGCGCTGCCTTAAGGGCCTTTACAGGGTCTTTGGAAGTGTGTCTGTCAGGGGTCATTATCGAAGGAGCCGATCGATGAAAGGATTAAACTGTGTTGAGTATAGCAGAGCATCCTCCCTTTAACAAGGTGTTTTTAAATAACCGCGGCAAAGGCCGGTTCTGCCTTGTTCGGCAGAGATCAATCAGCACGTTTCAACTTGAAAAACCTTTACTTTGGCCTTGCAATGACGATTCTTGTGTGCTAAATTATAAAGATTAAAACCCCTCTTACATCGAAAGTGGGCCTTCGCTCACTTTTTTTGTTTGGGAGAAGAACCGGTCTCCCCGCAATATGTTTTTTGCCGGGCTTCGTCCAGGGGCGGAGGAAGGGATGAAGCCCGAAGGCGTTGAAGACAGGATAAGGCAGCTCGCCCAGCCGGTGGCCGATGGGCTGGGGCTGGAACTCGTCGACGTATCGTTCGCCTCCGAGCATGGACGGAGGGTCTTGAGGGTCTACATAGACAAGCCCGGCGGCATCACCGTGCACGACTGCGAGCAGGTGAGCCGCGAATTCAGCACCATATTGGACGTTGAAGACCCGATACCCCAGAGCTACAACCTGGAGGTATCTTCGCCGGGCCTCGACAGGCCGCTCAAGACCGAAAGGGATTTTGCCAGGTACGCCGGCAGAAGGGCGAAGATAAAGACCATGGAGGCTATTGACGGCAGGAGGAATTTCAAGGCCGTCATAGACGAGGTAAGGGACGGCACGGTGCTCGTGACCGACTTTGACGGAAAGAAGTTTATGATTGCCGTCTCGAATATCGAGAAGGCAAGGCTTGAAATAGAGATCTGAAAAAATTTACAGGAAGAAGCTGGAGGTTTTTGAATGCTTAACTTGGCCAATATAATCGACCAGGTCGGCAAGGACAAGGGGATCGACAAGTATATCCTTATCGAGGCCCTCGAGACCGCGATGCTCAAGGCCGCCGAGAAGAGGTTCGGCCCGAACAAGATCATAGAGGCGCACTACCAGGAAGAGATGGGCGAGATAGAGCTCTTCGTCTTCAAGGACGTTGTCGAAGAGGTCGCGGACCCCGATACCCAGATAGGCTTTGACGCCGCCAGGGAGCTCGACCCGGAAGTGGCCCTCGGTGACAGCCTCGGGGTGAAGCTCGATTCCAAGGAGTTCGGCCGTATCGACGCCCAGACCGCGAAGCAGATAATCATACAGAAGGTGCGTGAGGCGGAGCGCAATATCGTCTATAACGAGTACTCCTCCAAGAGGGGCGAGATCGTAACCGGCATAGTCCAGAGGTTCGAGAAGGGCGACATAATAGTAGACCTCGGAAGGGCGGAGGCTGTGCTCCCGAAAAAGGAGCAGGTCAGGCGCGAGGGATACAGGCAGGGCGAAAGGATAAGGGGCATAATACTTGACGTCAAGGTCGAGGCGAAAGGCCCTCAGATAGGCCTTTCAAGGACGCATCCGGCCTTCCTGATGAAGCTTTTCCAGATGGAGGTCCCCGAGCTGTACGAAGGCATCGTTGAGATAAAAGGCGCGGCGAGGGAGCCCGGCGACAGGGCCAAGATAGCCGTCTTATCACATAATTCGGACGTGGACGCGGTTGGAGCATGCGTGGGCATGAAGGGGTCGAGGGTCCAGGCGGTGGTGCAGGAACTGAAGGGCGAAAAGATCGACATCGTCCACTGGTCCGACGAACCGGCTATATTCGTAAAGAACACGCTCTCGCCAGCCCAGATATCCAGGGTCGTAACTGATGACGCTGAGCACTCGATGGAGGTCATCGTCCCGGACGATCAGCTCTCCCTGGCGATAGGCAAGAAGGGGCAGAACGTAAGGCTCGCCGCAAAGCTCACCGGTTGGAAGATAGACATTCGCACCGAGTCCGATTCAAAGAGCGGCAAGGAGAAGCTCTCTCCTGAAGAGGCCTTGAGAAAAGAGGTCCAGGCAGCCGGCGAAAGGGAAGAGAGGGAGAGGGCGGCCGCGGCAAAGGAAATGGAAGAAACGCTCGGCATCTCTTCAGAGATCGCCGCGACACTCGCCGCAGCCGGGTACGAGGGCTCTGACGGCGTCATGAAGGCCACAAGGGAGAAGCTTCAAAAGATAGAAGGATTGGACGAAGAGGGCATAGACAGCATAATGGACGCTGTTGCGGCCCTCGCCGGGAAGGGTAATGCCTGAGAGGACGTGCCTGGGCTGCAGGTCCGTCCGTGAGAAGGCTTCACTTGTAAGGCTCGCGCTCGGCGGCTCCGGCTTTCTTGAGCCGGACCCATCAGGCAGGCTCGGCGGCAGAGGGGCTTATATATGCCCTCAGGAGAGTTGTCTTAACGAGGCGATCAGAAAGAACGCTTTATCAAGGGCCCTCAAGTCGAAGGTTGAGATAGCCGGCCATGAGGCCCTGTGGGCGCATATAAAGGCCGGTCTCGAAAGAGGCCGGGGTTGAAATTGTTTTCATACTGTTGGGATCCATGGTCCTGGCAATAATTTTCGGGCGAGGAAAATGACACAAAAAGAAAAAGAAAAAGAAAAACCGCAGCAGGCAGTGGATGTCGAGGAAAAGCGGATAAAGCCCTCGGTAATAAGGAGAAGGACTTCCGCGAAACCGGCGCCAGCGCCTGAAGAGACAGTCCCGGCAGAGACAATTACAGCGCCGATAGCCGCCGAGGCCAGGCCAGCTGCGGAGGTGTCTGCCCAGCCAGATAAGAAGGCCCAGGCCGAAGTCGTGCAAAAGCCCGGTGCAGCTGCCGCTCCATCCGCCGTCAAAAAAGAAGAAACGAAGGAAGAGAAAAAAGGCGCCAGGCCCGGAAAGCTCAAGACAAAGGCAGATGAGAAAAGAGAGGCGCTCAAGAAACCTGCTGTCAAGAAGACGAAGGAGAAATCCGCCGCCGAGATACTGGCAGAGTTAAAGGCGGAGGAGGAAGAGGCTATCCCCGCCCTGGTCGAAGAAGCTCCTGTTGCCGAGGCCCCTGCCGCCGAAGCCGCCGTACAGGCGCCTGCCCCCGTCGATAAGGCCATAAAGACAGAGAAGGTATTCAGCAAGGAGCCTGATGTAAGGAAGTTCTTCCCGTCCAGGCGCCCTCAGAAAAAAGACAGGTACCAGAGGGACACCAGAAAAGCGGCCGTACAGGCCCGGCCTATGAAGAAGACCGAGATAACGGTGCCAAAGGCCACAAAGAGGGTCGTAAGGATAGTAGACGCCATAAGTGTAGCCGATCTTTCGCAAAAGATAGGGGTAAAGGCCGGAGAGATAATAAAGAAGCTCATGGGCCTTGGCATAATGGCTACAGTGAACCAGCTTATAGACATGGACGCCGTCACGCTCATCGCCCAGGACTATGACTACGAGGTAGAGAGCGCGGCCGTCCAGGAAGAGAGCCTCATGGAGACAGGCGCCGAGGCCGCTGCAGGGGAGAGGCAGCACAGGGCCCCGGTCGTCACGGTCATGGGCCATGTAGACCACGGCAAGACCTCTCTTCTTGACGCCATAAGGAAGACGAACGTTGTAAGCGGAGAGGCCGGAGGGATAACCCAGCACATAGGCGCTTACCACGTCCACCTCGATAAAGGCGACGTCACCTTCCTTGATACCCCCGGCCATGAGGCCTTCACCGCCATGAGGGCGAGGGGAGCCAAGGCGACCGACATAGTCATCCTTGTCGTCGCTGCTGACGACGGCGTCATGCCGCAGACCATAGAGGCCATAAACCACTCCAAGGCTGCAGGAGTGCCCATCATAGTCGCCATCAACAAGATAGACCTTCCGCAGGCGGACTCCGGCAGGATAAAGCAGGAGCTTACGACCTACGGACTCGTATCCGAGGAGTGGGGTGGCGATACCATATTCATCGAGGTCTCGGCAAAGAAGGGCATCAAGATAAAGGAACTCCTCGAGATGATACTCCTTCAGGCCGAGGTGCTTGAGCTTAAGGCCAACCCGGACTCCCCTGCCAGAGGCGTGGTCGTCGAGGCCAAGCTCGACAAGGGCAGAGGCCCGGTATCGACAGTCCTCATCCAGGACGGCACGCTTAAAGTAGGCGACGCGATAGTCTCAGGCATACATTACGGCAGGATAAGGGCGATGATAGACGACTGGGGCAAGCGCGTAGATGGCGCCGGCCCGTCAATGCCGATAGAGATATTCGGACTTTCCGGCGTGCCTTTGGCGGGAGATACCTTCGCGGCCGTCAAGGATGAGGCCACAGCCAAGCAGATAGCTGCCATAAGGGAGCGCAAGAGCATAGAGAAAGACCGCATGAAGACCGCGAAGGTGAGCCTCACCGACCTTTACGACAAGATAAGCAAGGGCGAGGTCAAGGACCTCAACCTTATCATCAAGGCGGACGTGCAGGGCTCTGTCGAGGCCGTCAAGGAAACGCTCGCCAAGCTTCCGACCGAGGCCGTGAAGATAAGGGTCATCCACAGCGGCGCAGGCGGCATCAACGAGGGCGACGTCATGCTCGCGTCCGCTTCCAACGCCATAGTCATAGGCTTCAACATCAGGCCGGACGCCAAGGCCCAGGCGCTTGCCGAGAGGGAGAATGTCGACCTCCGCCTCTATGACATCATCTACAACCTCGTGGACGAAATAAGGGCCGCGATGGAGGGCATGCTCGCCCCGGTGGTCAAGGAAGAGGTCCTCGGCAGGGCGACCGTAAGGGAGGTCTTCCGTATAACCAAGGTCGGCAATGTCGCGGGTTGCTTCATGTCGGATGGCAAGGCCGTAAGGGGCTCGAAGGCCCGCCTGATACGCGACAACATCGTCATCTATGACGGCAAGCTCTCGTCTCTCAAGAGGTTCAAGGAGGACGTAAAGGAGGTCGCTTCCGGCTTCGAGTGCGGAATGACCATCGAGGGCTATAACGACCTTAAAGTGGGCGACGTCATCGAGCTCTATACTCTGAAAGAGGAAGCCGCCAAGCTTTAACAGGCATGAAATAAGTCCATCTGCGTCGTTATCATCGTCGCTTCTGCTACGGCGTTCACGAAGAGTACGCCTCATTCATCAACGGCGGGAATTGCCTCGCATATGGATCTTTTTGAGCAGCTTGAACACAGTGTTTGTCAGCGACTTAAGGCAGTTTTAAAGATGGTAGTAGGTGTTGCAAGGGTCACGCTCATCCTGCACGCAAGCAATTCCCTCAAGGACAAGCGGCAGGTATTGAAGAGCGTTATAGAGAAGGTAAAGAACAAGTTCAACGTCTCGGTCGCAGAAGTGGGCGGCAACGACGTCTGGCAGAGGGCGGAGATCGGCATCACGGCGGTCGGCAACGACAGGGCCTTTGTGAACTCGGTCCTTGACAAGGTGTTGAATTTCATAGAGGGCCTTCACCTCGCCGAAGTGACGGACAGCGAGATAGAGATAGTGAACTTCTAGGCTGACCTCTCTTGTGTCATCCGCAGTAATTTTCTTTATCGAGGCCCTCGAAGTCCTGAACCGATTCCCGGAAGGAAAAAATAGATGAGCTACAGGCGTGCCGACAGGGTAGGCGACCTTATAAAACAGGAGGTCGCCTCGATGATACTCCACGGAGAGATAAAGGACCCTAGGATAGGGTTCGTGACCATAACAAAGGCGGAGCTTACTCCTGACCTCAAGGAGGCCAAGGTCTATTTCAGCCAGATCGGAAGCGACGCCGACAAGGAAAAAAGCAGGCAGGGGCTCACCAGCGCGAGCGGCTATGTCAGGAGGAGCCTTGCAAAAAGGCTGGACTTGAGGCATATTCCTAAGGTCATGTTCCTGTTTGACGACTCTCTCGAGTATGCTGAAAAGATAGAGCGGGTCATACGCGAAATGAAAGAAGGAGGCAGCCTTTAAGTCAATCAGGGGCTGGATTTCTCATAATGGACAACAGGTTCGAAGAAGTAAAAGCTGAGATAAAAAAAGGCAAGCGGTTCCTCGTGGTCTCGCACGTAAGCCCTGAGGGCGACGCCCTCGGGTCCCTTCTTGGGCTGGCGCTCGCGTTGAGGAATATCGGCAAAGACGCTGTCGCCTACCTTGAAGACCCTGTGCCAGAGCTTTTCATGTTCCTTCCAGGCGCCGACACCGTGGTGCACAGCCTCGAAGGGGCCGCGCCATTTGACGCGACCTTCGCGGTCGACTGCGGCCAGAAGGAGCGCCTCGGCAAGGGTTTTGTCTCTTTTAAGCACCACGGCAAGCTAATAAACGTCGACCATCACGCCACCAACGATTCTTTCGGAGACATAAACGTGATAGAGCCCGGTGCGAGCGCCGCCGGAGAGATGGTCTACGACCTCTGCAAGGCCGCGTCCCTGCCGATAACACGTGAAGTCGCGGTAAACCTCTATGTCGCCATACACACCGACACCGGCTCATTCCATTATTCATCAGCCACGCCAGAATCGTTTATCAAGGCCGGAGATCTCGTCAGGCTCGGGGCAGAGCCCTGGGAGGTCTCCAAGAGGGTCTATGAGAACCATCCGGCAAGGAAGTACAAGCTCCTCGGCATGGTGCTTAATACGCTTGAGGTCATAGACCTAAACAGCAACGGACACGCCAGGGTAGCGATGGTCACGGTATCCCAGGAGATGTTCCGGAAGGCTGAGGCCGAAAAGGACCTCGCCGACGGGTTCGTCAACTACGCCAGGGGGATAGCGGGCGTGGAGGTCGGCGTGCTCTTCAGGGAGGCAGGAGAGCTTGAGTACAAGGTCTCGCTTCGCTCAAAGGGCGACGTGGACGTGGCGGATGTCGCCATGTCCTTCGGCGGCGGCGGCCACAGGAACGCGGCGGGTTTCATGCTCAAGGGAAGCCTTGAAGATGTAAAGAATAGGGTGATAGAGGCGCTCAAGGGTGCATTCGCCAGGGTATAACGGCGTCCTCGTCATGGACAAGCCCCAGGGCTGGACATCCCATGACGTCGTAGCGCACGTCAAAAGAAAGTTGAACGCGAAAAAGGTCGGGCATCTTGGCACGCTCGACCCTCTGGCCACAGGGGTACTGGTCCTTGTCATTGACTCCGCCACAAAATTCGCCTCAAGCCTTGGCGGAGGCGCTAAGGAATATGTCGCTTCCTGCAAGCTGGGCGAAGAGACCGACACATACGACCGAGAGGGCAAGGTCCTGAGCACTTCAGATACCTCGGCCCTTTCACCTGTCGAGATAAAAAAGGCGTTAGAGGCCTTCAAGGGGCGCATAACCCAGGTCCCTCCCATGTATTCGGCCTTGAAGTCAAAAGGTGTCCCGCTCTATAAGCTTGCCAGGAAGGGAGTGACCATAGAGCGCGAGGCGAGGGAGATAGAGGTCTACGAGATGGAGCCCCTGAAGATAGAGCCGCCGATAGTTGAATTCAGGGCCCTTTGTTCCGGCGGCACCTATGTAAGGTCGATCTGCCATGACCTCGGTGTACGGCTCGGCTGCGGAGGCCATCTGGCAGAGCTTCGAAGGACGAGGTCGGGCGCGTTTACGATAGAAGAGGCCGTAGGCCCCGGAGCCGCCGCCGAGGAGCTCTCTCTAAGGGTCATACCGCTCGATGAGGCCCTGAGAAGGGCCTCTGGAGAGGCTGGCGGAGAGCCCTGTCAGGCACATTAAATTTCGCTTTCCTTATTATTAAAACGGTGTTAATATCCTTTTGCCGTCTGCTTCGGCTGCTTGTTTTTATAATCAATGAAAAGGGTTTGCGCCCTTGTCATATAGCTTGATCAGTCAAACGAGAAGGGAGGTAGGAAAGAGTTCAGATGCTGGCAACCGAAAAAAAGCAGGACATTATCAAATCCTACAAGACGCATGAGAAGGATACAGGCTCTCCTGAAGTGCAGATTGCGCTCCTGAGCGAAAGGATCAACAGCCTTAGCTCGCATTTCAAGACGCATAAGGCGGACCACCATTCAAGGAGAGGTCTCCTTAAGATGGTCGGTCACAGGAGAAGGCTTCTTGACTATGTCAAGAAGAAGGACGTCGAGCGTTACAAGGGCATAATAGAAAAGCTCGGCCTCAGGAGATAAAAGATAAGGTGCGGCGGCGCGAAGAGCTTGCGCGGCCAAGCCTGGCGGCGATTACGCCGCCAGGTGTCCCGAATTGTGGACTGGGCCCATCAGATGGGCGTAACCGACAATCAAGGGCACAGGGCGTATTTGCGCTTTGGGCCCTGTAGTATTTTCTACACAAAAGACAGGAGAATAGAAGCATAATGAGTATATATGAGACAACTTACGCCGGCAGGCCGCTTATAATTGAGACAGGCAAGATGGCCAGGCAGGCGCACGGCTCATGCACAGTCAGGTACGGTGATACGGTCGTGCTGGTTACGGCCTGCCGTAACGAGTCTCCGGCCGCGGGAGTTGACTTTCTGCCGCTGACCGTGAATTACATGGAGATGACCTACGCCGCCGGCAAGATACCCGGCGGGTTCTTCAAGAGGGAAGGCAGGCCGAGCGAGAAGGAAGTGCTGGGCTCAAGGCTTATCGACAGGCCGTTGCGCCCGCTCTTTCCCGAAGGATACTTCAACGAAACCCAGATAGTAGCGACCGTACTCTCGGTCGACCTCGAGAACGAGCCGGAGATAGCCGCGATGATCGGTGCCTCCGCGGCCCTCGGGATATCGGATGTGCCTTTTGACGGGCCCATAGCCGGGATCAGGGTCGGGTCGATAAACGGCGAGCTAATCGCCAACCCCTCCATCAAGCAGCAGAAGGAGGGCGATATAGACCTGATGGTGGCCGGCAAGGAAGGCTCCATAATAATGGTCGAAGGCGGGGCGAAGTTCGCAACTGAAGAGTTCCTCGTAAAGGCGCTTGCGTTCGCCCAGAGCGAGATGCAGGGAGTGCTGGACCTCCAGAAGAGGATAGCGGCAGAGGTCGGCAAGCCCAATATGGCGCTGCAGCCCGTCGTAGCAGACCCGGAGCTTGAAGCCAGGGTAAAGGCCTTCGCCGAATCAAGGCTCAACGACGCCCTCAGGATCCCGGTCAAGCAGGAGCGCTATCTTGCCGCCGGGACCCTCAAGAAAGAGACGATAGCCGCCCTTGCGGAGTCTTTCCCCGGTAGGGAAAAAGAGATCGACTCCATCTACGGCGACTTGAAGTACAGGCTCATGAGAGAGATGGTCGTAAACGAGAACAGGAGGGTGGACGGCAGGGGGCCCAGGGAAATACGCCCCATAACCTGCGAGGTAGGCCTGTTGCCGAGGACCCACGGCTCGGCCCTCTTTACCAGGGGCGAGACACAGGCCATGGTCGTCACCACCCTCGGCACCTCCGAGGACGAGCAGAAGATCGATGCCCTCTCAGGGTGGGAGTACAAGAACTTCATGCTCCACTACAACTTCCCTCCCTTCAGCGTCGGAGAGGTAAAGATACTGCGCGGCCCTGGAAGAAGGGAGATAGGCCACGGAGCGCTCGCTGAAAGGGCGGTATCGAAGATACTACCCCAGGAAGGCTTCCCCTACACCGTAAGGGTCGTCTCTGACATACTCGAATCCAACGGCTCGTCGTCAATGGCCACCGTCTGCGGCGCTTCTCTTTCACTCATGGACGCGGGCGTGCCGACAAAGGGGCACGTCGCGGGCATAGCCATGGGCCTTATAAAGGAAGGCGACAAGGTCGTGATACTCTCCGACATCCTCGGCGACGAGGACCATCTCGGGGACATGGACTTCAAGGTTGCCGGAACAGCCGACGGCGTGACCGCCCTCCAGATGGACATCAAGATAGGCGGTGTTACGGCAGAGCTGTTGAAGGACGCCCTCTATCAGGCAAAGGAAGGCAGGCTCCATATCCTCGACAGGATGCAGAGCGGCATCTCCACGCCGAGGGCAGAGCTTTCTGTCTACGCTCCGAGGATAACCACGATATACGTCAGGCAGGAGAAGATAAAGGACGTCATCGGGCCCGGCGGCAAGAACATAAAGGGCATCATCCTTGCGACCGGGGTCAAGATAGACATCGACGACACCGGAAAGGTGAATATCGCCTCCACCGACGGCGCCGCCGCCGAACGGGCCATAGAGATGGTCAGGATGCTCACAGCCGAGGCCGAGATAGGCAGGATCTACAACGGCAAGGTCAAGAAGATCGTCGACTTTGGCGCCTTCGTCGAGATATTCCCCGGCACAGAGGGGCTTGTGCACATATCCCAGCTCGCCGCTGAAAGGGTCAAGAACGTAAGGGATATACTCAAGGAAGGCGATGAAGTCCTCGTCAAGGTCATAGACATAGACAAGGACGGAAAGATAAGGCTCTCCAGGAAAGAAGCTCTCGAAGAGAACATGTAGGCCGCTGAAAAAGTCCATCTGCTTTGTTGTCTTCGTCGCTCGTCACTGCGACGTACATGAAGAGTACGACTCGTTCCTCGCTCCTCGACGCCTCGCATATGGAGCTTTTTGAGCAGCCTGAAAATATTTTGAGTCAGCAATCCGTTCGGGAGGGGCTTTCAATCGGGAGCCCCTCCCGGATTTCGGCTTTCAAGCCGCTTTCTAAAAAATTCCCGGCATAAGGGGCCTCACCAATGTCCTTAGTCCAGAAGACCAGATTAGAAAGCGGCATAGCCGTGATCACCGAAGAGATGCCCGATGTGGAATCATCCTCCATCGGCATTTGGGTGAATACAGGCTCAAGGTTTGAAACCCGAGAGATCAACGGCGTTTCGCATTTCATAGAACATCTCCTTTTTAAAGGCACCGATAAAAGGACGGCCCTCGACATCTCAATGGAAATAGAGAGCGTCGGAGGCGTCCTTAACGCCTTCACCGGCAGGGAATACACCTGCTTCTTCGCCAAGATACTCAATAAAGACCTGCCAAAGGCCATTGACCTCCTCTCGGACATCTTCATCAATTCGAAGTTCGACAGGAAGGAGATGGACAAGGAGCGCCTCGTCGTCCTCCAGGAGATAAAGATGGTCGAGGACACGCCAGACGACATCATCCACGATATCTTCGCGGAAAGGTTCTGGGAAGGGCACCCGCTCGGCTGGTCGATACTCGGTCCGTCAAAGACGATAAAGTCGATGGAGAGGGCGAGCGTGCTCAAGTACTTTAAAGAGCAGTACGCCCCGCACAACGTCTTCATCACAGCCGCCGGAGGGCTTAGCCACAGAAGCGTCGTGAAGCTCCTTAAGCCAGCCATCGGCGCCATAAAGAAAGGCGGGTCGCCTTCGCAGCTCCTGACCCCAGTGGCGGAGCCGGGCGTCAAGCTCATAAAAAAAGAGCTTGAGCAGGTCCATATGTGCATGGGCGTGCCGGTCCCCCCGCAGTCGCACCCGGACAAGTACAAGATATACCTCATGAACACCATACTTGGCGCAGGGATGAGCTCGCGGCTTTTCCAGGAGATCAGGGAGAAGAGGGGGCTTGCCTATTCGGTATATACCTACGTCAACCTCTGCAAGGACGCAGGCTCGCTCATAGCCTACGCGGGCACCTCTGACGACAAGTTCGGAGAGGTCTCCGGCCTGATATTGAAGGAGTTCGAGAGGCTCTCCAAAGACATGACCGCAGTAGAGCTTAAAAACGCCAAGGAACAGCTCAAGGGCGGGATGCTCCTCGGCCTTGAAACGAGCGACAACAGGATGATGAAGCTCGCCAGAGACGAGATATACTTCGGCAGGTACGTGCCCGTTAAGGAGATCGTCAAAGAGATAGACAAGGTCACCCTCGCGGAGATGAAAAAGGCCGCCTCCGAGTTTCTTTCTCCCGATAGAATAACCATGGTCGCCATGGGCAAGGTGAACAACAGACGCCTGCCTTCGCCGCTCAAGGCCATGGTTTAGCGGGTTGGATAAGACTTTCTGTGGGAAACTTTCTGCAGAAAATTTCCCACAGACCCCTTTCAAAGACTTTTAGTTCCCGATCAAAGTTCTTAACCCACCTGCCAGGCCATGGGGCTTGAACCGAGAGGCAGGATATGTTATTAGATCATAAGCGGATTTGGATATGAGGATACTTGTAGTAGAGGATGAGAAGAAGGTAGCGGCGTTCATCAAGCGCGGGCTTGAGCAGGAGAGCTACGCCGTCGATGTCGTTGAGGACGGCGTCGAAGGGCAGAGCTTCGCCGAGATGAACGACTATGACGCCATAATCCTCGATATCATGCTCCCGAAGAAGAACGGCCTCGATGTCCTAAAGGATATAAAGGCGGCCGGGGTGAAGGCACCTGTGCTTCTTCTTACCGCGCGTGATACGGTCCAGGACAGGGTAAAGGGCTTGAACGTAGGCGCTGACGACTACCTTACAAAGCCCTTTGCTTTCGAAGAGCTTCTGGCAAGGCTCCGCGTGCTCATGAGAAGGGGCGGGTACGGCTCTCCCATATTGAGGTTCGCCGACCTGAGCCTCGACCCTTCCACCCGCAGGGCCAAGAGGGGCGGGATGGACGTCGAGCTTACGGTTAAGGAGTACGCCCTCCTTGAGTACCTGCTCCGGAACCCTAACCGGGTGCTCACGAGGACCCTCATAGCCGAGCATGTCTGGGACCAGTCGTTCGACAGCGAGACCAACGTCGTCGATGTCTATATCAACCACTTGAGGACCAAGATAGACAAGGACTTCTCGAAAAAGCTCATCCACACCATAAGGGGCGTGGGATACGTCCTTAAGGACGAATAGGCCCTCTTTAAAGCCTCCTGGCCCCGCCCTTCTCTTTTTGATATTTCCCCGAATAGTAGTATAATGATTTGAAGGACTTCCGGGCTTTCGGAGGCCCTTTTACTATCCTATGATCTCAAACATCGTAAAAAACGAGCTTAAGAGGATCGCGGGGGAGAGGAGCGTCTCTTTTTCGAAAGAGGAGCTTCTCTGTTACTCCTATGACGCTACAAATACGCTCCATCTGCCGGAAGCGGTAGTATTTCCCACAGGCCCTGAAGAGATTTCTCTCATACTCAAGATGGCCAACTCAGAAGGCTTTCCTGTCATCCCCAGGGGCGCGGGCACGGGTTTTTCCGGCGGGAGCCTCCCTGTAGAGGGCGGCGTTGTCATCTCCTTCGAGCGGATGAAGCGGATAATCGAGGTCGATACGGAAAACCTCATCGCCGTCGCAGAGCCCGGGGTGGTCACATGGGATCTGCAGCAGGAGGTCGAAAGGCATGGTCTTTTCTATCCTCCAGACCCGTCGAGCCTCAAGGTCTCGACCATAGGGGGGAATATCGCCGAGTGCGCCGGGGGCCCGAGGGCCGTTAAATACGGGGTCACAAGGGACTACATCCTCGGCCTTGAGGTAGTGCTCCCTACAGGTGAGATAGTAAATACAGGCGTGAGGACGGCAAAGGGTGTAGTCGGCTACGACCTTACGAGGCTTATGGTCGGTTCGGAGGGGACCCTCGGCATAGTGACCAAGGCTATTTTAAGGCTTCTGCCGCTGCCTGAGGCTACGAAGACCATGCTCGCCCTCTTTGGCGACATGAAAAAGGCCGCGGCTGCCACATCGGCCATCATAAGGGGAAAGGTCATCCCTTCCACCCTTGAGATAATGGACAGGGTCTCCTTGAGGTGCGTTGAGGAATATTCGAAGGCAGGGCTGCCTGACGTTGAAGCGCTGCTGCTCATAGAGGTCGACGGCCCGAAGGGGTCTGTAGAGAAGGAGGCCGAGGCCGTGCGCGCGATCTGCCTGGAGTATGGCGCAACGGATTTCAGGGCGGCGGCCGATAAGCATGAGGTAAAGGAGCTATGGAAGGCGAGGCGGGCGATATCTGCCTCGCTCTACAGGGTCAAGCCGAATAAGATAAATGAGGATATCGTGGTGCCTCGGTCCAGGATACCAGAGCTTGTCGAAGGGCTCAAGGGCATATCGAAAGACCGGGGGGTGCTTATCGCGAGCTTCGGCCACGCCGGGGACGGCAATATCCACGTGAACGTGATGTACGACAAAAAAGACCCGGTCGAAGCCGCAAGCGCCCTGGACGCGGTCACAGACGTATTCAGGCTGACTGTCGGCCTTGGCGGGACCATCTCAGGCGAGCACGGGGTCGGCACCGCCAAGTCCAGGTATATCGGGATGGAGCTTACGCCTGTCGCGATAGATGCCATGAAAAAGATAAAGGCGGCCCTTGACCCCAGGGGTATCCTTAACCCCGGCAAGATATTCCCGAAGGCCGTTGAAGCGGAGCCAGAAACGAGCAAAGCCGGGTTTTTGAGATGAAGACGTTAGAGCTACTTGAGGACGCGATAGATAAATGCGTGCGCTGCGGCACATGCAGGGCCACTTGCCCCACGACAAAGGTGCTGGATAAAGAGACCGCTTCCCCGCGCGGAAGGGTGTCGCTCGTCCAGGCGTACTCGAAGGGCGAGTTCGGCCTCACGGATGTATATCTCAAGCACCTTAAGGAGTGCACCCTGTGCGGTGCTTGTCGTTCGAACTGTCCCAACGGGGTGGACACGATCGCCATATTCACCGCGGCAAGGGCCGACGCGATAGACAAGCAGGGGGTCCCGCTGGCCGCTTCCCTGATATTCAGGAACCTTAAAGAGCCCGGCGGGCTCCTGGGATTAGGGTTCAAGCTTGCCGGCAGGCTGCAGGGCCTTCTTTTTAAAGAGTCTTCAGCAGGTACCGGGCTCGTATCAAGGTTTTCGCTCCCGCTCGTGGGAGACGGCAGGCTTGTCCCCCCGCTTGCCGATACTTTTTTCCTCGACCTTCCGGATGTCAAGGCCCTGTCAGGTGAAGATAGAACAGGCAGGCCCATGGTGGCATTCTACTCTGGCTGCGGCATAAACTACATGATGCCTGACCTTGGCGTCAAATCGCTTGATGTAATACGGCGGGCCGGGGCGGACGCGTTCGTGCCACAGGGGCAGGTCTGCTGCGGGATGCCGGCATATGCGATGGGGGATATAAAGGCCGCTTCCGAGATGGCGTTAAAGAACCTCGAGGTGTTGGAGTCCGCCGAGTGCGATTTCATAGCCACCTCATGCGCCACATGCGGACATGGACTGAAGCACGTCATGAAAGAGCTGCTTTCGGACAGGCCTGAATTAAAAGAGCGCCTTGATAAGGTATCGGCCAAGGTAAGGGATATCTCGGAGCTGCTGATAAACGACCTCGGCTTTAAAAACACGGGTGGCGGCAACGGGCCCAAGAGGATAGTGACCTACCACGACCCATGCCATCTTGGCAGGGCGCAGGGCCTGAGGGAAGAGCCGAGACAGGTCATCCAGATGGGCGGGGCCGCGTTGAAAGAGATGAAGAACCCTTGTCTGTGCTGCGGACTCGGAGGCGGCCTCATGTACTCCAACTACGAGCTGTCGATGGAGATAGCCCGGAAAAAGGCCGAGAACGTAAAAAACTCCGGCGCTGAAATAGTCACGACAGCCTGCCCCGGATGCATGGTCCAGCTTAGGGATGGACTCCACAGGTTCGGCGTCAAAGCGAAAGTCGCGCATGTGATCGAGCTTCTGTAGGGCACAGCTCTGCTGACAAAAACTCTGGAGGATGGTCCATTAAATGACATATTTTGTTTTCTGCGTCCACAACCACCAGCCTGTAGGAAACTTCGACAGCGTTATTGAAGAGGCTTACCAGGCCTCCTACTGGCCGTTCCTCAAGGCCGTTGCAAGGCATCCCTCCATAAAATTATCTCTTCATAACTCGGGGTTTCTCCTTGACTGGATCGCCGAAAGGCACCCGGAGTATATAGATCTCGCGCGCCAGATGGTATCGACAGGGCAGGTCGAGATCGTTGGCGGCGGCTATTACGAGCCTGTGCTTTCTGTCATCCCTGAAGAGGACCGGGTAGGGCAGGTAACGATGCTCTCGGACAGGCTCGAGGAGCTTTTCGGCAAGAGGCCGAGGGGGATATGGCTCGCGGAGAGGGTCTGGGAGCCGACGCATCCGAGCATCATAAGGAAGGCCGGGCTTGAGTACCTGGTGGTCGACGATTTTCATTTCGTGAAGGCCGGCTTGAGGAAGGACGAGCTTGGAGGATATTATACGACCGAGGACCAGGGGAACCTCATAAAGATATTCCCCGGGAACGAAACGCTCAGGTATCTTATACCTTTTAAGAGCGTGGATAATTTCGAGCAGTACATGTCCGGGATAAAGAACGGCTTTTTCACGCGCGGCAATGCCGCCATCTACGGCGACGACGGCGAGAAGTTCGGGGTGTGGCCAGGGACCCATAAATGGGTCTTCGATGACGGCTGGCTGGAAAGTTTTTTTGAGGCCATTGAGAGGAACCTCGACTGGATTAAGCCGGCGACCCTTGGCGAATACCTCGACCATGAAGAGCCCGTGGGACATACCTATCTGCCGAATACGTCGTACATGGAGATGGGCGAGTGGTCGCTTCCTGCCGAGGCCTCGCGCAAATACATGCAGCTCATCGAAGAGATAGCCGAATGGGGGGACAAGGGCGACAGCGTCAAGAGGTTTCTGCAGGGGGGCACGTGGAGGAACTTCCTTGCCAAGTACCCTGAGGCGAACTGGATACATAAACGGATGCTCATGGTAAGCCGTGAGCTTAAAGCCCGCGCTGCCGGCAAAAAAGACGGTTCGCAGGCAAAGGGCGAGAGGCACCTTTACCAGGCCCAGTGCAACGATGCTTACTGGCATGGCGTTTTCGGCGGCCTGTACCTGCCTCACCTGAGGACCGCCGTCTACGAGAACCTTATACTCGCGGAGAATATCGCCAACGATGGCGTAAGGTTTGAGGGTGACGCGCCGCATATAACGTCATCTGACATGGACGCGGACAACCACGAGGAAGTGGCCGTGAGGTCAAGGGACTTGAATATCTTCTTGAGCCCCTTTAACGGCGGCTCGGTCTTTGAGCTGGACTACAAGCCAAAGGGAGTAAACCTGCAGAACACCCTTACCAGGTACCTGGAGGGCTATCACTACAAGCTCGAGCGTTCGGCAGAGGCGCAAAACCACTCTGGCGCGAAGTCCATCCACGATATCGTGAAGGTCAAGGAGGAAGGGCTCGAGCGCTATCTTAAATATGACAGGCACCGCCGGGCCTCTTTCATAGACCACTTCTTCGGTGAAGACCTTACCCTGGATACCTTTTACGCGCAGAGCTTCCGCGAGGAGGGCGACTTCGCGTTCAGGAAGTACGCATGCGAGCTTACGAATGTCAGCGCCGTCATGCGGAGGACCGCCGCAGCGTTGGGGCGCAAGCATTCCATGGAGAAGGTAATAGCTACGGCCGGGCGCAACGCCTTCACGGTAGGCTACGAGATAAGGCGAGGCAAGGGGGCCGGAATGGAAGGCTACTTCGGGGTGGAATTGAACCTCATCCTGCCGTGCTGTGACGGTCCCGCAAGCCAGTACAGGAGCGCCTCGGCGGATATAGAGGGAAGCGGCGGCATGGGCCTCGGGAGCACGGGTGTCGCCAGCGGTGTAACCGATATAAAGCTCGTGGATACGTGGAAGGGGATCGGGGCCACGATAGAGCTCGACAGGCCCGCGCTCCTATGGAGGCACCCTGTCCACACCGTATCCCTTTCCGAAGGCGGTTTCGAGAAGATATACCAGGGCTCCTGCCTCCTGTTCCTCTTCCCCTCAGATGCCTGGCACGGCCCGTTCAGGGTTTCTTTCAGGCTCAGTGTCGAAGGTCTTTCCGCATAGACCTCGCGCCATGTACTATGGTAAAAGGTAATCCCCGGCTTGGGGACTGACCACAACCCTGGAGGAGGCCGATGTCCGCAGTCACTTTCGATGAAAAGATCAAACAGATAAAACTCGTCATATTCGACGTCGACGGAGTTCTCACCGACGGAAGGATAATATTCGACGCCGCAGGGGTCGAGACAAAGTGCTTCGACGTAAAGGACGGTCACGGGATAAAGCTCCTTATCCGATCGGGTATACAGGGCGCCATAATAACCGCGAGGGAGTCCGAGGTCGTCTTAAGGCGCGCCAAGGACCTTGGGATAGACCTTGTTTACCAGGGCATAAAGGACAAGAGGCTGGCCCTTGACGATATAGTGGCTAAAAGCGCCATCCCGCTCTCTGAGATGGCGTACATGGGCGATGACATAATAGATATCCCGGTACTTAAAAGGGTCGGCTTCTCGGCAACTGTGGCCGATGGCGTGGAAGAGGTCAGGGGGATGGTCGACTATGTCGCACGTAGACCGGGCGGGAGAGGGGCCGCCAGAGAGCTTGTAGAGCTGATACTAAAGGCCCAGGGCAAGTGGGACGAGGTCATGAGGACGTACCTCGTTTAATGGGGGTAAAATGCCTTTACAGCACTATTTGCCGATGGTATAATTTTTGCTATACTCATGGCAGGAATGTAATCCGCAGTTGTAACTATTTGAAATAATTGGTTTTTATGGGCATGTGATGCCTACTCATGAAACGTAAGATAAGGGTATCCCTTTCAGCCTTCATAATACTCTCGATCGTCGGCCTGGCTCTTCTGGTCTTTATACATTATAAGACCATGGAGCTTCCCCGGGCTGAGTTCAAGGAAGATGAAAAGGTCCAGGTAAAGATAGACAGGATACGTTATTCGGGCACGAAAGATGGCAGGGTGGAATGGGAGCTGGAGGCAGACTCGGCCCGGAGGTCCAGGGAAGAGGACCTTACATCCTTCGATAATGTAAAGGTCACGTTCTTTTCAAAGGACGGCACGCCTTATACCCTCTCTGCCCTGCATGGCAGCTTCAGGGAGAACGCCGGGGATATAGAGGTCTCCGGAGATGTGCTTGTACGCTCGCCCAAAGATGATTACAGCTTAAAGACTGGAAGCCTCAGGTACGCGATAAATACCAAGCAGATGAGCACCGCTGACCGGGTTTTTATTACTTCGGACCGCCTGGACGCTCAAGGGGACGGCCTCACAGCCAGGATAGATTCCGGGGAGTTCCGGCTCCTCCGTAATGTAAAGGCGGTCTTCAAAGGCTCTGCCGTCAGGTGAAACCGATGAATGTAAGCAAAAGTCATGTACTGCCGCTCATCTTCGCGGCGTTCCTTATCCCCGCCTCCGTTGACGCCGCAAAGGCCGGGTCAGAAGACACACCCAGAAAACCCGTTACAGTCACATCAGATATGATGGAAGCGAATACCGGTGAGAACAAGGTCGTCTTCAAGGGCAACGTCGAGGCCGTAGAGGACTTCACTCTTTGTTCCGATGAGCTTAATATCATATATGACGAGAACAAGGACGTAAGCCGGATAGAGGCAACCGGCAACGTGAGGATATTCCAGGACCAGAAGACCTCCACCTCCGGCAGGGCGGTATATAATAGAAAGGACAGGGTCATAGTCCTTACGGAGAGCCCGCAGGTGAAGCAGTGCTCCGATATCGTCAAGGGGGAGAGGATTACCGTCTACCTCGACAAGGATAACGCCCTGGTCGAAAGCGGCGACGGGGGCAGGGTAAAGGCCGTGATAATGCCGAACAAGGACTGCCCGGAAAACAAGGCGCCGGAGAGGCCGATTGGTGAACAAGCAGCTCGCTGTAAAGGGACTCGTTAAGTCCTTCAAGAAAAGGAAGGTCGTCGACGGCGTAAGCCTTGATGTAGAGCCGGGCGAGATAGTCGGTCTCCTCGGCCCTAATGGCGCCGGAAAGACGACGACCTTCTACATGACCGTCGGGCTCATAAGCCCGGACGAGGGAAGCATATCTGTCGGTGAGATGGATATAACGTCCATGCCCATGTACCAGAGGGCCCGCCTCGGCATAAGCTATCTGCCGCAGGAGCCCTCGGTCTTCAGGAAACTGACGGTCGAGGAGAACGTCCGCAGTATCATAGAATATTTGGACTTGCCGGCTGCTGAGGCCGAATCGCGCCTTAAAACGCTTCTTGAGGAACTCGGGGTGCTGCACCTGGCGAAGACGAAGGCGTACGCCCTTTCCGGGGGAGAGAGGCGGAGGGTCGAGATAGCGAGGGCGCTTGTCAACTCTCCCGCGTTCCTGCTACTTGACGAGCCCTTCTCCGGTATAGACCCCATCGCGGTAGGGGACATACAGGACATAATGCTGGAGCTTAAGAAAAAGGGGATCGGCATACTGGTCACCGACCATAACGTGGGCGCGACCCTCGGGATCTGCGACCGTGCCTATATAATAGGCTCAGGGAAGCTCCTTAAGGCCGGCACACCCACAGAGATACTCGATTCAAGGCGCGTCCGCGAGGTGTACCTTGGGGACAGGTTCAGGCTTTAGCAGTGGAAGTATTTAAAACCGTCGCGTAGAGGCTTTCAATAGCATGGCTTACGAACTCAAGCAGGAACTAAAGCTCACTCAGAACCTGGTGATGACCCCCCAGCTGCAGCTGGCGATAAAGCTGCTGCAGCTGTCGAGACTCGATCTCGTCGAGATGGTGAGGGAAGAGGTGCAGACCAACCCCGTTCTCGAAGACCTTTCAGGCCCTGACATCGAAGCTGGCGGACAGGAAGCGCCGCAGGAGGCGCCGCAGAAGCCCGAGGTGGACTGGGAGAGCTATATACAGGAGCAGAGCGACTATAGATCAGGCGGGATAGATTTCAGCGTCAGGGAAGAGGAAGACGACTTCATGTCGAACATATCCTCGCCCGGCGGCAGCCTCTCCGAGCACATATCATGGCAGCTTAAGATGTACGGCTTGCCGGAGGAAGATCTCGCGTTAGGCGAGTTCATAATAGGCAATATAGACGAGGACGGGTATCTGCGCGTTTTGGACAGGGGCGAGATGGGGGATGCCGAATATGAGGCCGCCTCCATCTCCGATATAGCCAGGTGCACCGGCGCGTCTCCTGAAGACATATCCCGCGTGCTTGGCATCATCCAGCAGTTCGACCCGCTCGGGGCGGGCTCTCGCACCTTGAGGGAATGCCTTCTTATACAGGCCAGGAGCCTCCCTGTGCGCGACACCGTCGTGGAGGAGGTGATAGAAGCCCACCTCGACAAGCTCGCAAACAGGAACTTCAAGGCCATAGCCAAGGCTGTCGGCGTTAGCCCTGAAGAGGTCCTCGATGCCGCGAGGATAATAAACAAGAGCCTCAACCCGACCCCCGGCGCTGGATTCGGCGGTGAAGAGGCCAGGGCCATCGTGCCTGACATATACATACACAAGGTCGGGGACGAGTATCTCATATCCCTTAACGAAGACGGGATGCCGAAGCTCAAGATAAGCCAGTATTACAGGCAGATCCTCAAGTCAGGCGGGACGGCCGGCGACCAGGCCAAGGGCTATATACAGGACAAGCTCCGGAGCGCAGTCTGGCTCATAAAGAGCGTCCACCAGAGGCAGCGGACGATCTACAGGGTCGTTGAATGCATCGTAAAATTCCAGATGGAGTTCCTCGAAAAGGGCTTAAAGTACCTTAAGCCGCTCGTCTTGAAGGACGTTGCTACCGAGATAGGCGTGCACGAGTCTACGGTGAGCCGCGTGACCTCGAACAAGTACGTCCAGACCCCGAGGGGGATATTCGAGCTCAAGTACTTCTTCTCCACCGGCATGACCGGCGATGGAGGCACGGAGGTGGCGGTCGAGTACATAAAGGAGAAGGTCAGGAAGATAATAGAGTCCGAGGACTCGAAGCACCCGTTAAGCGACAAGCAGATAGCCGAGATCCTGAAAGAGTCCGGCATAGTGGTCGCCAGAAGGACCGCGACCAAGTACAGGGAAGCCATCGGGTTCCAGTCCTCGAGCAGGAGAAAAGTCTATTTTTGAGGCCCGCAGCGCCCAATATTGTGGCGCTCTGCCTCATGCTTTATGATGTTGACTTTTTCCCCCTTAAAGCTTAAAAAGATAGGGTTCCGGATTCCAGAAAGATGGCCTGAAACACTATTCAAGCTGGCATATTCTTTTATTACATATGGAGGTCATGATACATGCAGAAGAGCGTCACATTCAGGCATATGGAATCTTCCGAGGCCCTGAAAAAATATGCGGAGGATAAATCCGATCGGCTCTCCAAGTACCTCTTTGAGCCGATAGAGATACATTGGGTGCTTTCGGTGGAGAGGATCAGGCACATAGCCGACGCCACCGTTAACGCCAACGGCACGACCTTCAAGTCGCAGTTCGATACTCAGGACATGTACTCTGCCATCGACATGGTCATCGACAAGATCGAGGGGCAGGCGATGAAGCACAAGGAAAAGCTCAAGACGCACAAGCCCCACAACGGCGAGCCCGCCTCGATCAGGTACACTGTCCCGGAGGGAGAGGCCGCAGCCGGAGCGGTCGAGAGGCCGAGGATCGTCAAAAAGGAGAACCAGTTCGTAAAGCCCATGTCGGTAGAGGAGGCTTCCATGCAGATGGATATCATAGGCAAGGACTTTCTGGTCTTTACCGACTCCGCTACAGGGAATATAAGCGTAATCTACAGGCTAAAGGACGGAGATTACGGCCTGATAGAGACGACGAGATAACAGGCCTGCCGTAATCCTCTTATTTTCTTTGCTGGTTTTTGAAGGCCCGGGCCAGACCCGGGCCTTCGGCCATCCCCCCGTTGACTGGTGAAATCTTATGAGACTTGCGGATGTCCTTAGGGAAGAGTACATCATAACAGACCTTGAGGCGCGGGAGAAAAAAGAGCTCCTGAACGAGATGGTCTCCGTTATCATGGTCATAGAGACCGAGCTTGACAGGGACTCAGTCCTGAGGGCCCTTCTCGAGAGGGAAAGGCTTGGGACCACCGGCATAGGCCACGGCGTGGCGATACCGCATGGCAGGGTCAAGGGCTTGAGGGACCTTAAAGTGTTTTTCGGAAGGAGCAGGAAGGGAGTGAACTTCGACTCCATGGACAAGCTGCCTGTTCATCTCTTCTTCCTCATCATGGCGCCGGAGAATTCCGCCTCGGCGCACCTTAAGGTGCTCGCGAGCATCTCTCAACTGCTCAAGAACCAGGAGTTCAGGACCAGGCTCCTTACCGCCGACACGAGATCAGAGATATACAGGGCCATCGTCGAGGCTGAGATAAGGGGCAGCGTTCTGTAAGCGGAAAAGGAGAGCTATGGGCGTACCTGTAAAAGAGCTTATAAACGGAGAGCAGGCCGAAAGGTTCAGCCTCCGGATCATCGCGGGGGAAAAGGGTTTTGCCAGGGAGGTGACTACCTCCAGGATACAGAAACCCGGGCTCCTCCTGACCGGCCTTCTCGAAGAGCTTCATTCGGACAGGCTCCAGATATTCGGCGCAGCTGAGATAAACTACCTCAAGCGCCTCGAAGAGGACGA
This sequence comes from Deltaproteobacteria bacterium GWC2_55_46, assembly GCA_001595385.3. NCBI lineage: Bacteria > Deltaproteobacteria > Deltaproteobacteria bacterium GWC2_55_46. Next base: position 550,672 of record LVEI03000001.1, on the reverse strand, counting down.
GCTTGAGGCCATCCTCAAGGTCTTTAAGCCCGAGCTTCCCGCCATAATCGTCACGAGGGACCTCGAACCCCCGGCGTTCCTGGTAGACCTTTGCATGAACAGGAATATCCCGCTCTTCAGGACCCCGCATACCTCCTCGGTGCTCATAGAGCTGGTGACGAAGTACCTTGAGGAGAGGCTGGCCCCTTCGACCACGCTTCACGGAGTGCTCGTGGACGTACTTGGCGTCGGGGTCCTTATCATCGGCAAGAGCGGCATCGGCAAGAGCGAGTGCGCCCTTGACCTGGTCGCCCGCGGGTACAGGCTGGTCTCCGACGACGTAGTGATAGTAAAGCGCATGCCCCCCTCGATCCTCTTCGGGACAAGCTCAGAGCTTATAAAGTACCACATGGAGATAAGGGGCCTCGGCATACTGAATATAAAAGACCTGTACGGCATAACAGCCATCAGGGAAAGAAAGCAGATGGACATCGTCGTCGAGCTGGTCAAATGGGAGAGCGAGACCGAATACGACAGGCTCGGGTTCGAGGAGAACACATTCAATATCCTTGGTGTCGAGCTTCCATACCTTAAGGTCCCGGTAAGCCCGGGCAGGAGTGTCGCGACGATAGTAGAGGTGGCGGCGAGGAACCAGATACTCAAGATAATGGGGCATCATCCGGCGAAGGCCCTTGAGCGCGAACTCGACAACGCCATGAAGGGGTTCAAGCATTGAGCGGTATAAGGCTTGTTGTCTTAAGCGGACCGTCCGGGTCGGGCAAGAGCACGGCCATAAAGGCGCTCGAGGACCTTGGGTACTACTGCGTCGACAATATGCCGGTGGCCCTGCTTCCCAGGTTCATGGAGCTTCTGGCCCGCTCAGGCGAGATAGCCAGGGTCGCCGCCGTCATAGACGTAAGGGAGCGCGAATTCCTGAAGGACGTAACGCCGGTATTTTCCGAGCTTAAGGCGGCTGGCTGCCTCCTTGAGGTCATGTACCTGGAGGCCTCCGACGAGGTCCTGGCAAGGAGGTTCAGCGAGACCCGCAGAAGGCACCCGCTCGCCGCTGAGGAGAGCCCGCTTGAGGGGATAACCAGGGAGAGGGACCTCCTGAAGGAGATCAAGGCCCACGCCGACAGGGTCTTTGACACCACGGAGTTCAACGTCCATGAGCTACGAGACCTCGTAAAGGAGATATACTCCGGGCCGCTTGCGAGGGAGAAGATGGCGCTGAACCTCATCTCCTTCGGCTACCGCTACGGGGTGCCGACCGACGCGGATATCATCATGGACGTCCGTTTTCTCCCAAACCCGTATTTCGTCAGCTCTTTGCAGCGCCTCGACGGCCTCGATAAAAGCGTAAGCGAGTATATACTTTCCAGGGACGAGGCAAGGGAGTTCATCCTGCGGTTCAGTGAGTTCCTTGGCTATCTCGTCCCGCTTTACTGGAAAGAGGGGAAGTCATATCTGACTGTAGCCATAGGCTGCACCGGCGGCAGGCACAGGTCTGTGGCTATCGTAGAGGCCCTGTCCGAGGGGCTCGGCTCTGAGATGGTCCTGGTGCGGAAAAGGCACAGGGACATAAACAAATAAAAACAGCGACGCAGGTGACGAGATGATAGGATCCGTGATAATCACGCATGGCAGGCTTGCCGAGGCCCTCCTGGAAGCGGCTGAATCCATAAGCGGCAGGATAGAAGGCGTAAGGACGCTTTCCATTTCGCAGTCGGATACGGCCGGAGGCATACGGGACGTGCTGACAGCGGCCGTAAAGGAAGTCGACAGCGGAAGCGGGGTGGTGCTCTTTACCGATATGTTCGGCGGCACTCCAACGAACATATCGCTTTCTACCTTCGAGGCCGGAAGGGTAGAGGTCATAACGGGCGTCAACCTCCCGATGGTGCTTAAATACGTGAGCCACAGGTCGGAGAAGAGCCTTGAGGAGCTTACCATTCTTCTCAAGGACTATGGGCAGAAAGCGATAGTCCTCGCCGGAGAGATGCTCAGAGAGAAGAAATAGCGGCGTAATCTCATGCAATTTGTTAAAATATGATTTTGAGCTAAACCATTGAAGGACCAGGACCCATGCTCAAACTTGTAAGGGTAGACGACAGGCTGCTGCACGGGCAGATAATATGCTCATGGGTCCCGTTTATCGGGGCCGAAGCCCTTGTTGTAGCCTCTGACGAGGCTGCCGGGGACCGCCTGGTCGCCGAAATAATAGCCGCGTGCGGCAATAAGGAACTCCGTGTGCACGTGTTGACCCTTAAGGACGCCGTCAGTTTTGTAAACAAGGGCTCATCCGAAAGCATCATGCTCGTCGTCGGGGAACTGACGGACGCCATGAGGCTCTACGAGGAAGGGATGAGGTTCAGCGCCCTTAACCTCGGCAACGTTCACCACGATGACGGCAGGAAGATCACTCCCTCGATAATAGTCAACGCGGAGGACGAGGAGATAATGGCGCGCTTCGAGGATCTCGGGGTCGCAATCGAAATACGTGACGTGCCCAGGAGCGCCCCTGTCGCGTACAGGAAAAACGGCTAAAGGGGCTTGACAGGCGCTGGTCTTTTAAATCTATTGGAAGGCGAAGGAGCGGCAGGAGAAGATGGAGAGTGGACAGGGGCAGGGTCTCCGCCTTGAAAAGACTTTTACCATAAAGAACAAGCTCGGACTTCACGCGAGGGCGGCCTCGCTTTTCGTGCAGCTTGCCAACAGGTTCGATTCAGAGATACTGGTCCGCAGGAACGACCAGGAGGTGAACGGCAAGAGCATAATGGGCATACTGATACTCGCGGCCGCGCAGGGCGCCAGTATAACCCTTATGGTTGAAGGCGTTGATGCTCATGGCGCCATGAACGCCCTGGGCGAGCTTATAGACAACGGTTTTGGCGAGGATTGATGACTGACCCGAAAAAACAGGTCATATTGATGAAGGGCATAGGCGTGTCTTCCGGCATCGTCATCGGGAAGACCTATATCATTGAGCGCGGCAAGGTCGAGCCGGCCCAGTTCTGCTACCTTGACCCTTCCGAGACCGAGCGCGAGATAGAGCGGTTCAAGGCCGCCCTCAGGGCGTCCAGGGACCAGCTCATGCGGATAAAGCACCGGATGGAGCAGGACGGCAAGGGCAAGGAGCACATCCGCATAATCGACGCCCATCTCATGATCCTCAAGGACAACATGCTCATAAATGACACGGTCAAGGTCATAAGCGAGCAGAAGGTCAACGCCGAATGGGCCCTTAAGACCGTGCTCAAGGAGGTCATGGAGTACTTCGAGAAGATGGAAGACCCTTATCTCAAGGAGCGCGCGGTCGATATAGAGCACCTTGTGGACAGGGTGCTCCTTAACCTCATGGGGAAAAAGCACGAGTCGGTTGCCGCCATAAACGAGCCGGTCATCGTGGTAGCCCACGACCTCGCCCCGACGGACACGGCCCAGATGGTCAAGGGCACCGTGCTGGGCTTTCTGACCGACGTCGGCGGAAAGACCTCTCACACGGCCATCATGGCCAGGTCGTTGGAGATCCCGGCCGTAGTGGGCCTTGAGTCTATCACCCGCAAGGCGGAAAGCGGCGACACCATCATCGTGGACGGGACCACCGGGACCGTCATCATAAACCCGTCCGAGAGCGTGGTAGAGGTCTACAAGAGGAGGAGGGAGCGCTACGAGAACTACGGCAGGGCGCTTTTCCACTACAAGGACCTGCCCAGCGAGACGACCGACGGCAGAAGGGTCAGGCTCATGGGCAATATGGAGATAGTCGAGGAGATAGACGCGCTCCTTGAGCACGGGACCGAGGGCATAGGCCTGTACAGGACAGAGTTCCTTTACCTCAACAGGAAAGACCTCCCCACAGAGGACGAGCATGTCAAGGCCTACCGCCAGGTCGCCAGGAAGATGGCGCCGCACCCGGTGGTCATAAGGACCCTCGATATCGGCGGAGACAAGTTCCTTGCGGGTACCGAGGGGCCCAAGGAGGCGAACCCGGCGATGGGGCTTCGCGCGATAAGGTTCTGCCTCAAGAACATGGACATATTCAAGACCCAGCTCCGGGGGATCTTGAGGGCGAGCGCCCACGGTGACATAAAGGTGATGTTCCCGATGATATCCGGCATAGAGGAGATCCGGCGCTCGAAGCAGGTGCTCGAGGAGTGCAAAAGGGAGCTTAAGGCCGAGGGCAAGGCCTTCAACCACGATATAGAAGTGGGCGTGATGATAGAGGTGCCGTCAGCCGCCATGATAGCCGACCTCATCGTCAAGGAGGTGAAGTTCATCTCCATAGGGACGAACGACCTCCTGCAGTACTCGCTTGCTATAGACAGGGTCAACGAGCATGTGGCGTACCTCTATGAACCTTTCCACCCGGCTGTCCTCCGGATGATCAAGGGTGTGGCCGAGGCGGCGAACAAGGCAGGAGTGAGCGTGAGCGTGTGCGGGGAGATGGCCGGAGAGCCCGAGTACGCCCTTATACTTCTTGGCTTCGGGGTGGATCAGCTCTCGATGAACGCCTATTCGATCCTGAGGGTAAAAAGGCTTATACGGTCAATAAGCTTCGCCGAGGCCAGAAAGATATGCAAGAACATACTGGGCTTCGCTACGGCCAAGGACGTGGAAGGCTACATCAACATGAAGCTCCCCGGACTGTACAAGGAAGAGTTCTGGAGCTAAGCAGGCTTCAAATCAGTCGATCTGCGTCGTCGGCTTCAAAGCTTCTGCCACGGCCGCACAGTACGTCTGACCCTTTCCCCCTCGACGCCTCGCGCATGGAGTTTTCCAGGCAGTCCGCCTGCCATTACAACGTGGAAAATCAAATGGCTTTTTTGGTTGACAAACCTTTTGAAAGATTAAATAATAAGAAATTCTTTGCCTTATAATCGAAAAGGAGGCGAAACTAATGCCAAATAGGGAGTATCTTTTCACTTCGGAATCCGTTACCGAAGGACATCCGGATAAAGTAGCCGATCAGGTATCGGACGCCATACTCGATGCCCTGTTGAAGGAAGACCCGAAAAGCAGGGTCGCTTGCGAAACGCTTGTTACGACCGGGCTCGCCATGATAGCCGGCGAGATAACCACCACAGCCCGCATCGATTATCAGGACATAGTAAGGGAGACCATAAGGGACATCGGCTACACCGATGCCGCCATGGGCTTCGATTACAAGACCTGCGCGGTAATGGTCACCCTCGACAGGCAGTCGCCTGATATCGCCATGGGTGTCGACAGCTCTGAGGCGAAGGAGCAGGGCGCCGGCGACCAGGGGCTGATGTTCGGCTATGCCTGCGACCACACCGCCGAGCTCATGCCGATGCCGATAGCCCTCGCGCATAAGATAACCCAGAAGCTCGCCGAGGTGAGGAAGAAGGGGGTGCTCTCCTTCATAAGGCCAGACGGCAAGAGCCAGGTCACCATCAAATACGTAAACGGCAGGCCCGCCGCAGTAGACACGGTGGTCGTCTCGAGCCAACATTCCCCTGAAGTCACTCATGCCAAGCTCAAGGAAGGCATAATCGAGGAAGTCATAAAGAAGGTCGTCCCGGCGGAGCTTCTTACCTCCGAGACCAAATATTACATAAACCCGACCGGCAAGTTCGTCGTGGGCGGCCCGCACGGGGACTGCGGCCTTACAGGCAGGAAGATCATAGTCGATACCTACGGCGGCCATGGCAGCCACGGCGGCGGCGCCTTCTCTGGCAAGGATCCGTCAAAGGTCGACAGGTCCGCATCCTATCTCGCCAGGTACATAGCCAAGAACGTGGTGGCCGCCGGGCTTGCCACAGAGTGCGAAGTCCAGCTCGCGTACGCCATAGGTGTAGCGGACCCGGTCTCCATCATGGTCGACACCTTCGGCACCGAGAAGATACCGGTAGAGAAGATAGAGGATATCATAAAGGCGAACTTCCGCATGAAGCCCGCCGAGCTTATACTGGACCTTAAGCTCCTCCGGCCCATATACAGGAAGACCGCGGCATACGGCCACTTCGGCAGGACCGAGGAGGGCTTCAACTGGGAGCTCACCGACAAGGCCGAGGCGCTCCGCAAGGCCGCGGGCGTAGTCGCCTGAAAAACTGTTATTGATTTGAATGACTTTAGGGGCTTGTAGCCCCTAAAGTCATTCTTTTGTCAGGTCCCTTAAAAACACTTTTTTTGGAGGTAAGATGGATTTCCATGTGAAGAATATCGGGCTCAGCCAGGCAGGGAAGAAGAGGATCGAGTGGGCTGAGCTGGACATGCCAGTGCTCAGGAAGGTGAAGGAGAACTTCTCGAAGAAGAAGCCGCTCAAGGGCTCAAGGCTCGCGGCCTGCCTCCACGTCACAACAGAGACGGCCAACCTGATGATAACACTCAAGGCCGGCGGGGCGAACGTTGTTCTTTGCGCCTCCAACCCCCTGAGCACCCAGGACGACGTGGCCGCCTCTCTTGTAAAGGACTACGGCATACCGGTCTACGCCATAAAAGGCGAGGACAACAAGACCTATTATAAGCACCTGAACGCCGCGCTGGACACCAAGCCCAATATAACGATGGACGACGGCGCCGACCTCGTCTCGCTCCTCCATACCAGCAGGAAGGAGGCCGCCAAGAACATCCTCGGCTCAACCGAAGAGACCACTACCGGTGTCATAAGGCTTAAAAGCCTCGCGGCAAACAAGATATTGAAGTTCCCGGTCATAGCCGTGAACGACGCCTGCACGAAGCACTTCTTCGACAACCGCTACGGCACGGGCCAGTCTACGCTCGACGGGATACTTCGCGCCACCAACAGGCTCTTCGCCGGGTCTACCTTCGTCGTCTGCGGTTACGGCTGGTGCGGCAAGGGAGTGGCGATGAGGGCCAAGGGCATGGGCGCCAACGTCGTAGTAACCGAGATCGACCCCTTGAAGGCGCTCGAGGCCGTAATGGACGGCTTCAGGGTGATGCCGATAGCCGACGCCGCCAGGATCGGCGATATGTTCTGCACCGTGACCGGCAACCTGAACGTCATAAGGAAGGAGCACTTCCTCAAGATGAAGGACGGCGCGCTCGTGTGCAACTCGGGCCACTTTAACGTCGAGCTCGACCTCGCCGGCCTCAAGGCCGCGAGCAAGGGCAAAAGGATAGTAAGGGACTTCGTCGAGGAGTATACTCTTAAGAGCGGCAAGACGGTCTGCGTGCTCGGCGAAGGCAGGCTTATAAACCTGGCCTCGGCTGAGGGGCATCCGGCAAGCGTCATGGATATGAGCTTCGCCAACCAGGCGCTGGCCGCCGACTTCCTTGTAAAGAAGGGGAAGGGACTTTCCGCGGACGTCTACACGGTCCCTCAGGAGATAGACAAGGAGATAGCGCGCCTCAAGCTCTCTGCCCTTGGGATGAAGATAGACACCCTCACGAGCGAGCAGAAAAAGTACCTCGCCTCCTGGGAGATGGGCACATAGGCAAGGCAAGAGGAAACGGGCGGGAAGAGTTGTTTTTCCCGCCCGTTTTTACGTGCGCCCCTGAATTGTAAATTGCTTTACATAATCGTAAGTTGTGTTAAAATATCAACCTAAGGTTGATGGCTGACCTTAAGCCTGCCTGTGAAAGGTGGAAGCGGTATCCTTATGACTGGGGTATCTTTGCGGTGGCAGGAAGTTCTCTTTCTTTTCAAGCGTGCCTCATCCGCACAGGACGGCCCGGTCCAACCCTTCTCCAGGCAGCTTAGCCGCACTCCGGAAAATATCCCTGTAAACATCTGTAGACGGTCCCGTAACAGAGCTTTTCTCAGGTAGAACCTTTCATCCAGGCGGGCGCTGTAATGACTAAAACAGATTTGAAGTCAGAGCGTTTCAGAGAATTTCTGGCAGAGGCCGAAGACATCCTCAACTCCATGGGCAAGGGGCTCAATAAGCTGGGGAAGGGCGTTAAGGCCGGCATCATCGACCCCGCCGTCTTAAACGCCATATTCCGTTCGGCCCATACTCTCAAAGGCATGTGCGGCATCTTCGAGTTCAAGGAGCTTGCCTCGTTGAGCCACAGCCTCGAAGATACGCTCGACCTCCTGCGCCTTGGGAGGATCGCCCTCACCGACGAAGTTATCTATTGCATAATCAGCGCCCACGACCTCATGGTCAAGATCCTTACGGCCAAGGGCACAGGGGACTTCTCCCGTGAAATAGACGAGATTAAGTCTGCTCTGTCCAGGATACACGTCAAGAAACCCAAGCCAAGGGAGGAGTTCGCCAAGGAGCTTGTCTCGGTATTGACCGAGTACGAGGAGCACAGGCTGAGGGAATGCCTGCGCGAGGGGAAGAGCGTACTGATAGTGACCGTCCGGTTCCCTATCACAAACTTCGATAAGGGCTATATGGCGCTCACTGACCTGTTAAGGACCGAGGCAGAGGTGATAGCAACGCTGCCGTCCTCGAAGTCCAGCCACGAGCTTCTCTACTTTGATATTCTCATAGGCACCTGCCGCGACAGGTCGTTCATACTGGGGCTTATAAAAGACGCCGCCGAGGCCGAGATAAGGATGCTCGCGGAGCCTGCCCCGAAGTTAGAGCCCAGGGAGCCGGTCTTCGAAGTCATAAGGGGGACAGGGCAGCATCCCTCGAAAGGCGGGACGCTTCGAAGGGTCAGCAATACCGTGCGCGTCAACATCTCAAAGCTCGACTATATCATGAACCTCATAAGCGAGCTTGGCATGCTGAAATCGAGCATAGCCTCCTTGAGCGGAGAGCTCAAGGGAGACAGCGATTTTTCCGTCTACGGGCTTGAGCTCTCAAGGACCGAGAAGAACCTCGAAAGGAAGCTTTCAGAGCTTCGTGACAGCGTCCTGGACGTAAGGATGGTCCCCATAGGCCAGCTCTTCGGCCGGTTCGACACCTTCCTTGGGAAGCTTTCAAGGGAGGCTGGCAAGGAGATAAGGATAGTCACCCGCGGAGATGACACCGAGCTGGATAAGCTCATCGTCGAGGAGCTCGCCGACCCTCTCATGCACATAATAAGGAACGTTGTCGACCACGCCCTCGAGGCCCCTGCGGTGAGGGAGGCCCTCGGAAAGCCAAGGACTGGCACGATAATACTTTCCGCCTACCAGAAGGGGAACCATGTCGTCGTAGAGGTCAAGGACGACGGCACCGGCATAGACACCGAGCTTGTTAAGGAGAAGGCCGTCTCAAAAGGCCTTGTGACCCGCGAGTACGCTGACAGGCTCTCCCGGCTGGAGGCGCTCGATCTCATCTTTCTGCCCGGGTTCTCGACAAGGGATATCGTGAGCGAGACATCGGGCAGGGGTGTGGGGATGGACGTGGTGAAGGAGAACATAACCCGCCTTTCCGGGATAATAGATATTGAGACCGTAAAGGGCAAGGGCACGAGGTTTCTTCTTACCATACCGATAACCCTCGCTATCATCCAGGCGCTTATAATCGAAGAGTCGGGGAAGAGGTACGCGGTCCCCCTAAATTCGGTCCTTGAGATAGTCGAGTTGCGCTCCTCCTCGCTCGACGCGGTCCAGGCAAACGGGGAGATCAGCATAGAGGGCAGGATGATACCTGCCCTCAGGCTTTCAAGGTTTTTCAGCCACCAGCCTTCCGACAAGGAGGTCGGCTACGGCATTGTGGCAGGGCTTGCCGAGCACAGGCTCTGCCTCGTGGTAGACCACCTGGTAGAGGAGCTTGACGTTGTCATAAAGCCGCTTTCAAGGATGCTCAAGGTCCCTGGCATCGCCGGGGCTACCGATATGGGGGAGAAGGGCACCCTGCTCGTTTTGGATGTGACCGGCATACTCGATCAGGTCGTAAGGGAAAGGAAGCCGGGGCTGCAGCCCCGGCCCGCGATAGTATGAAAGGGCCATGGCTCAAGATAGCCGAGGAGGCGCCGCGCCAGGCCACCATCGCGCCCACAGAGGAGAACTACACCTCAAGCCTTGAGCACAAGAAAGGCTTCGAGGGTACTATTAACGTGATCTCCTTCTTCCTCGGCTTGCAGGAGTATGCCTTTGACGTTGCCGAGGCGGTGGAGGTGCTCCGGCCCAGGCAGGTCACGGAGGTGCCAAGGACCCCCGCTTACATCAAGGGCATACTATCCGTGAGGGGCGAGATGGTGCCTGTACTTGATCTTAAGACGAGGCTCGGCATCGGCACAGTCGAGTGCAGGCCGTCTTCCAGGATACTTATAGTGGCGGTCGACGACCTGAAGGCAGGTCTTCTTGTCGACAGGCTGGCAGGGGTAAAGGAATTCCCGGCGAGCTATCTAGAGCCTCCAGGAGACTCTGAGCATGCATTTTTTCTCAAGGGTATTATAAACGCCGGGGAAAGGACCATAAAGATCCTTGACGCGTTGGCCCTTGTCGAAGTCCAAGAGAGCGCATGAAGAAGGTCAGGTCCAGATATATACAGCCGGATTTCCAGTTTATCAGGTTCCGGTTAGGCAAGCATGAGTTTGGCATGGATGTAAGCCGCGTCAAGGAGATAGTGAGGCTCAAAGAGGTAGTGGCAGAAGGCGTGCCTGGTTTTCTCGAGGGGCGTGTAAAGGTCCGTTCCATGCTCATACCGGCCCTTGACCTGAGGAGAAGATTTTCGCTGCCGGTCGTTCAGTCGGAAAACGTAAGAATAATAGTGTGTTCTGTTGATTCGTTAATAATAGGTCTCATCGTAGACGAGGTCTCTGAGATCACCCTTGCGGCAAAAGAGGCGACCCTCAGGCCAGAGGCAAAGGGGGATGCATGGGACGGATGCGTAGAGGCCAGTGTCGATACCGACAGCGGCAAGGTGATTATACTTGATACAGCCAGGATCCTTACGGATGCTGAAAAAAGAGCGCTTGCCAGCCCTGTTACCCGGCAGGCATGAGGCAATTGGCTTGAACAAGGGATGCGTCCCGTGGTATTTTTATTTGATGAGCGTTTTCTCGCGTAAGAACAAAAAAGCTTATGGAGTGGCGAGGGGGGCTGCCTGCCTCAGGGCCGCCATTACCGTCGTGCTGGCTCTTTTCGTCTTCTCAGGTTGCGCCAGCATCCCTGAAGGGCCAGTTAGAAGGGACGCCAGAGAGATCTACGACGGCGCCGTGAACGCGTACTTGAGCGGCAACCTGCAAGAGGCTGACAGGTCCTTCAAGATGCTCATGGAGGAGTACCCCTTGAGCCCGTACTCCCAGGAATCCGAGCTGATGCTGGGTGACGTGAGCTACGCCATGGAGAGCTACGAGGACGCAAGCTCCTATTACACCAACTTCGTTGCCCTTCATCCCGCGCACATCAAGGCCCCGTACGCGCTTTTCCAGAAGGGCATGAGCCATTTCAAGGACGTGCTCACGCTCGACAGGGACCAGGCCTCGACAAAGAAGGCCCTCTTCGCCTTTGAAGACCTCATCGCGGCTTATCCCGGCTCGCCTTATGTCGCCACGGCAAAGGACCTCTCGGTATTCATGAGGAACAGGCTTGCGGAAAGGGAGTTCTACATCGCCAGGTTCTATTTCAAGCAGAAAAAATATAAGGGGGCCCTTGGCCGCCTGCGTGACATACTCACATCTTATACTGACGCCGGGATAACCGACAAGACCCTCTACTTCATAGGGGAGTCATATATCGGGCTTGGGGAGAAGGAGCTCGCCAACGAGGCCTTCTCCACGCTTATTACAAACTACCCCGGGAGCCCGTACGCGCGCGACGCCAAGGGCCGGATGGGAGAGGTATAGGGCATATGGAGAAGGGCTGGCAGCATAATTACGACCTTGGCAAGAGGGCCTTTGACGAAAAAAAGCTCGATACGGCCCAGCAGTACCTGGAGAAGGTGGCGATCGAAAAATCCGGGTACGCGGACGTACATAATATGCTCGGGCTCATCTACTACAACGCCACCAGGTTCGAGGACGCCATCAGGTCTTTTATGAAGGCCATTGAGATAAACCCGGATTATACAGAGGCGTCGCTCAACCTTTCGGTAGTCTACAACGAGCTCGGCCAGTTCGATAAATCATCCGAGGTATATTCGCTCGCGAAGCTGGCCAGGAGGGGCGCCGAGAGTTACCTCGACCCTTACGTCAAAGGCAAGCTCGCCAATATGCACGCCGACCTGGGGCTTATCTACAAGGACCTCGGCTTCTATACCGAGGCAGCCGAAGAGTTCAAAAAGGCCTTGAGGCTCAGGCCCGAGTTCGTCGATATCAGGACCAGCCTTGGGGTCGTCTACAGGGATATGAAGGACTTTGAGAGCGCCATTCGTGAGTTCAATGAGACCATAAAGGAGCACCCCGATTACCCTGGCTCAAGGATACAGCTCGGGCTTACCCACTACGTCATGGGGCAGCGTGATTTGGCAAAGGCCGAATGGCTGAAGGTGCTCGGAGAGAACCCCGGCAACAAGATGGCCCAGATGTACATGAACCTGCTCCGCACGCCAGCAAAGCCCTGAGCCCCAGGGATCAGTTTCATCTCCGCCCATCGGTTTATCCCTAAACAGCCCCAGCTACGCAGCCGCGGCCAGTCCCGCGCGCCTTGTCTTCTTATAATTCTCGTAGATCATGACTTTTTTCAGCACAGATACCTTCACCATTCGTATTGGGATCGGAACAGGTGCGTCTTTTCCATGTTGGCGAAAAGCCGTTGACATTCCGGAGGATTGGAGTATAATTCTGATGATTCTGATAAGTCTGATTGGTAAGATAATTTGGAGGAGATATGGCGAGGAAGAAGGATGGGGGCTGCTGCGGGACTGATGTAAAGAGGGTGGAGGGCTGCAAGGTAGAGGCCGTCGTAAGCGTTGACGAGAGAGGGCAGATGGTGCTGCCAAAAGAGTTGAGGGAGAAGGCCGGCATAAGGGCCGGAGACAAGCTCGCGGTAGCCACATGGGAGAAGGACGGCGAGGTCTGCTGTATCACCCTCGTCAAGGTAGAAGACCTGGTGGATATGCTCAAACACAGGCTCGGCCCTGTCATGAGAGAGATGCTCTGAGGAGGCTTCCATGAAAAAGAAGACACGGCTCGGAGAGAAGGCCGCTTGCTGCGGGGCAAATACCGCTCAATGTTGTCCAACTGAAGACGCGGGGAAAAAGCCCTTAAGCACTGATTCTGCTGTCACCTGGAAAGACCGCATAGACCATTTCAGATGCAGGATAGGCGCGTACAGGATGAAGTATGTAGTCGTGCCCGGGCTTTACGCCCTGGGCAGCCCTGGCCCCGGCTCAGACGTTTTTGTAACCGCGAACTACAAGATGAGCTTCGATATTTTACGCGGATCTATACCAGGCGTGGACGCATGGCTGCTCGTCCTTGATACCAAAGGCATAAACGTCTGGTGCGCCGCAGGGAAGGGGACATTCGGCACGGATGAGCTTGTAAAAAAGGTATTCTCGGAAAGGCTCCATGAAAAGGTATCACACAGGCGTCTCATACTGCCACAGCTAGGCGCACCGGGTGTTTCGGCCCCTGAGGTCAGGAAGCAGACCGGCTTCAGGGCTATATACGGCCCTGTGCTGGCCTCCGATTTGAAAGAATTCGTAAGCTCAGGCTATAAGGCGAGCGCGGGGATGAGGCTGGTCCAATTCAGCCTGAAGGACAGGCTCGTGCTTACCCCTATGGAGCTCAGGCCCGCGCTCAAGATATTTGCCATCTTCTCTTTACTGCTCTTTGCGTTATCCGGACTTACCACCAGAGGGATCTCCTTCGAAGCGGCAATTGGCTACGGCGGGCCGCTCATTATTTTGGGGCTCGTCTCCGTACTGGCGGGCGCATTGCTTACCCCGGCCCTGCTGCCGTACATACCATTCAGGCCGTTCGCCATAAAAGGCTGGCTTGCCGGGCTTGCCTCTGTTCTCGTCGCCTCGTTTTTTATTCCCGCCCCGGAAAGCGTCCTTTTAAAGGCGGCGTCATTGCTTTTCTTTCCCCTCGCAAGCTCGTACATGGCCCTTCAGTTCACGGGCTCTACTACTTTCACGGGGGCCTCGGGGGTCAATAAGGAGCTTAAGTTTTCGATTCCTGTCTACCTTGCTGGTACGGGTATGGCGTTCTTGCTTTTCATCGCGTTCAAGATAAGCCAGTGGGGGCTCTTATGAGGTATCTGGAAGCTGTTTGTACCCTTGGGTATGATACGGAAAAATGCAAGGGCTGCGGACTTTGCGCCGATGTCTGCCCTCATGGGGTGTTCGTCATGGCGGATAAAAGGGCAAGGCTGACCGATAGGGACCTTTGCATGGAATGCGGCGCCTGCATGAGGAATTGCGAGCACGGGGCCATCAAGGTCAAAACCGGAGTCGGCTGCGCCGCTGCGCTTATAAGGGGAATGGTAACTGGTGATGTCTCGTGCGGCTGCGGAAGTGAGGCGGATAATGGTGATAATGGCAAAGGGGCGTGCTGCTGAGATAATTTTTTAGCTGTTTTTAACAACACAGGACATATCTTGCTTCTAATTAAAGATCGACAGGGGGTAGAAAGTGTTTTTTTGTAAAGTTCCCGGTCAGGGTTGCGAAATAGAGCTAAAGCATACAGCTAAGGAGGCTTAAAGATGTCCAAGGCAGACGAGATCAAGCAGGCTATCGGGGCGCATGGCATGTGGAAGGTAAGGCTTAAGAAGGCTATCGAGACAGGCCAGAGCGAGTGGTCGGTAGCCAAGGTCAAGGCAGACAACAATTGCGACTTCGGAAAATGGCTGCACGGACTGCCTGATCATGAGAAGAAAGGAGAGAGCTGGACGAGGATCAGGAACCTCCACGCCTCCTTTCATGAAGAGGCGGCAAAGATACTCGATTACGCTGTCACCGGGAAGAAGGAGGCGGCGGCCGACGGGCTGGAGCTTGGGAGCGATTTCGCGAAACTCTCCTCTGGTCTTACGACGGCGATGATGAAGTGGTCGTCGTGCTGTTGACTTAAGTACTACTTAAAAAACTACTAAAACGCGAAAGCCCGGGATGACCGGGCTTTTTGTTGATCGCAATCTCACCAATAAGGCTGTTTTACAGCTCTTCTATCGTCCTGTACGCCTGATCGATAGCCAGGCCGATATTTTCGGGTTGAGCCCCGCCGGCCTGCGCCATATCGGCCTTTCCGCCGCCTTTGCCGCCTATTATTGGCGCGAGCCTCTTTATTATCTCTCCGGCGCTGTAGCGTGATACCAGGTCCCTTGTAACGGCAGCAAGGAGCAGCGCCTTGGAGTCCTGCTCGGCCGCGAGAACGACTATGCCGCTTCCGAGTTTCTGCCTCAGGGCATCAGCCATCTCGCGTAGCTCTTTGGCGTCGCCGGCGACCTTCGTGGCGAGAACGCTCACGCCAGCCACCTTGCGCACAGATTCCAAGAGCTCTCCAGCGGCTCCTGCCTTCTCCTTGCCTTTGAGGCGCTCTATCTCTCTGCCAAGCTCTTTTTCTTCCTCGAAGAGCTTTTTTATCCTCTCAGGCACGTCGTTCCTGGGCACCTTAAGGAGCGCCGACGCTTCCTTAAGCGTATCCTCGGCCTGGTTGAGGAACGCGAGGGCAGCTTCTCCGGTCACGGCCTCTATTCTTCTTACGCCAGCGGCTACCGAGCTTTCACCTGTGACCTTGACGATACCGATATCGCCGCTCCTCCTCACATGAGTCCCGCCGCATAGCTCGGCGCTTACTCCCTCGACCTGCACCATGCGCACGAGGTCGCCGTATTTCTCTCCGAAAAACGCGAGCGCCCCCCTTTCTACGGCTTCGGTGTAGGAGAGGACGTCTGTCGTGACCTCCCTGTTTGAAAGGATGGCCCTGTTCGCCTCCTGCTCGATCTTTCTTATCGTGTCAGCCCCCAGCGGCTCGAAGTGGCTGAAGTCGAACCTGAAGTAGCCTGGGGCCACGAGAGAGCCTGCCTGTCTGACGTGCTCGCCTACTGTCTTTCTCAGTATGGCGTGGAGTATGTGCGTGGCGGTGTGATTCCTGCGTATTGCGTTCCTGGCTTCTATATCTATCGCCAGCTCAGCCGTGTCGTCTACGTTTATCGAGCCTTCCTCGATCTTGCAATAGTGGACTATGAGGTTATTTACCGGCCTTCTCGTGTCCATTACCTTGAGGCTGAAGCCCTTGCCGACGATCACGCCCGTGTCTCCAACCTGTCCGCCTGATTCGGCGTAAAAAGGCGTCTCGCCGGTTATGACCTCGACATCTTCGCCGGAGAAGGCCGCGTCTACCGTCTGTCCGTCCTTAATAAGGCAGAGGACCCTTGAGGAGACGGCGTCCATGTGGTAGCCGGCGAACTCAGATGAGAGCCCGGCTGAAGAGAGGCTCTTGTAGAACTCCTGCGAGGAGGACTTGCCTTCAAGCCCCTTCCATGAGGCCCGTGCCGTCTTCTTCTGCTCTTCCATGAGCTTGCCGAAGCCGTCCTCATCGACTGAGAAGCCTTCTTTCCTTATTATGTCGGCGGTAAGGTCCACAGGGAAGCCGAAGGTGTCGTAGAGCTTGAAGGCGACGTCGCCTGGTATTACCGTCGCGTTCATCTCCTTCAGGGCCTTTACCTCTCCTTCAAGGAGGGCGAGGCCGCGCTCCAGTGTCTCAAAGAAGCGTTCCTCCTCGCCCCTGGTGGCCCTGGCGATGAGGTCCCTGGCCTTTACTATCTCCGGATAGATCGCCCCCATCGATTCGATTACCGCCCCGTTCACCTTGTAAAGGAAAGGCTCCTGTAGCCCCAGATACCTTCCGTGGCGGGCCGCCCTCCTGATTATCCTCCGGAGCACGTAGCCACGGCCTTCGTTACTCGGCAACACCCCGTCGGCCATGAGGAATGTTATCGCCCTCGCGTGGTCGGCTATCGCCCTTATGGATACGTCTGTTTCAGGGTTTGCTTCGTATTTGACCGAAGACAGCTCCAGAATCTTCCCTATGATAGCCGAGAAAAGATCGCTGTCGTAGTTGTTGAGCTTGCCCTGCATGACTGCTGAAAGGCGCTCAAGGCCCATGCCGGTGTCTATGCATGGTTTAGGCAGCCCGGTAAGCTTCCCACCGGCGCTCCTGTCGTACTGCATGAAGACCAGGTTCCAAAGCTCCAGGTACCTGTCGCAGTCGCACCCTACGGCGCATTCCGGCCTTCCGCAGCCGACATGAGGCCCCTGGTCTATCAGTATCTCGGAGCACGGGCCGCAGGGGCCGGTATCTCCCATCGACCAGAAGTTGTCCTTCTCCCCGAGCCTTACTATACGCTCAGGAGGGATGGCGGCTACCTTCTTCCATATCCCGGCGGTCTCGTCGTCGCTCTCGAATACCGTTACCCAGAGCCTGTCCTTGGGGAGGCCCATCTCCTTTGCAAGGAACTCCCAGGCGAACTCTATGGCGCCTTCCTTGAAATAGTCGCCGAATGAGAAGTTGCCGAGCATCTCGAAGAATGTGTGGTGCCTGGCGGTCCTGCCGACGTTTTCGAGGTCGTTGTGCTTGCCACCCGCCCTCATGCACCTCTGGCATGACGCAGCCCTTGTATAATCCCTTGTCTCCTCTTCGAGGAAGACCCCCTTGAACTGGACCATTCCAGCGTTCGTGAAGAGGAGGGTTGGGTCGCCTTTTGGCACAAGGCCGGACGACGGCACTATCGTGTGGCCCTTTTTCGCGAAGTAATCCAGAAAACGTTTTCTGATGTCTGATGACTTCATACTCTTTCCCGTTGATAAAATAATATTTTTTTAATATCAATCTCTATTCGTCATCTACAGAGAGGCCGCCCAGGACCTTCATTATGGCCCCGGTTGAAAAGCCCCTTGCCAGCAGGTGCCTGAAGGCCCGCTCCCGCGCCTTGGGCCCTTTGACCGAGCTGTTCCTCTTGAGCCACCTCTTGAGCGCGTCGTTTGCGCCTTCTTCTTCAGGCGCCGATTCAATTAATACCAGTTTTATTATGCCTTCTTCGATCCCCTTTAATGATAGCTCTCTGGCTATCCGCGCTGGCCCCCATGCCTTGTGTCTGGCGCGTGATTCGGCCAGCCCTCTCGCGAACTTCTCGTCGTCGAGGTAGCCAAGCTCGATGAGGTACTGGACGGCTTCTCCGGCCTCGTCAGTATCAAATTTTTCCTTGAGCTTCGTCTCCATCTCCCGGACGCTTCTGGGCCTTATGGAGAGGAGGCGCATCGCCGCCCCTTTGGCGCTTATGCCGTTCTTCTTTTGCGGCCTTTCTTTCATAATGGGGAGGGGAGGACTTAGCAGGCTGAAATAAGTCCATCTGCGTCGTTGCCTTCAAAGCGAGTCAGTGCGGCGTACCAAAGAAGTACGCCTCCTTCCTCGCTCCCCGATTTCATTGGGGCCTCGCATATGGTTTTTTAAGCAGCCTGAACAAAATCTGTATTTTTCAGCAACCTGTCAAGGGACAACAAAAAAGGTCCCCCCTCAGAACCTTTCTATGTCAGCCGGAGGGGGCGTGGCGCCGCCGCCTTCCTTCTCGTTTTTCTCAAAGTCCTTCCATCCCATATCGCTCGTGCCGGAGACACCCTTTACCTTGAGAGCGAAATCAGCCGGGTTACTCGACTGCCTCAGGGCCTCTTCGTAGGAGATGAGCCCCTTGTTAAGCAGAGACATGATGGACTGGTCGAAGGTCTGCATGCCGTATGTGGTGTAGCCTTTGGAGATGGCGTCGGCGATGTCTTTTGTCTTCTCCTTGTCCTCGATGCACTCCCTTATGCGCCCGGTGGAGACCATGACCTCTACGGCCGGCACGCGCGCCTGGCCGTCCTTGGTGGGCATGAGCCTCTGGGAGACTATCGCCTTTATTACCCCCGCGAGCTGTATCCTTATCTGCTTCTGCTGGTACGGGGGGAATACCGATACTATCCTGTTCACGGTCTCCATGGCGTCGATGGTATGGAGGGTGGAAAGGACCAGGTGGCCGGTCTCGGCCGCTGTGAGGGCTATCTCTATCGTCTCAAGGTCCCTCATCTCGCCGACCATGATGATGTCCGGGTCCTGCCTGAGGGCGCCCCTCAACGCGTCCGAGAAGCTCGGGGCGTCCATGCCTATCTCCCTCTGGTTGATGATGCACCTTTTGTCCCTGTGAAGGAACTCGATGGGGTCTTCGGCGGTTATCACGTGGCTGGATTTGTGGTTGTTGATATAGTCGAGCACGGCGGCAAGCGTTGTCGATTTCCCGCTGCCGGTGACCCCGGTCACAAGGACCAGGCCCCTTATCTCGTTTGCGACGGTCTCAAGGACCTTCGGCAGGTTAAGCTCATCGAAGGTCTGTATCTTTATCGGGATGACCCTGAGGACTATGCCGACCGCGCCCCTTTGCTGGAATATGTTTACCCTGAACCTGCCGAGGCCTGGGACGCTGTAGGCCATGTCGAGCTGGTGGTTCTGCCTGAAGGTCTCCTTCTGGGCGTCGCTCATGAGCCTCATCGCTGCCCTGGCTATCTCATCAGGCGCGAGCCTCTCGTGGTTCTTTATCGGCACGAGAGAGCCGTGCACCCTCAGTATCGGGGGCACACCAGCCTTTAGGTGCACGTCAGAGGCCTTGCCCTTGACGGCGACGTTCAGGATGGAACTTAAGTCTATCTCCGCCATTACTTCTGCTCCTCGTTTGTCTTGATGCCGTAGTGCTGGAGTATCTTCTGCTCGATGTCCGCGGCCACCTCCGGGTGCTCACGGAGGTACGACCTCGCGGCCTCGCGCCCCTGGCCGAGCCTCTCGCCGTTGTAGGAGAACCATGAGCCGCTCTTCTCGACGATATCGACGCCGGAGCCGAGGTCAAGGATGTCGCCCTCCCTCGATATGCCCTCGTTAAAGAGGATGTCGAACTCGGCGTCCCTGAAGGGCGGGGCGAGCTTGTTTTTAACGACCTTGACCCTTATGCGGTTGCCTATGACCGAGTCTCCCTGCTTTAGCTGGCCGATCTTCCTTATGTCCATCCTGATGGAGGCGTAGAACTTGAGCGCGTTCCCGCCGGTGGTGGTCTCCGGGCTGCCGAACATGACGCCTATCTTGTGCCTTATCTGGTTTATGAATATGACGCAGGTGTTGGACTTGCTTATGGTCGAGGTGAGCTTGCGGAGCGCCTGGCTCATGAGCCTGGCCTGGAGGCCCATGTGCGAATCGCCCATTTCGCCTTCGAGCTCGGCCCTTGGCACGAGCGCGGCGACAGAGTCTACGACGATGAGGTCGACAGCGCCGCTTCTTATGAGGACGTCGGCTATCTCAAGGGCCTGCTCGCCGGTATCCGGCTGTGAAAGGAGCAGGTCGTCGGCGTTGACTCCGAGCTTCTTGGCGTACGAGAGGTCGAGGGCGTGTTCGGCGTCGATGAAGGCTACTGTCCCGCCCTTTTTCTGCGCCTCAGCCGCTATGTGGAGCGTAAGGGTGGTCTTTCCTGAAGACTCCGGGCCGAATACCTCGACTACCCTTCCCCTTGGGACCCCGCCGATCCCCAAGGCTATATCGAGGGCCGTCGATCCGGTCGATACGGCCGATATCTTCACAGGGGCGCCGTCCTTGCCGAGCTTCATTATCGAACCCTTGCCGAACTGCTTTTCTATCTGGCTTATGGCGAGGTCAAGCGCCTTTGTCTTGTTTGCCGATGTGGTCGTGGGCGTAGTGGACATCTATTGCGGCCTCCTTCTGGGTTTTAAGGTTTGAGAGCGGCTTCTTTCATGGCCGTGTACTCGGCCCCGGTTTTTTTCAGCTCGCTTTTAAAGAGTATTACCGAAGAAACTCTGAAATCCGCCTTTATCTGCGGCTTTATATCTGCCAGGAGCCTTCCCAATGCCTTGCCGTCCCCAATGGATTTTATCCGGCAAAGCGTAAGGTGCGGGGTGAAGGGGCGCTCCTCGCGCTCAAAGCCTATCGCATTGAGGTGCTCTTCCACCTGGCGCTGGAGCTTCGCAAACGATTCGTTCTCCTTTATACCTGCCCATATGACCCGCGGGCTCTTCTGGTTTGGGAACCCGCCAACCCCTTCTACCGTGAGGCTAAATGGGGGGATGCCGGAGGCGGCCTCTTGAAGGGCGCTGCCAAGCTCTTCGAGGCGTTTATCGTCGACCTCTCCGAGGAACTTAAGCGTCAGGTGCACGGCCTCGGGCCTTACCCAGCCCACCGATTTAAAACCCCGGTCAAGGCTCTCCTGTACTGCGCGGAGCGCTTCCTTGACCTCCGTTGGTATCCTTATGGCTATGAAGGTCCTTATTTCAGGCCTCCGTCTGTCTTTATGCCGGCAGCATCCGCGAGCATCTTGAGGGCGGCTTGAGCCGAGCTCTTTTTTACCGACTTTCTTCCGCCCTTGAAGAGGAACCTCTTGACAGTAGTCCTTGAGCCCTTGGATACGGCAATGAATACAAGGCCGACCGGCTTTTTTGGGGTGCCGCCCCCAGGCCCTGCTATGCCTGTTACAGCTGCCGAGATATCGGCCTTAAGCCTGCTTCTCGCGCCTTTAGCCATCTCCGCGGCTGTCCGCCTTGAGACGGCGCCGAAAGAGGCGAGGGTGGCCTTCCTGACGCCGAGCTGTGATATCTTTACGCTATCGTCATAGGCAACGATAGCGCCTTTAAAGTAATCGGAACTCCCCGGCACGTCGGTTATAAGGCTTGAAAGAAGACCCCCGGTACATGACTCGGCGATCGCCAATTTGAGCCCCTTTCTCCGAAGGGATTCTCCTATAAGGGCCGCTATCATATCTTCCCGGCAAGCCAGAGGACGAGATGGGCTGCAATGTTGGCGTATACGCCGGCGGCCAGGTCGTCCAGCACTATACCGGTCCCGCCCTTTAACCGCCTGTCCAGCCAGGATACCGGATAGGGCTTAAGAATATCAAAAAACCTGAAAAGAATAAACACCAATATTGCGTTTATGGCCGTGAACGGAAGCAGTATTATGCCCACAAGATAACCGCTTATCTCGTCGGCCACAATGGAGGGATGGTCGTGAGTACCCTGTATCCTGGAGGCCTCTGATGAGACAGCGATAGAGACCGCGATGACGGCTATCGTGGCCAGAGCCTGCCAATGTATGGCAAGCCCTGACAAGAGCCAGGCTATGGGCACGCCCCATAGCGTGCCGAAGGTGCCGGGCATGACCGGGGCCCTGCCCAGGTAAGCGCCGGTTGCGAGAAAAACGGCCAGGCGGTCTCTCAGAATATGAACCTCCTCATGTTTATATTGAGGAGCACCCCTGCGGCTATCATCGAGGTTATAAGGAACGACCCGCCGTAGCTTATGAAGGGGAGCGGTACGCCGACCACGGGCAGTAGCCCCGAGACCATGCCCAGGTTTATGGTTATCTGCCAGAAGAACATGACGGTAATGCCGAAGGCAAGGAGAAAGCCGAACCTGTCCTTTGAGCCCGTGGCGGTATGGAGCCCCGATATTATGAGGGCGAGGAAGAGCCCTATGACCACGAGCGCCCCGGCAAGCCCCCATTCCTCGGCCAGGGCGGCGAAGATGAAGTCGGTATGGTGCTCTGGCAGGAACATGAGATTGCCCTGCGTGCCGTGAAGGAAGCCTTTGCCGAGCACGCCGCCGGAGCCTATGGCTATCTTGGACTGCATGACATGGTAGCCTGTGCCCAGCGGGTCGGCCTCCGGGCTCATGAAGCTCGTAAGCCGCGCCTTCTGGTAGTCCTTGAGGAAGACCCAGGCGATAGGCGCCATGGCCGCGAAGAGCAGTCCCAGGCCAGCTATGACCCTTGTCCTTATCTTTACGATAAAGGCCATGGACCAGAATATCATCCAGATTATTATCCCGGTGCCAAGGTCCGGCTGCTTTGCTATGAGCAGGAAGGGGATTATCATGATAAGGCCCGGCAGGATGAGGTCTTTAAGGCCCATGCCCCTGTCCGGCACCATCTTCTCGTTAAAGTACTTGGCGAGCATGATTATGAGCGCGATCTTGGCGAATTCCGACGGCTGAAGCGAGAAGAAACCGAGCGAGATCCACCTCTTGGCCCCGCCGAAGGAACTTCCGATGAAGAATACCGAGATTAGGAGCAGTAGCGATGCGCCGTAAATGAAATAGGCTGCGCGCTCCAGATAGGCATAGCTTATGACTATGGCGAAGAGCATGCAGGCCGCGCCTATGCTCATCCAGTAGACGTCTTTTTTGTATATGGACGGCATCTGGGCGTGCGTGGCGCTGTATATGCTCATGAACCCCACGAAGATGAGGGCGATGATGACGGAGAGTATAGACCAGTTGAAATGCGTGAAAAGCCGCCTGTCAATCATCGATAGTCTCCTGCCGGGGGGTACTCTTCCCTGGGGCTCTCACCGGTACGACAGCCGGGTTAGCCTCCGAGGGGTCTTCATCCGGCGACTCCAATTCCGAGGGCGGCGTTTGTGTCTCTATCCCGGCCCCGGGCTCTTCCTTTTCGAGATATGCCTTGAACATCTCTTTGGCCACAGGCGCGGCCGCCGACGCCCCGAAGCCGCCGTGCTCTACGATGACCACTACGGCTATCTGCGGGTCGTCATATGGAGCGAACCCGGCGAACCAGGCGTGGTCGCGGTACTTGTACGCGATGGATTCGATGTTCTTTGTCCTTTTTATGAGCCTTGTGACCTGTGCCGTCCCGGTCTTGCCGGCGATCTTAAGGTCAACGGGCCTGCTGAGGAACCGGGCCGTGCCGCCCTCCTCGTGAGTGACCCCGCGTAGGCCATCCCTTACGACAGCCATCGTCTTCTCGGATATTCCCAGCTCGCCCCTTTTCTCGGACGTTGCTTTGGATATGAGCTTGCCGTCCGGTGTGGTGACCTCATCGACCAGCAGCGGCCTCCACAGCGTGCCGCCGTTGGCGATAGCCGCGTAGGCGTTAAGGAGCTGAAGCGGGGTGGTGAGCGTATACCCTTGTCCCACAGATACCGATATGGTCTCGCCCTCGTACCATTTTATCTTGTAGGTCTTGAGCTTCCACTCCGAGGACGGCACCAGGCCGGACTTCTCATTGTGGAGCGGCACCCCTGTTTTCGTGCCGAAGCCGAAGCGTTTGGTATAGTTTGCCAGGCGGTCTATCCCGAGCTTCAATCCGACCTGATAGAAAAAGGTGTCTGACGATTCCACTATGGCCCGGTGCACGTTTATAGTGCCGTGGCCTTCCTCCTTCCAGTCCCTGTACGCCCTGCCGGCGAACCAGAAGGACGGGCCGGCGTAGATCATGGTGTTCGACGTTATGACCCCCTCTTCGAGGGCGGCGGCCGCGTGGATAGGTTTATAGGTGGAGGCCGGTGGGTACTGCGCCTGTATGGCCCTGTTGTTGAGCACGTTAAGGGGGTTTTCCACTATCGCCTTCCATTCGTCCCTGGTTATGCGGGTGGACAGGGCATTGGGGTCGAACCCAGGAGTACTGACCATGGCGAGGACCTTGCCGGTCTTCGGGTCCATCGCGACCGCCGCGCCGACCTTGCCGCTCAGGGCCGCCCATGCCGCGACCTGGGTCTTTATATCGATGGTGAGCTTCATGTTGTTGCCGGGGTAGGGGGGTATCCAGTTGGCTACCCTTATCTTTCTGCCAAGGGCGTCTACCTCAAGCTCCTTGCCGCCGTCCACCCCGCGGAGTTCGTTCTCAAAGTACTTCTCAAGCCCGTACTTGCCGATAAGGTCGCCGGAAGAGTACCTCTCCTCCTCCTCGCGTTCCTTAAGCTCCCGCTCGCTTATCTCGCCTATGTAGCCGAGGAGATGGGCGGTGGCCTCGCTGAAGACATAGGAGCGCTTCGGCGAGACGTCGAGCATTATGCCTGGTATCTCGAACTTGAAGCTCTCTATCTTTACGGTCTCCTCCCATGAGAGGTCTTCCTTGAGCTTGACCGCGTTGAAGGGCGCCCTCTTCTTGGCGAGCTTCTCGTTGACGGTCTCCTCGTCGATGCCCACGAGCCGCGTGAGCATCTCCTTGGTCCTGGCCCAGTCCTTTACGTCCTCCGGCATGATGTAGAGGTCGAATCCGGGGCGGTTTTCTGCGATCTTTACCCCAACGCGGTCGTAGATAACGCCCCTGGGGGCAGGGGATTTTATCAGGCGTGTCGCGTTGTTGAGGGATAGTTCGTTGAAGTATGAGTGCTCGAGGACCTGCAGGTACCACAGGCGCGCGGTAATGATGAAAAAGAGGGCCCCTACAAGGATGGTGGCGGCAAAGACCCTGCCCTTGAATTCACGGGGCTCCTTGTCCTTGAAATAGCTTCTGCTCAATTCTCGCTGTCCTTGAACTTATGGGAGGTCACAAGGGAGGTAATCTTCTGAAGGAGCGCGATTACCGCTGGTGCCAGGAACGCGGTGACCATGGCAGCCAGGACCACCCCGGAGAAGAAATAGACGTCGACGTCCGTGACCTTGAGGGCGTAATAGGTGAGCGCGCCTTTCATCAGGGCGGCTGCAAACACCCCGGCGGCCCTGATTGCCGGGGTGGTGAACTGGACTATCCAGGCGAGGTAGCGGACCGCCAGGAATATGACGATAAGGGCGAAGGAGCTTGTGCCGATTATCCCGCCGCTGAAGGCGTCGTCCAGGTACCCGAGGGCGAAGGCCGAGATGGCGCCTTCGGCGGAGGCCTTCCTGTAAGCCATGTAAAAGACGATTATGAGTGGGACGTCCGGCAGCGGAATGCCCGGGAAAAGCGTGCTCTTAAGAGCCAGATACGCGATTGTAAGCGGAAGAAATAAGATGAACTCTTTCATTTCGTGCCTGCTGCGCCCGCCACAGGCGGGAACATTCTAATCCGGATTTTAACAGAAAAGACCGGGGGGTGAAAAGAGCTAAAAACGCCGGAGAGCTATTCAGTGTAGAAGGAATCTTCCTTCAGGATCAGCACCTCTTCGAGCCTGCCTGTGTCTGCGGCGGGCCTGACCTCTATGTGCTTGAAAAAGTTATCCCCGCCTTTTTCTATCTTGGTCACCTCGCCTACGACGAGCCCCTTGGGGAATATCCCGGAGAGGCCCGAGGTCACTACCAGGTCGCCGACCTGGACGTCGTCGACCTGTCTGATGTACTTGAGTATGATGCCGTCGGAGCCGTTGCCCTCGACCACGCCTTTAACGCGCGTACGCTGGATGACCACGTCTATGTTCGACCTCAGGTCGGTGGCCAGCAGCACGCGGGCGGTATGGTTCTGTACTTCAAGGATACGACCCACTATGCCATGGGGGGAGATCACCGCGCGGTCTTTCGCGATGCCGTCCTCCTTGCCCTTGTCCACCACCACTGTCCTGGTCCAGCTCTCCTTGTTGAGGGCGATTATTCCAGCGCCGTAGGCGCTGTATGGAAGGCCCTCTCTGTATTCGATGAGGGCGCGCAGGCGCTCGTTCAGCTTAAGCTCTTCGACGAGCCTGTTGTTCTCCTGCCTGAGGGCCGCTACCGTCTTTGTGAGCGTTTCGTTGTCGTCCCTTACGCCGACGAGGAAGACGTAGTCGGTCCAGATACCCTTGACAAAGGCCTCCGCGCCCAGGACCATCTTTTGCGCAGGGGCTACCGTGTACGCAAGGAGTTCCTTGAGGAGATAGCCCCTCTCGTAATCCCTTTTGCCGGTGAGGGCGAGGTGCAGGGAAAAGAGCGCCAGGACGGTAGAGATGATGATAAGCTGGTGCTTTCTTAAAAAAGAGTAGATGTTACGTTCAGATGACCGCATCCACGTTTACCCGGCTTTGCCTTTATCAGTTTGGTATGGTCACTTCCCTAAGGAGCTTCATCTCGTCAAGGACCTTGCCGGCGCCTTTGACGACGCAGGTGAGCGGGTCCTCGGCGATCGTGACCGGTAGCTGGGTCTCTTCCCTCAGTATCGTATCGAGGTTCTTTATGAGCGCGCCCCCTCCGGCAAGGACTATGCCCTTGTCGACGAGGTCGGCGGCAAGCTCCGGCGGGGTCGTCTCGAGGACGTGCTTTATCGCCTCTATGATGGCGTTGATCGGCTCGTTAAGGGCTTCCCTTATCTCGCCGGACTCTATCGCAAGGGTGGTGGGTATGCCTGTTATGAGGTTCGAGCCTTTTATCTCGAGCTTATGCGTCTTCTCTTCAGGCATAGGCAGGCCGAGCGACATCTTTATCATCTCCGCTACACCGGTGCCTATCGAGAGGTTGTACTTCCTCTTGATGTACTGGACGATCACCTCGTCGAGCTTGTCCCCGCCGATCCTTATCGACTTTGACTGGACTATGCCAGCGAGCGATATGACGGCGATCTCGGAGGTGCCGCCGCCGATGTCGACTATCATGTTGCCCGATGGCTCGGTTATGGGGAGGCCCGCGCCTATCGCGGCCGCCATCGGCTCTTCAATCAGATAGACCTCTGCGGCGCCGGCAGAGTAGGCCGATTCCCTTACGGCCCTCTTCTCTACCTGGGTTATGCCTGAGGGCACGCCGATTATTATGCGGGGGCGCACAAGGAGCCTCCTGTTGTGCACCTTGGCGATGAAGTACTTGAGCATCTCCTCGGTGACCTCGAAATCGGCGATGACCCCGTCCTTCAAGGGCCTTATCGCGGTGATGTTCCCGGGCGTGCGCCCCAGCATGGCCTTGGCTTCCCTGCCGACGGCGAGGACCCTTTTGCCCTTGCCGTCTTTTTTGACGGCGACGACCGAAGGCTCGTTGCAGACTATCCCCTTGCCCTTGACGTATATGAGGGTAGAGGCTGTGCCAAGGTCTATCGCGAGGTCGTTTGAGAAAAGACCTAAAAGGTAATTAAACATGTGTTTCCGGACTCCTTTGAAATTAATACGTGATATAAAAAATATTAACAGAAAACATTTCGGCTTGGCAAGGAAAAAAGTTGAATTTACATACAAATTTCATTATGATAACTGTTTGAATCAGATTAATCATCGACCGGGGTAGGCCGGCGTTCAGGAGGCGTTAATGCTCGAGGGTATCAGAAAGAGGCGAAATTCCGTCGTTATATTGATTGCTTTCGCCGCCATCATTGTAGTCTTTATATTCTGGGGTGTAGGGCCGAACTCAGGAGGCGAAGACGCCTCCGGCGTGGTAGCGACAGTCGACGGCGAGTCGATAGGCTCAAGGGACTACGCGAACCTCTACAAAAGGGAGATTGAATATTACCGGAATACATTCAAGGAGCAGTTTACTGAGGAGATGGCGGAGAGGCTCAATCTCAAGAAAAAGGCCCTCGATATCCTTATAAACAGGCTCCTCGCCATAAAAGAGGCAAAGGAGCAGGGCATAGACGTCACCGACAAGGATGTCCAGGACGCGATAAAGGCCATCCCGGCGTTCAGCAGCAACGGCGCCTTCGACAAGGACCTTTACTTCAAGGTCTTAAGCTCGAACCGCATCAACCCCGCCGAGTTTGAAGGAAACGTTGAGGCAGACCTTATAACCTCGAAGATAAGGGATAAGGTCTTGAAGGACGTCATTGTAAGCGAAGAGGATGTCCGCGAGAGGTACTTCAGCGAGAACAGGAAGATAGACTTGAGCTTCATCGCCGTCGACATCTCCGCGGCAAAGGGCGGCATAACCGTTACGGACGAAGAGGCGAAGGCATACCTGCAGAAGAACGCCTCGGAGTTCATGGCCCCTGCCAGGGTGAATGCCTTCTACGCCTTCGCCGGGTTTAACGACTTCAAGGGCAAGGCCGAGGTGACGTCAGCCGAGGTGAAGGAGTATTACGAGAAGAACAAGGGGCGGTTCGAGACCCCGGCGGCCGTTAAGGCAAGGCATATACTCATAAGGTCTGATGCGGCTGCCGCCGACAAGGAGAAGGCCAGGGCAGAGGCCAGGCGGAAGATAGACGATATTCTGAAGAAGGTAAAATCCGGCTCGGATTTCGCGACGATCGCGAAGAAGGTCTCTCAGGACCCAGGGAGCGCCAGGCAGGGCGGCGAGCTTGGATGGTTCCAGAAGGGTGTTATGATAAAGGCCTTCGAGGAGGCTGCCTTCGCGCTCAACAAGAATGAAGTGAGCGGCGTGGTAGAGACCGAGTTCGGCTACCATGTCATAAAGGTCGAGGAGAAAAAGGATGCGGGGCTCAAGCCTGTAAAGGAGGTTGAGCCAGAGATAAAAGAGGCGCTCGCCGGGCAGAAGGCTGTAGAGCTTGCGAGGGAGGCCCTTACGGCGCTTGACGCAAAAGCGGCACAGGCAAAGGGCGATGACGAGCTTAAAAAGATAGCCTCCTCTGCAAAGGGGTTCAAGGCGGGGGTTACGGGATTTTTCTCAGAGGACGACCAGGGCGTGGAGCTTGCGCGTAACGAGCAGCTCAAATCAGCCGTCTTTACGCTTAATCCCGGCGAGGGCTCCAGGATAGTAGAGACCGAAGATGGCGCGTACCTCTTGAGGGCCGTACAGAGGCAGGATGCGCGCGTCCACGACTTTAAGGATGTCGCCTCAGTGGTCAAGGGCAGGATTACTGAAGAGAAAGCAGGGCTGGCAGCAAGGGAGAAGGCCGTCAAGATGCTTGACAGGCTCAAGGCCGGAGAAGATATGGCAAAGGTGGCAGGCTCGGAGAATTTGAAAGTGGCCTCTACCGGCTACTTCAGCCGCACCGACGGCTTCATGCCGCGCACAGGCCTCTTTGTCGGCGACAAGGAAACGCTTTTCAAGCTCGATGAGAAATCTCCTTACTTCCCTGAGGTCCTCTCGCAGGGAGGCCGCCATTATGTCCTTAAATTCGCAGGTGTGAAAGAGGCGCAGGAAGCCGGCCTCGACGCGAAAAAAGAAGAGATACGCGCCAGGGTCCTTGCAGAGAAGCAGGACGAGGTCCTCGGCAAGTGGCTCGCAGGCCTCAGGGAGAACGCGAAGATAAAGATAAACGAAGGCGAGCTCTGATAAAGGCATATTAAAACCGCCGGGGGGAATGCCCCCGGCTGCTTCAAAACCTGTGTGACAAGGCCGGGACGACCGGCCATTTCATTTTTAACAATACGGAGACAAGATGCGCTATTCGAGGATGCTGCTCCCGACACTGAAAGAGTCCCCGGCAGATGCTGACGTCATAAGCCAGAAGCTCATGATGAGGGCCGGTATGATAAGGAAGGTAGCCGCTGGCATCTATAACCTCCTGCCGCTCGGCCTCAGGACGGTAAGGAAGGTAGAGGCCATAGTGAGGGATGAGATGAATAGGGCCGGGGCGCAGGAGGTCCTGATGCCCATGGTCGTCCCCTCTGAGCTATGGCAGGAGAGCGGCAGGTGGGACGAGTATGGGAAGGAGTTGCTGAGGCTCAAGGACAGGCACGACAGGGAATTCTGCCTGGGCCCTACGCATGAAGAGGTGATAACCGACATGGTGAGGAGGGAGGTGCGCTCCTACAGGGAGCTTCCCTTGAACCTCTATCAGATACAGACAAAGTTCCGTGACGAGATACGCCCGAGGTTCGGCCTCATGAGGGGCAGGGAGTTCATAATGAAGGACGCCTACTCCTTCCACGCCACCGCGGAGAGCCTGGACGAGGAGTACGAGAACATGTACCGCGCCTACACGCGGATATTCCAGAGGTGCGGCCTCAAGTTCAGGGCCGTGGAGGCGGAGACAGGGGCCATAGGCGGCAGGTTCTCTCACGAGTTCATGGTGCTGGCGGAAAGCGGAGAGGACGCGATAGCGAGCTGCGCGAAGTGCTCATACGCAGCCAATGTGGAGAGGGCTGAGATACGCGAGCATAGGGCCGGAAACCCCGCTTCAGCGCCTTCCGTCGAAAGGGTATCGACGCCCAACATGAAGACCATCGAGGAGGTAAGCGGTTTTCTCAAGGTCAAGCCTGAGGTTATGATAAAGACCCTTATCTACGAGACCGACAAGGGGCTTGCCGCCGCCCTCGTAAGGGGCGACCATCAGTTGAATGAATTCAAGTTCAGGAACGTGGCCGGCGCTGCCTGGGTGAAGCTCGCCGAAGAGGGGGCTGTGAAGAAGGCTACAGGAGCGCCCGTTGGTTTCGCCGGTCCGGTGAAGCTCTCTATCCCGGTCTACGCCGACTTCGCTGTAAGGGGTATTTCTAACGGCGTTACCGGCGCGAACGAGGACGGAGCGCATCTTATACACGTGCTCCCGGGCAGGGACTTTAATGCCGTCTACTCCGATATAAGGAACGCCGCGACCGGGGATGAATGCCCGAGGTGCGATGGCTTATTTGAGATAAAGCGCGGGATAGAGGTCGGGCATGTCTTCAAGCTCGGCACCAAATATTCCGAGGCGATGGGCGCGACCTTCCTTGACGAGGCAGGCAAGGAGCAGGTCATGACCATGGGCTGCTACGGGATAGGCATCGGCAGGACCGCAGCCGCAGCCATAGAGCAGAACCATGACGAGGCTGGCATAATATGGCCCAGGCCGCTCGCGCCTTTCGACTGCGAGGTGGTGCCCGTGAACGTAAAGGACGACCAGACGCGCAAGGTCTCGGAGGAGTTATACGAGAGCATCCGTAAAGAGATGGACGTCCTCCTTGACGACAGGGACGAGAGGGCGGGCGTTAAGTTCAAGGACGCGGACCTTTTAGGCATACCAGTGCGCGTGATCATTGGAGAGAGGAACCTCAAGCAGGGCCTTGTGGAGATAAAAGAGAGGATGAGCGGGGAAGTGAGGCTTGTCAAGGTCGAAGAGGCCGTCTCCGAGGTGAAAAAAACTCTCAATTTATGATATTGACCTGACTGGGTCGTTTTGAGGCAGCCGCCACCTTTCTCAGGTGGCGGCTTTTTTTTCGTTACTTTTGGGTCCTTTTTCTAAGATAGATGGCGCCGGCCGCAGCGGCGAGCAGGGCCATTGTGCCTGGCTCTGGCACGGCATGGTTCTCGTTGTTGTCGTAAGTGCCGTTGGTGTTGTTTTCGTAAGTGCTATTGGTATTGTTGTTGTGGAAGTTGAAGTTGAACCAGCCCCAAGCATGGCTTGTCGAGGGGCTCGCGACAGTTAAGCCAAGCGCCAGGATAGCGGCTGTCAAGAGTGCTTTCATGCGGTTTCCTCCTTTCAGGTTTGATGTACCTGTTTGTATCGCAATAACAGTGCCAATCGCCAGATCCCTTTAATTTCAAGGAACTCCGTTATTGCGTTGTAAGAATATTTTACAGCGGGGCGGACGGTGATCTCCGGCAAGTATTTGTTCTTGCACGCTTATCCCAGTTCCGCTCCCACTGTAAATTTTTTTCTATCCTTTATTCTTTTTGCGTGACGCTATGATAATGGAGGCAGCGGTCCCAAGCAGGAGCAATGTCGAAGGCTCCGGTACCTGCCTTGGGCCTGACTCGGCGTCGTGGGAGAACGGTGCGAACTCATCCCTGTCGATATCGCCCTCGACCCCATCCTTGGTGTACAGGTCGAAGTGTATAGTGTAATCCCCGTCCAGGTTCGAGACGTCAACGAGGAAGTCCTCGAAATACATCGTGCCATTTGGGTCGGGTGTCGGACCCTCACCGGCATCGTCCTGGGTGTTGTACGCGGTCGCCGTATTGTTCGGGTCGAACGTAAACTCGAACTCAGCGAAGTAGGTCGGGAATATCCCGTGCTTCGAAAGGTCGTTGGCGTCAAAGGCGAGGTTCGCCTCAAGCGGAGGCACTCCGTAGACCATATCCGCCGTGACGTCTATGGTAGTGCCGTTGAAGGTGAAGGAGCCCAGGTCGGTCGAGGTGCTTGTTTGCGGGACCAGCGCCGCCGAGATATAGAACGTGTCGCCAAGAAGGGTGTCCTGGTCCGGGAGGAGCAGGGCATAAAGAGTAAACTGGTCGGACGTCGCCACTATCGTCTCCGTATTGGTGTCGTATACCCCGTCAAGGATGTCCAGCTGTAGCGTCGGCTCGGCATACGCGGCGCCGGCAAAGAGCGTAGTAGCGGCCGCGACCCCTGCTAGTAGATTCCTTAAGCGCCTCATCTCGCACCTCCTCCAACGGTTTATTTGAGAATATGTGAATTGCAAAGGACGTGCCCTTTTTGTAAGTCTCTGATCCGGCTTCTATTTCTTTTTACAGGAGATGAATGGCAGTAAAACTTTTTTCCAGCGATCTGCTATTGATGGAGCTGTTTTTAGTAGCGGACCTGTTCCTAAGTGCCTTGTATTGCGTTATTTTCGCGAAGATACAGTAGACTGGGAACTTTTTTTACAGGTGCCCGGCATTCTTACCTGGCAAGCCGCCTTGACGCAAAAGCAGTATGTCAGGTTGACAAGCGTGGTTTTTGAATTAACCTATTAAGAAAAACATTTTGGGGAGGTGCTGGCATGAAAAGGTTTATGGTATTAGGCTCTGCTCTCGCTATACTGACCGGGTTTTCCGCGCTTCCTGCACATGCCGCGTACGATACCAACGTAGGCTGCGGCCTCGGCTACATGCTCTTTAAGGAGATAGGCCAGGAGAAGACGCTATTCCAGGTATTCGCCGTCACAACGAACGGGACTTTCGGCAACCAGACATTCGGAATCTCATCCGGCACCCTTGAGTGCAAGCAGCCGGCAAGCTTCGTCAGTAACGACAGGCTGAAGACCTTCGTGGCGGCCAACATGGAAACGCTGGCTCAGGATATGGCCGCCGGCAGCGGCGAAACTCTTGTGACCCTTGCCGAGCTCATGGAGGTCCCAACTGAGAAGAGGTCGGCTTTCTACGCCTCTGTCCAGTCCAATTTCAAAAGCATATATACCTCCGCGGACGTACAGTCTGCCGATGTCATTGACAACATCGCCAAAGTAGCTCTTTAAAGGCCGGCCCGGGCTTGAATTCGAGCGCAGTGCAGGGACGTTTTAATCTTTCGACCAGTTGGCCGTGCGGGACCTTTCCCGCATGGCCTCTTTTTTTTCTCTTCCTGTTCTTCGCCTTCCCATCGGGAGCTTTTGCGGAAGTCGATTATAAAGATGAGCTGGCGGATAAGGCCGTAGCCCTCAAACTCCATGAAAAGCGGCAGTGGCAGGTGCTTCTTCATTACAGGCCGACTCTTCCTGGCGGCTATAAGAGCCTTGTGGACGACCCTGCCTTCTTCAATTCGCCTTCCGGCAAGGACGACCCGCTGGAAGAAATGCGCGCCACGATAAGGTCCTTTTTCAGGACCGATACCGACGGAGACCTCCATCCACAATGCAGATTCATTGCCAGGTACAAGTGGCTTGACGAGGAGCTTGAGATAGACTCTTCCAAGCTTCCGGGCCCGGACTGTAAAGGGTTCAGGGAGTTCTCCCGAAACCTCGACCCCAGGTCCGCGGTCCTCATCTTTCCGGTCTCTCACATGAACAGCCCGGCCTCGATGTTCGGCCACACCCTGTTGAGGATAGATTCCGGCAAGGAGTCGAGCCTTTTCTCCTTTGCCGTCAATTATACGGCTGTGACCGGCGAGACCAACGGGATACTCTTCGCCGCCAAAGGCCTCTTCGGTTTCTACAAGGGCTACTTTGGGGTGCTCCCCTATTATGAAAAGATAAAGGAGTACAGCAACCTCGAGAACAGGGACATGTGGGAGTACAGGCTTGAGTTTTCCAGGGAGGAGGTCGAAAGGCTGCTACTGCACCTCTGGGAGCTGAAGGACGTTTATACTTATTATTATTTCTTCGACGAGAACTGCTCTTATAACCTTCTTCTTGTGCTTGAGGCGGCAAGGCCGGGGACGGATATCATTAAATTACTCCCGCCATGGGTGATACCTATGGACACCGTCAAGGCCATTAAGAAGGCGGGTTTCGATTCCGGGTCCGCGCTCTACAGGCCGGCCAAGGCGACAAGGATAAGGCACATTGAGACGACGCTCGGCGCCGGGCCGCGCCTCCTGGCCCTTGATATGGCATTTGGCAGGAAAGACCCAGGCCAGCTCTCTCAAGAGCGATTGAGCAGGGAGGAGAAGGCGCGCGTTCTTGACCTCGCTTCAGAGTACCTTCAGTACAGGTACTCGAGGGAGATGCTCAGTAAGGAAGAGTATACCGCGAGCTTCCTCAAGGTCCTTGGCGCGAGGAGCGCTCAAGGACTTATACCAGAATACAAGGTCGATGCGCCCGTGCCGCCCGAGGAAGGGCACGGCCCGGCAAAGATCGCTTTTGGCGGCGGCGTAAAAGAGGGGGCTTCATTTCTCTCGCTTAAGCTCAGGCCGGCAAACCACGCGCTTATGGACCCTGACCCGGGCTATCTGCCGGGCGCGGCGATAATATTTATGGAAGGCGAGGCGAGATACAATTTTACGGAGAGGAAGCTGACGCTTGAGAGGCTGACCTTCGTCGATATCAACTCGGTCGCCCCGCGCGATGACTTCTTCAAGCCCGTATCATGGAGGGTCTCAGCCGATGTCTTTAGAGAAGAGATGCGCAAAAGAGAGCACAGGACCGTTGCGAGGCTTTCCGGCGGGCCGGGCCTGAGCTACTCCGCCTCTGGCGGTCTGCTCGTCTACGGCTTTATCGGCCCTGAGGCAAAATTCGGGAGCGGCCTTGACGACGGCTATGCCCTGGGCGGCAGCGTCCGGGCTGGCGCCATACGCCCCCTAACCGGCTGGTGGAAGGCGCAGGTCGAGCTCATGGCGGCATCCTTCGGGCCAGGTGACAGCCACGATATCGCCTCAATCGAATTTAATCAGACCTTCTCTGTTAAAAGGGATGAGGCCGTGACCCTTAATGTCAGGAAGGAAAAGTTCGACGGGTTTTATTCGACGGAGGGGGTGTTGTCCTGGAACATGTACTTTTAAACCCGCCTCATATGGTAGAAGGCCCACTTGGCGCACTCATACGCCGGCTGCCAGCGCTGCTGTATGGAACAGATATATTTAAGAAGGGTGTGCTTAAGGAACATCCGGTCGTCCTCAAGCTCTTTCACGTCCTCAGGAAAAAGGTGAAGCTCCTTAAGCGCCGCCTCTTTCTCCTCCGCCGTTATAAGGCTCTTGAATATTATCCTGCTTAAGAGCTTCTGGCATTTGGAGGCCCTCATTGGCTCGTTCGGGAAGCTATCGGTGAACGACAGGCATGCCGGGGTTAAGTTGTAATGCTCAAGCACCCGTTCCAGCTCTTCCCTGTGCTCTTCCGTGTTAATAGTTGAAGCTTCTGTCACCCTTATTCTCCTAACAGGATTTTGAAAAAGTCCATCCAGGACTTTTTCAACTGCGATTTGGCCTGAGTGAATCAGTCCAAATCTTACAGATTGCTCGACTTTTCAAGTCTCGCAATCTGGCAATCCGTCCCTGGATTGCTTGGCAGGATGTTTTTCAACACCCTGCTAAAGGTTTTTTACAGCCTTATAGACCGCCGAAAAATCCTCTTCGCCGGAACCCCTCGACATGGCCACCGCGAAAAGCTCCTTGGCGACCCCGGCTGTAAAGAGTGGCGATCTCAGTTCCCGTGCAAGGTCCTGCAGGTAATGGAGGTCCTTGTACATAAGAGAGGTCTTGAAGTGAGCGGCGTAGTCCTCTTTCAGGAGCTTCTCCTTCTTGGCATCCATTACGGCGGAGCTTCCCGCGCCCTTTGAAAATATATCAAGGGCTGCATGCCTGTCAAGGCCCGCCTTCTCGCTGAGGGCCGTCGCTTCGGCTATGGAGGCCATGAAAGAGCCGAGGAGGAGGTTGTTGATGAGCTTGACCTTCGTGGCAAGCCCCGGCTCCCGCAAAAAGAATATCTCCCTGCCGAGCTTTTCAATGATGGGGAGGGCGGCCCTGTACGGGGCCTCTTCCCCGCTCACGAGTACGCAGAGATTGCCTGTCATGGCCTGGACTATGCTGCCCAGCAGCGGGGCCTCAAGGTAGCTTGCCCCGCGTTCTTTGAGTATCGAATGAAAGGCGCTCACTTCGCTAAAGTGGTTGGTGGTCGTATCTACGATCACCTTGCCCTTGAGCCCGGCGCTAAGAAGTCCATGCCTCATGGTAAGGACTTCGCGGACAGCCGCGCTGTCATAGAGGCTGAGTATTATAAAATCGGCCCTCGTCGAGGCGGAGGCAGGGGTGTCGCTTACAAGCACGTCAAGCTCCCTTGCCTTCGTAAGCGTTCTGTTCCAGGCGTAGACCTCCACGCCCTCGCTTTTAAGCCTTGAGGCGATCGCCTTGCCCATCCGGCCAAGCCCGATAAGACCTGCCCTCACAGGAGCCACTCAGGACCTCTCTATATGGATTTTTACAAGCCTCCTTAATAGTATAGCAGACTTGCCGCTATTTCCGGCGCGCGCCATTATCTCTTGCCGGAAAGGAGGCCGTCGATAAGCACGGATACCTGCCCCGCCCAGTCGGCGCTCCCTTTTTGCGCCATGGCGATACGCCCGTCTCTGTCTATGAGGTACGCCTCCGGGGCGCGCATCACCTGGTAGGCTTCGGCCACAAAGCCGTCCTCATCCCTTATCTTTATGAATGTAAAACCCTCTTTTTCCATGAACCGGCTCACGTCGTAAAGAGAGGCGCTGTGCATGGAATCTGCCCCGACCGCTACTACGACGAGCCCCCTGTCCCTGAACTTCCGGTAGAGCGCCTCTATGGCCTTCAGCTCCTCTTTGCATGCTTCACACTTCATCCTCCAGAAGTAGAGGAGCACTACCTTGCCTTTTTGCTCTGAGAGGCGGAAGGGCTTGCCGGCCATGTCCCTGTAAAGGAAATCAACCGACGGGCTTCCGGCTGTAAGGTTTACTACATACCTGCTTTCATCTTTTTTTGCGCTCTCCCCGCACCCCGCGGCAAGAAGGCAGATCGCGAGCATGGTAAAAAGGGTTTTTTTCATTGGCACCTCCGTTCCGGACGATGATAGCAGATAAGGGCAGGGGAGCGAAAGTGGCTTTTGTCATAAGGCTCCCTCTAAAAATTGTTCTTTTCCCTGACCTCTGCGTCAGGGCTCGTTTTCCAGTAACCCCTTGCCCTTGAAAAATGCTACATTTATATGTTACAAAACCTGTTTAAATCGTTAAATTTTTCTACGAGTGAGGGCAGATGGCTGAGAAGTCCGAAAGATACGGCCACAAGGAGATAGAGGCCAGGTGGCAGGCCGAGTGGGAGAGGAACAAGGCATTCTCCGCAGGGGAGACAAGCTCTCCGAAGTACTATGTCCTGGAGATGTTCCCATATCCGTCCGGCAAGATACACATGGGCCACGTGAGGAACTACTCCATCGGGGACGTGCTGGCGAGGTTTCTCATGATGAGGGGGAAGAACGTCCTTCACCCGATGGGCTGGGATTCCTTCGGCCTTCCAGCGGAGAACGCTGCCATTCAGCACGGCATACACCCAGCCAAATGGACATACGAGAACATAGACAACATGCGCGTCCAGCTCAAGCGCATGGGCTTGAGTTACGACTGGGGCAGGGAGGTGGCGACCTGCTCGCCAGAGTACTATAAATGGAACCAGTGGATATTCCTTAAGCTCCTTGAGAAGGGGATAGCCTACAAGAAGCGTTCATCGGTAAATTGGTGCCCGGAGTGCGCGACTGTCCTTGCAAACGAGCAGGTTGAGGACGGAAGCTGCTGGAGGTGCTCTTCGCCGGTCGAGATGAAGGAGCTTGAGCAGTGGTTCTTTAAAATTACCGCGTACGCTGAAGAGCTTCTTGAGCATACATACAAGCTCCAGGGCTGGCCCGAGAGGGTCCTCGTGATGCAGAGGAACTGGATAGGCAAGTCTACCGGGGCCGAGGTCGTGTTCCCGGTCGACGGGTCAAAGGAGAGCATAAGGGTCTTTACGACCAGGCCGGATACGCTCTTTGGCGTTACCTTCATGTCGCTCGCGCCGGGACACCCGGCTATAGAGAGGATAACGACCGGGGAGAGGAAGGCGGATGTGGAGAGGTTCGTGGCCAGGGCCAGGGCAGAGGCCAGGGACCTGCGCATGAACCCGGAAGAGGTCGTGAAAGATGGCGCGTTCACTGGGGCCTTCTGCGTAAACCCGCTCACGGGCGAGAAGGTCCCCGTATATGTGGCGAACTTCGTCCTTATGGAATATGGCACCGGCGCTGTCATGGCTGTTCCCGCCCATGACCAGAGGGACTTCGAGTTCGCCAAAAAGTACGGACTTCCGATAAAGGTCGTCATAAACCCTCCTGGCGCGGCGCTCGACCCCTCTACGATGGACGCGGCCTATGTAGAGCCTGGCATAATGGTCAATTCCGGCCCTGTGGACGGCACGGTAAGCACCGGGGCCATGGACGCCATCATCGACCTTGTGGAAGAGAAGAAGGCTGGTAAGAGGACGACAACCTACAGGCTCCGCGACTGGGGCATATCGCGGCAGAGGTACTGGGGCTGTCCCATACCGGTCATCTACTGCGATAAATGCGGCACTGTGCCGGTGCCTTTCGAGAGCCTTCCGGTAATACTGCCTGAGGACGTAATGCTGACCGGCAAGGGGCTCTCGCCGCTCGCCTCGTCAGAAAGTTTTGTAAAGACGGAGTGCCCGTCCTGCAAGGGAAGCGCACGGCGCGAAACAGACACCATGGATACTTTCGTCGATTCGTCCTGGTACTTTTTAAGGTACTCTTCTCCCCAGGAAAAGGGGCTGCCCTTCAAAAAAGACGAGGCCGGCTACTGGATGCCGGTAGACCAGTATATCGGGGGTATAGAGCACGCGGTCCTCCACCTCCTTTACGCGAGGTTCTTCACAAAGGCCCTTCGCGACCTCGGTCTCCATGAGGCGGACGAGCCCTTCAAGAACCTCCTTACCCAGGGCATGGTCTGTAAGGAGATAACAAGGTGCCCTGAGCACGGATACCTCTATCCTGAGGAGGTTGTAGAGGGCAAATGCAAGCTCTGCTCGAAGCCGGTAGTAATAGGCGCGGTAGAGAAGATGTCCAAATCGAAGAAGAACGTCATCGACCCGGACAGGATAATAAGCCAGTACGGAGCCGACACCACAAGGCTATTCTCCCTTTTCGCCGCCCCGCCTGAGAAGGACCTCGACTGGAGCGAGGAGGGTGTCGAGGGCTCGTACAGGTTTTTGAACAGGGTTTGGCGGCTCGTTGTCGAGAACTCCGATCTTCTGACTTCAGCTCTGTCATGGAAGCCTGGCGAAGGGCTTGAAGGAAAGGCTAAAGAGCTTCACGCCACCACCCACAGGACGATAAGGAAGGTCACACAGGATATAGAGGAGAGGTTCCATTTCAATACGGCCATCAGCTCGATAATGGAGCTTGTGAACGCTCTTTACCAGTTCCAGTCAACGCTTGACGGCAAGGGGCATGGTACGGCCGAGGCAAGGGTCTTCAAGGAAGCTATAGAAGCGGTGGTGCTGCTGCTCGCCCCGTTTGCCCCCCACATCTCTGAAGAGCTATGGTCGAGGCTCGGGGTCACAAAGCCCGTCTACAGGACGGGCTGGCCCGCCTGGAGCGAAGAGGCCGTAAGGGAAGATGAGATCGAGATACCGGTACAGGTGAACGGCAAGGTAAGGAGCAGGCTAAAGGTCCCCGCAGGGGCAGCGGAGGCAGAGGTAAAGCGGATCGTGATGAACGACGAGAAGATAAAAGAGATAATCACAGGCAAAGATATAAGGAAGTTTGTCTACGTCCAGGATAAGATAGTGAATATGGTGGTCGCTTGAAGCCGCGCTTTTTGTATATACTCGTTCTTTTGCTCTTTGCAGGCTGCGGCTACCACGTCGCCGGAAAGGCGGGGCAGATGCCGGGCGGGGTGGAGACCCTTGCCATACCGGTATTCACCAACAAGACCATCAAGCCCGATATAGAGTCCGCTGTCACATCGGCCTTCGTGAGCGAATTTGTGACGACCGTAAGCGTTGCAGGTGACGCGCCGTTTGTAATGGAAGGGGTCATCACTGCCTACAGCCTTACGCCCGTCTCCTTTACCAAGAGCGACGTAAACCAGGAGTACAGGCTTACGGTCACCATGTCGCTTCGAATACTTAACGAGAATACCGGCGCTGTTATCTGGCAGGACAGGAGCGTTACCGACTATGAGGACTTTGCAGTGAACATAGACGACGTCGCTGCCACAAAGGACAGGGAAGCCGACGCGCTCCGAAAGCTCTCCAGGGACACGGCGAGGCTCGTCAAGGAGCGCATGATGGAGGGCTTCTGAGGTGGCCTTGAAACCGTTATATTACCTCTATGGAACGGACGACTACCTCGTAGAGGAAGCCTTTCTCAAGATAAAGAGCGAGGCGCTCACGGGCGGCTTCGCCTCGATGAACTACCATGTCTACGAGGGCAAGGGGCTTGCCTCCTCTGACCTGGTCTCGACCGCCCAGACCATGCCGGCCTTTGCCGAATGGCGGCTCATAGCAGTCAAAGGGGCCGAGGGCATAAAGGCCGCCCAGGAAAAAGAGCTCGCTGAGTACGTAGCTGACCCGTCCCCGACTACCTGCCTTGTATTCATCTCAAACGCCGCGAAGCTTGATAAGGGCTCTGCCCTTGTGAAGGCCCTTGAGGCCGGGGGCCATACAAAGGCATTAAACCGCCTGAGCGATACAGAGCTTCTCAGATGGATAAAGGAAGAGGCCGTGAGGCAGGGCAAGACGATCGCGGATGCGGCCGCCAGGAGCCTTCTTGAGATATCCGGGACAAGGCTCCGTGATATAAAGGGCGAGCTCGACAAGATAGTCCTTTTCGCCGGTGAGAAAAGAGCGATCGACGAGAACGATGTCGCGGAATCGGGCCTTGAGTGCAGGGAAGAGTCGATCTTCAACCTCTCCGACGCCATAGGGAAAAAGGACGTCAAAGAGGCCTTCCGCGTATACGAGAAGCTCTCGGATGAGGAACCCATAAAGGTGCTCGGGGCCATAGCCCGCCAGATGAGGACGCTCCTTAAGATAAAGGCCCTCCTTAAGAAGGGCACGCCGGTAGAGAGGATCGGCGGGCTTACGGGCCTGTTCCCCAAATACGCGAGCGACTACATAAGGAGGAGCAAGCTCTTTGGTGAAACCGAGCTTGCCTCCGCCATCTTAAAGCTCCTTGCGGCCGACACCGACCTGAAGACCGGCAGGGCGCCCGTTGCGACGGTGCTTCCGAGGGTCATCATGGAGCTTTGCGGGAAGTAATACGTTCATGCAAGGAAACTGTCCATCTGCCTTGTCAGCCGGGTAGGTTGGGTTAGCGAAGCGTAACCCAACAATAAATAGAAGGCATATGCAATATCGCAGTCTAGTAGGGTGCGCCATGCGCACCATTTAGTTTCACAGGGAGTATCCTATGTCAACAGGCTCATTCGTCTGGAACCTTGCGGGGGCAGCCGTGTTTTTCATCCTCTTCCTCAAGACCAGGCAGACGCATAAGGGTTTAGGCACCACCTGTCTCATGCTCGCGGTCGGGAACATTCTCTATATCCTGGCAATCGCATTGATGTGAATGTAAGGAAAAACGGGATTTGACAGCGGGTGGGCTCGGCCCATCACCATTTTCATTTCTTTACTCTGCCCCTATGCCCTCAAACTCCGCCACAATCGGACGGATATACACCTTCATCGACATATCGTTGGAAAGATGCTTCCAACCCCCAAATAAAAAAAGCCCCCAGGTTTTCCGGGGGCTTTGGTTTGGATATCTGTTAAGGCCTTACTTCGCCTTTTCGTTCACTAACTTCGAGAGGCGGGCGGCCTTTCTTGATGCGTTGTTCCTGTGGATAACGCCCTTCGAGGCGGCCTTGCCAAGCTCGGAGACGGCATTGCTGAGGCTTGTCTTTGCCTCGTCCGCCTTGCCCGCGGCTACCGCGTCCTTTACCTTCTTGACAGCCGTCCTTACGGTAGATTTAACGGAGGTGTTCCTCTCCCTCCTCTTTTCGCTCTGCTTGTGCCTTTTTATTGCTGACGCGTGGTTAGCCAAAATACCCTCCTGTAAGCTCTTTCCTCTTAATTTCTGCTACCTTTTAAGGCGCAAATCTGTTAATGTTCGCTCTTGTGCCAGGCAAACTCTGTCCATGAGCCGGCTTGAAGAAAAGATGATAATATTCGTTTTTAAACCTCTTGTCAAGTATTTTGGGGCCGCCCGATGAGCCACGAGAGGAGGATCACCGGGGCCGCCTCCATAATAAGCGCCGCGACGGCCCTTAGCCGCGTACTCGGCTATATAAGGGACGCCGTCCTCGCGTACGTCTTTGGCGCAGGCCTCCTGGCCGATGCCTTTTTCATGGCCTTCAGGATCTCGAACCTCTTGAGAAGGCTTGTAGGGGAGGGCGCCCTCACATCTTCCTTCATCCCCATTTTTACGGAAGAGATGAACAGCCGCTCGAAGGAGGCTACCCGCGAGCTTGTATCGAGCGTATTTACCATCTTCGCCATCATACTTACCATCCTTGCCGTCCTCGGGATTCTCTTTTCAAAAGAGATAGTCTCGATAATGGCCCCGGGGTTCCTCGCGGACCCTGAGAAGTTCTCGCTAACGGTATCGCTGACAAGGTGGATGTTCCCTTATATGATCTTCATCGGTCTCATGGCCATAGCCATGGGGGTGCTGAACTCGTACAAGCACTTCACCGCCCCGGCCCTTGCCCCGGTCCTTTTTAACCTCGCGATAATAGCGAGCGTTTTCGCCATAGCCCCGTTCATCTCTTCCCCGGTATATGCCATTGTAGCAGGGGTGCTCGTCGGCGGGGCGTTACAGCTTTTTTTGCAGCTCCCTTACTTAAGCAGATTCGGCATGTTCCCGGGGCTATCGTTCAAATTCAACGACAGCGCGATAAAAAAGATATTTATCCTCATGGGCCCGGCAACCTTCGGCATCGGCGTATACCAGCTTAATATCTTCGTTACCATGTGGTTCGCCTCCCAGCTCCCTGAGGGGGCTGTATCATACCTTTATTACGCCGGAAGGCTCATGGAGCTTCCCCTGGGGGTCTTCGGAGTCTCTGTCACTACCGCCGTCCTTCCGAGCCTCTCCGAACATGTGGCGAAAAAGGAATGGGACGCCTTCAAAAGGTCCCTTTCGTTCGCCGTAAGGCTCGTAAACTTCGTGATGATACCGGCTACCATCGGCCTGATAATCTTGAGCTATCCGATAGTGGAGGCGCTATTCATGAGAGGGGAGTTCACGCCCCAGGACGCTGCCGCCACCTCCGTTGCCCTGTACTTCTACTCTGCCGGACTTGTGCCTGTGGCGGTATCGAGGATACTTACCTCGGTATTCTATTCCCTTAAAGATACGGCGACACCTGTCTGGGTCGCCGCCATCGCTTTTATCTTCAATACATTCTTCTGCTTTGTCCTTATAGGGCCGTTAGGGCACGGGGGACTGGCGCTGGCGACCACGCTTGCGTCAGCCGTAAACTGTGTTATGCTCTTCGTGATACTGAGGCTGAAGTTCGGACGTATCGGTATGAAAGAGATGGCGTGGTCGGCCCTTAAGGCTTCTGCCGCCTCAGCGGTGATGGGGGCTCTGGTCTATTTTGTAGCGTTCAAGTCGATCGGTGTTACAGGTGGCCTCGGCAAGACATTCCTCTTGACCGCGTGCTTAAGCATAGGAATTGTGACTTATATCATAGCCTCGAAGTATATGCAGGTGCCTGAACTCGTGTTTTTAAAAGGTTTTTTAAGTCGAAGGGGCAAAAAAGCGGGTTAAATGAATAAGGGTGGTTAAGCCCTAACCCGTTGATTTATCTGTCCAATCACTGCTTAAAAAATAGTCAACCTTCATAGCGCCCATAAAATCCGGTTCCAACGTTTTTTGCACCCGCCCTCTTTTCAACAACTTATCCACAGCTTGTGGGGACATCTTCTGAAGCCTCTGTTTTTACCGCTCTTTTTCCTTGGCCTTCGCCTCCTGCCAAAGCCGCTCCATTTCATCTATAGTCGTCGATGAAAGGCCGCCGCCTCTTTCGATGAGAGACCTTTCTATATGATGAAAGCGGGTGA
This sequence comes from Deltaproteobacteria bacterium GWC2_55_46, assembly GCA_001595385.3. NCBI lineage: Bacteria > Deltaproteobacteria > Deltaproteobacteria bacterium GWC2_55_46. The sequence goes on along the minus strand of LVEI03000001.1, from coordinate 506,209 downwards.
TAAATTTTCCTATCGTCTTTCTTAGCGCGTCCTCCGGGTTTACTTCCAGGAACCTGCCTACGTTCACGAGAGTGAAGAGCAGGTCGCCGAGCTCTTCCTCCATATGAGCTGCCGCCCTTTGTCTTACGGCATCCTTGAACTCGGCTACCTCTTCGTCGAGCTTCACCAATACTTCGCTTACGTCCTTCCAGTCAAAGCCGGCCCTCGCGGCCTTCTGGCTCACCTTGTGGGCGCGGAGCAACGCGGGCAGCACCTCTGGAATGCCTTCGAGATATCCCTTCGCCTCTTCACCCTTCTTCTCCAGTTTCTTTATCTCCGCCCACTGCCTCAAGACCTCTTCAGGGGTATCGGCCTTGCTCTGTCCGAATACATGGGGGTGGCGGCCTGTCATCTTCCTGTGGGAATCTTCTATAACGCCTGAGAGGCTAAAGAGCCCTTTTTCTTTTGCCATCTGGCATACGAATATGATCTGGAAGAGGAGGTCGCCCAATTCCTCCTTCATATGGCGCGCGTCGCCGGAATCTATGGCTGATATGACCTCATAGGCCTCTTCTATTATGAAGGGTATGAGCGAATCGAATGTCTGGGCCCTGTCCCATGGGCAGCCGTCCTCACCCCGGAGCCTTTCCATAAGGGCTTCAAGCTTGCCTATATCAGCTATTCTATTCTCCATCGAGTCCTGTCCTTCTCAAGTCATCTTTAGTATTGACGTTTTCAACTGACCGCGCTATCGGCAGGCCAGGGAAGTCATCTTCGGTAAGCCGCAGGGTGTCTATCTCATCCAAAAGCGTGTTTATCATCAAGTCCCCGGCCTTTATATGCTTTTCTATCACGGTGAGGCACCTTTTCGAGTACGCGGCGTGCATGGGATGGAGCATGCCGCCTATGAAGGGCGCTACAGAGCCGGCCTTGCCAGTCCTTTCAGCCACCGCCCTTACGCAAGCCTCGTCAAGGTACGGCATATCGCAGGCGACTACAAATGTGTAATTATTTCCGGAATGGAAAATGGCGGTGTATATCCCGCCCAGGCTACCGGCCCCGCTTATGATATCGGTATAGACCGGAAGGCCGAGGCCTTTATAGATGGCCGCGTCATTTGCCACGATGAAGGACTCTTTGAATACCGAGCTTATGAGCCGGACGGTCCGTTCTATTATGGCGCCTTCGCCTGTAGAGATGAAGGCCTTGTTGAAGCCCATCCGTCGGCTCTGGCCCCCGGCGAGTATTGCTCCTGTCATATTGATTTTGTTCAAGGCTGTCTCAGGCAGTTGATTGGTTGGAATCTGTCGGCAGGTCTTTTCAGGGGCCCTCAAGAGGGTCATCCCTTTTTGATCCTTATCTCTATCTCTTTTGCCTTATCGCACCCCTTGAGGCTCTTTATCATCCCGGAGACCCCGTCACGGAGGAGGTTTTCTATAAATGGCTTGAGCTCGACCTGCTGCCCGTCAACAATGAGGCTTATCCCTGGCTCCAGGTGCTTTTTTATTATCTGTTTTTCGATGAGGTCGGCAACCCCCTTGAAATCATTGATATCGTAGACCGGAAGGCGCCTGCTCACCCGGAAGTCCGAGGCAAAGGCTATGAGGTTTTTATCTTTGGAAGAGACCGGCCTCGACGAGTTTGCCTTGCGGACGACCTCTATTTTGGGAAATCCCGATTTTTTGAAGCCTTCGGTTAATATGACGTCTACATCCGTAAAGTAGGAAGCTATGATCCTCTCTGGCGGCCATTCGCTGGAGGTGTCCTTTATTACCGCGAACTTCTCCGGAGAGGCGAGGGCGACGACGCTTGCCCCGGCCTGCTTATGCCTCCACGAGTCCTTGCCTTCGTGGTCTATCTCAAAGCCGTGGGCGTCGTGCTTCAAGATGCCCACGCTGTAGCCCCTGCGTGTAAGCTCTGAGATGACCATCTCAAGGAGGGTCGTCTTGCCGCTGCCGGATTTGCCTATTATTGATATTATTGGCGCCATAATTTTTAAAGAATACGGATAATATACTATGGGTTACGCGGCGTGTAAATGATTTTTAACCTTGATCGGCGTGAGGACAGGCGAGAAGGGACACCCACTATGATCGTTGAAGCATCAGGGGATGTTCTGTCATGCGGCCCAATAAAAAAAGAGGCGGGCTTTCGGCCCGCCTCCTGGGTATTGTCAGGTATTTTTACATCCCGCCGCCGCTGGTGCCTGCGCCGCTGCGCTCAGAACCCGGTGTCATCTGCCTTTGCTGCTGCTCCATACCACGTTCAGTGCCGGCGGCAGGTGATATCCTGGCGTGTTCAAGCGCCTTCTCGGCGCTGTCTATTGCTTCCTTCGCGCTGTTGACGGCCTGCTTCAGGTGCTCATCCTGCCTTGCCTGCTGCTGGGCCTGCTCGAAGTTCCTCAGGGCGGACCTTAAGTTGTCTATGGCCTGCTGGGTCTGTTTGACAGCCTGCTTCTGCTGCTTGGAGACATCCTGGGCAGCGGCGCCTCTTTGCTGAGTGGCTGCCTGCTGCTCTGTGGTCCCTGCCGTCGCCTCATCTGACAGTGCAGGGGAAGCTGCGAATATTGATAAAAGAAATGACATCGCGACCGCTGAAAGAGTAGACCTCTTCATGCTGTTACCTCCTTGGTATTGTTGGTAAGTGAGAATGGAAGATACGGCAAGTATATGGGGGCTTGACGCGCGCGCCCCTCCTTAAATCTAAGTATACAGCAATAACCCCGGCGCGCAAGCAGCTCTGCCATGGAAAGCCTTGTATTTTAGCTATTTACTTGAATTAGCGGCTGAATTGACTTAAAATATCCGCATGTTCTTTCATCTGTCATGGCTAAGGCGTTTAGCCGGCTCACTCTTTCTGTCGATCGCCCTCTTATCCTCAGCACCCGCGTTAAGCGCCTCTGAGCCTTCAAAAGATCATGGGAAGACCATAGGCCAGACATTCGAAGGCGAGGAGCTGGTCTATGATATCGGCGTATGGTTCTTCAGTAATGTGGCGCAGGGGAAGGTCGTTCTGAAAAGCGACGGCCCGAATACCTATACCGCCACCCTTACCGCCGGTACAAGCGGCTTAATAGATACCCTTTTGCGCCACAGGAAGGACAGGTACGTCTCAAGGCTCAAGATGACCGGGGACGGAAAGCGGTTTGTTACCGTAAGCTTCGAAAAAGAGGTCGAGATGGACGGGAAGTCCGCGAGAAAAGGCACTTACAAGATGGACTATGACAAGAGGATAGTCAGCTGGAAGAGCTGGGGCGCTGGGAAGGAAGAAAAGAGCGGCAACGTGAAGATACCGGAAGGCATGTATGTGGATGACCCGATAGCCGCCTTCTATAACTTCAGGTTCGGGGCCTATGGCGAGGTCGAGCATGGCCGCGAATACGACATAGCGAGCTTCCCGAAGGAGGACCGCTTCCCGGAGATACATATAAAGGTAGCCACTGAAAAAGAGCTTAAAAAGAGGACGAGGTCAGGAATCGTCCCGGACTATCTCGCTGACGCGAGGATAGACAAGGAACTTTTCGGCTCCATGAACGGCGACGTGGAGATACGCTTCACAAAGGGCATGCTCCCAACCCATGCCATAGCAAAGGGCATATTCTTCTTCGGCGACGTAAAAGGCAGGCTGAAGGAGGTAAACCTGACGGACTCCTCCATCAAAAAGGCATCTGAAAAGTAGCCCCGCCTTAAAACCCTCACGACCTGTGGGTCTTCAATAACAGGAAGAGTACTGCCGCAAGCGCAGACATCGCGCTCCCGAAGAGAAACGTCGCGGAAGCCCCTACGTTATCCCAAAGATATCCGGCTATTATGCTCGCGGGAAGGAGCATGAGCCCCACGACCGTATGGTATACGCCGAAGGCGGTAGCCTTCTGCCCTTCTGGGGCAAGAGTGGCAAGATATGCCCTCAGGGTCCCCTCGCTCATGCCCTTGTAGAGGCCGTAGAGTGGAAAAAGTATCCATATGTGGATGGCGCTTGAGGAGAACCCTATGAAAAGGAAGAGTATCGAGTAGTATATGAACCCGGCAAGGATCATGAGCCTGAGGCCTATCCTGTCGGCCAGCGCGCCCATGGGTGTCGATGAGGCGGCGTAAACTACATTGAATACCAGGTATATTATGGGGATAAGCGCGCTTTGTACGCCGAGGTTTTCTGCCTGCAGGATGAGGAACGCGTCCGCGAAGTATCCGAGGGAGAAGACCCCCACTACCAGCAGGTATCTCCTGAAGGGGCCGTTAAAGGATGAGATGGATAATTTTGGGAGCTTGATTACATCTTCCTTTGGCCGTTTCCGTTCCTTTATGAACAATATTATGACAACTACCGCGATAATGGCCGGTATCGCCGAGGCGAAGAATACGAGGCGCAGGTTGTCGACGAATATGAGGAGCAGCACAAATGCTATGCCGGGGCCGATGACGGCCCCGATGGTATCCATCGACCTGTGAAAGCCGAAGGCTAATCCGAGTTTGCTGTTATCTGTAGAATCAGCTATTATGGCGTCCCTTGGCGAGGTCCGAACACCTTTTCCGACCCTGTCTATGAACCTGGCCCCCAGTACCTGTGACCAGGTCGCGGCAAGGGCGATAATGGGCCTGCTAAGGGCTGATATCCCATAACCGGCGCCCATGAGGAGTTTTCTTCGCCCCAGCCTGTCGGAAAGCCACCCTGAGAATACCTTTAATAAAGAGGCGGTAGCCTCGGCGATGCCCTCTATTATGCCGACCGCCGTCTTTGTGGCGCCGAGCACGTTTGTAAGGAAAAGCGGTAGGAGGGGGTAGATCATCTCGGAGGAGATGTCCATGAACATGCTTACTACCCCTGTGAAGAATACGTTGCGGCTTAAGCCGAAGGGATATCTTCTTTCGCGGACGGCAGGCTTCATACCCTGTGATTCTATCGATTTCCCGCCCGTTTGCAAGGCCGAGGAGCTGCCTTCATAAAGGTCTTGACATGGTTTGGCAAAACCGCTAATATCTTACATTCAATATTACCGGAGGATAGTGGAAGATGCACGCGGTCATAAAGACAGGGGGCAAGCAGTACAGGGTTTCCGAGGGAGACGTCCTGAACGTTGAGAAGCTCGCGGGAGACCCCGGCGCCAGGGTCGAGCTCTCAGAGGTCCTCGCTGTAGGCGAGGGCGAAAGCATAAAGCTTGGGACCCCGACGGTGGCAGGGGCCACGGTCGTAGCCGAGATACTCGGCCAGGGCAAGGGCAAGAAGGTAATAGTCTACAAGAAGAAGAGAAGGAAGGGCTACGACAAGAGGCAGGGTCACAGGCAGCTCTTTACCAGCATAAAGATTCAGGAAATAAAGGGCTGATTTTTAAGTTAAGGTCAAGGGAGGGTCTTTACAGTGGCTCATAAAAAGGCAGGCGGAAGCTCAAGGAACGGCAGGGACTCTAACGGTCAGAGAAGGGGCGTAAAGCGCTTCTCAGGTCAGGAGGTATCGGCCGGTTCTATCATAGTAAGGCAGGTAGGCAGCAGGGTATATCCAGGCTCCAACGCTGGCATGGGCAGGGACTTCACCATCTTCGCCAAGGTGAGCGGCATCGTCCAGTTCGAGGACAAGGGAGCCAAAAAGTTCGTAAACATCCTTCCGCAGTAAGAGGGATATGATAACTTGAAAAGGGCGGAATGGAGAGGCGAGTCGGTCTTCTCCGGCATCCGCCCTTTTTATATTTCGTAGATATTGTTTTAAAAACCGTTATAACGAAGACAACGGTCTGCGTATCGAAAGAACCGAAGAGGCAACAATCCCTGAGAATCCAATAACGCATCAAACGGAATTGAAAATATGAAGTTTATTGATGAGGCGAAGGTATACGTAAAGGCCGGTGATGGCGGCAAAGGCTGCATAAGCTTCAGGCGAGAGAAGTACGTGCCGAAGGGCGGTCCTGACGGCGGGAACGGCGGCAGGGGCGCGGACGTGATATTCGTTGCCGACAATCGCCTGTCAAGCCTGCTCGACTTCAAGTACAGGCGCGAGTACCAGGCTGAGAGGGGAGAGCATGGCATGGGCAGCATGTGCTCCGGGAGGGACGGGGAAGACCTTACCATAAAGGTTCCTGTTGGCACCGTCATAAAAGACGCGGATACCGGAGAGGTGATAGCCGACCTCGTGGTGGACGGGCAGGAGTTCCTGTGCTGCAAGGCCGGAAGGGGAGGCAAGGGAAACGCGCACTTCGCGACATCAACGCACCAGACGCCGAGGTTTGCCCAGCCAGGCGAACCTGGCGAGGAGCGGAACCTGAAGCTTGAGCTAAAGCTCCTCGCGGATGTCGGCATAATAGGTTTTCCGAACGCCGGAAAATCTACCCTTATATCGCATATCTCTGCGGCCAAACCCAAGATAGCCGACTACCCGTTTACAACACTTGTGCCAAATCTCGGTATCGTAAAGTTCGGGGACTTCGGCGGCTTCGTTGTGGCCGACATACCCGGGCTTATCGAAGGGGCTCACGAGGGCAAGGGGCTTGGCGTAAAGTTTTTGAAGCACGTCGAGAGGACTAGCATGTTCGTCCATGTGATAGACATCTCCCCAATGACCGGCAGGGACCCTAAGGAGGATTTCGCGGTTGTGAACCGTGAGCTCAAGGGCTTTAACGCGGAGCTTGCCGGCAGGCCCCAGGTCATTGCCCTCAATAAGACAGATATCCCGGAGGCAGAGGAGAAGATCCCGGAGTTATTGAAATTTTTCGAGGGTTTGGGTATAAAGGTATTTTCCATCTCAGCCGCTACAGGCAAGGGGCTAAGGGAGCTGGTCAATTACGTAGGCGCTCATGTGGTAGGTCTAAAGGCCAAGAGCGCCTCCTGAGGCGTATGAAGGACCTGAGGAAGAAGATAATAAAGAGGTCCCGCCGGGTCGTCATAAAGGTAGGGAGCGCCGTTGTCGCGGCCAGGCCTGCGGACGGCCCCGACATATTCACGAGGCTCGCTGACGAGATAAAGGGACTTAAGGAGGCTGGCAGGGAGGCGGCTATTGTAAGCTCCGGCGCCATAGCCCTCGGCATGCGCAGACTCGGTATGAAGGAGCGCCCGGCGACGATCCCTGAAAGGCAGGCCGCGGCGGCTGTCGGGCAGGGCTCGCTCATGGCCCTTTACGATTCGGCCTTCTCTAAAGTAGGAGAGAAGGCGGCGCAGGTGCTCCTTACCCATGACGACCTCGGAAGCCGCAAACGATTCCTCAACGCCCGCAATACCCTTACAGCCCTTTTCAGGCTCGGCATCGTCCCGGTCATAAACGAGAACGACACGGTAGCGGTAGAGGAGATAAAGTTCGGGGATAACGACGCCCTCTCGGCCCTTGCGACCAACCTTGTGGAGGCCGACCTCCTCATAATACTTTCGGATATAGACGGACTTTACGATAAAGACCCCAAGGCCTTCCCGGATGCCAAGAAGCTCGCTTTGGTCGAGGATGTCGACGAGCTTAATATCGACACTATCATAAACACCGCCAACAGCCTCGGCACAGGCGGCATAAAGACAAAGTGCGAGGCCGCCAGGCGCGCAGCCCACTACGGGGCCGCTACCATCATCGCGAACGGGAATAAGCCTGGCATCGTCTCGCGCCTACTGGCCGGAGAGGAAGAGGGCACCCTCTTCCTGCCCAAAGAGGACAGGCTTACGAGCAAGAAGCACTGGATCGCCTTCTCGGCCAGGCCCTCCGGCAGGGTCTTCGTAGACGACGGGGCAAAGGAGGCGCTCCTTAATAAAGGCAGGAGCCTTCTGCCCACCGGCATAAGGGACGTTGACGGCAGCTTCGACGCCGGAGAGGTCGTCCACTGCGTAGACCTTCTGGGCAAGGAATTCGCCAGGGGTGTGGCCAACTACAGCTCTTCTGAAATACAAAAAATAAAAGGGCTTAACACAGCCGAGCTTGTTGGAGTGCTTGGCTATAAGGTCTATGACGAGGTTATACACAGGGATAACCTCGTAGTGCTATAACAGGCATGAAATAAGTCCATCTGCGTCGTTGGCTTCAGAAGCTCGTCACTGCGGCGTACACTCAGGTACGCCGCAGTCATCAAGCGGCGAGAATAGCCTCGCATATGGAGCTCTTTAGCAGCCTGTTAGTATGGTGCGGTGGATTTTTTACGGGAAACCTTTTCGTAGAAAGCTACCTTATCCTGTTACTTTTCCCTTAACTTTTAAAGGGTTCCCTCCGATAGAAACGTAGCGGCAAGGAGTGTGTCTACTGCCGGTCCTTACTGTTGGGGCCCTGTTTGGAATAAAAAATCACTGAAAAACAGGGTAGTTATACCTGTTTTCTCAAGGAGATTTTCATGTCTGTGAAGGATGGGGTTCTTGAAATAGCAAAGGCCGCGAGACAGGCCTCTTTCGGTTTGGCGAAGCTAGAGAGCGCCGCGAAGAACAGGGCGCTTCTTAAGATGGCAGACGGGGTTGTGGCCGCCGCCGCTTTTTTAAAGGAAGAGAACAAAAAGGACATCGAGGCCGCTGAGAAGAAGGGGCTTACGAAGGCCATGATAGAAAGGCTTACCCTCTCGGATAAGGTCATCGCTACGATGGCCGCCGGGCTCCGTGAGGTTGCGGCGCTACCCGACCCTGTCGGAGAGGTGACGAAGATGTGGAAGAGGCCGAACGGCCTCATGGTCGGCAGGATGAGGATCCCTATCGGTGTCATCGGCATCATCTATGAGTCCAGGCCGAACGTCACGGCTGACGCCGCCGGACTTTGCTTGAAATCCGGGAACGCTGTGGTGCTTCGCGGGGGGAGCGAGGCCATAAACTCGAACAACGCGATAGCCAAAATACTCAATGAGGCTTGCGAGGCCTCTGGCGTGCCTTCGCGCTCGATACAGGTAATACCGACCACGGACAGGGAAGCGATACTTGAGATGCTCAAGCTTGAGGAGTATATAGACCTCATAATCCCCAGGGGCGGGGAGGGGCTTATAAGGTTCGTGGTCGAGAACTCAAAGATACCGGTAATAAAGCACTATAAGGGCGTCTGCCATGTATTTATAGACTCTTCTGCGGATATCGACATGGCCGAAAGGATAGCCTTCAACGCCAAGGTGCAAAGGCCGGGGGTATGCAACTCCATGGAAACGCTCCTTGTCCATAAGGATATAGCCGGAAAGTTCCTGCCGGCGATGTTGGAGAAGTACAGGGCGGCAGGGGTGGAGGTAAGGGGATGCGAGAGGACAAGGCAGGTAGTGCAAGATATAAAGGCGGCTACAGTCGAAGACTGGTCCGCCGAGTACCTTGACCTCATCCTGGCCGTAAAGGTGGTGGACGGTCTTGACGAGGCTGTAGACCATATCAACAGGTATGGCTCTCTACATACAGAGTCGATAGTAACGAGCGATTACGCCAACTCTCAGAGGTTTTTGCGCGAGGTCAACTCATCGACCGTCCTTGTGAATGCGTCAACGAGGTTTTCAGACGGCTTCCAGCTCGGCCTTGGCGCGGAGATAGGTATTTCCACCACCAAGATACACGCCTTCGGGCCTATGGGCCTTGAGGAGCTTACCACCCAGAAGTTTATAATCTACGGAGAAGGGCAGATACGGGAGTAGCCTTTTCTTAAATAATTAGTGATAGATAAAATCTTGTCTTTGGGATAGAATAGACGTGGAAAAAGGGGGTATTTGAGACCCCCCTGGGAGGCTCCCGTGGGAGTAAAGGGCAGGCTCAAGGACATGGGCCTGGTGGACATCGTCCAGATATTCAATGCCGAGAGGAAGACGGTAGCCGTGCACCTGGGCTCAGAGCATGGCTATGGACGTGTCTATATAAAAGACGGCCTGATAGTCCACGCCGCCTTCAGGGACCTTACAGGCCCGGATGCCTTCTACCAGCTCCTTTCGTGGAAGGACGGCGAGTTCGAGGTCGAGCCTGACACCCCGAGCCCTGAGAGGACCATCAGCGAATCTCCAGAGGGGCTTATCCTCGAGGGCTTGAGGAGGCTCGACGAGGCCAGGGGCAAGGGGATCGAGCATGGCGGCAACGTCGGCGACATCGAGTCTATAAGGCTTATGAACAGGCTCCTTGAGCTTGGCATACTGGAGAAGGTCTGAGGATGGCAGGGGAAGTCAAGAACATAGCCATAATCGGCGCCAATAAAGAGGGGCTAAAGCTCCTGCCCGTGCTCCTTTCAGACAGGCGGAGCAAGGTCTGCCTCATAGCCGATCCGAACCCAAACGCCATGCTCTTTAAATTGAAGGAGCTCGGCTACCGCATTCCGCCCAAGTTCAATATCGAGATAACGACCGATCTTGAAAAGATAAAGAAGGCGCGCGTAGATATAATCGTAAACGCCCTTCAGGACCACTCTACCGAGAAGTTTCTCGAAGCCCCGGAGTTCAGGGACGTCGAGAAGCTCGGCCCCCTTTCCACGCGCCTTCTCTGGGGGGTAAGGACTTCCACGCCTCAGGAAGGCCCTGGGCAGGACAAGATACACGAGCAGATGAACCTCCTTTCAGCCTTCCGCGAGATAGTCGACGCCGTAAGGCTTTCAATCGACAGAAAAGAGCTGCTCTCCGTGATCTTGAAGCTCGCCACAGAATCGACCATGGCCGAGCGCGGCTCCATCATGCTCATAAACGAAGAGAATATGCTTCGGGTCGAGATAGCCAAGGGCATGGATGAGGAGGTAGTAAGAAAGATCAGGGTCTCCATGGGCGAGGGCGTATCCGGCAAGGTCGCCCAGACCGGGAAGCCGCTCCTTATAAGCGGCAAGGCCAGGACAGGGGAATTCTCCAGGCCGATGGAGAGGAGCGACGTAAAGAGCGCGATGAGCGTCCCGCTTGTCGTAAAGGGCGATGTGATAGGCGTAATAAACGTAAGTTCGAGCGAATCGGTGCACGTATTTACCGAAGACGACCTCGGCTTCCTTTCAAGCCTTGCGGGGCTTGCGGCTGAGGTCATACAGAGGTCGAACGAGTACGAAAGCCTCCGGGTGGACTCGGCTAAGTTCACCTTCTGGAAAGAGGTGGACTCGATCATGTCCACCCAGATACCGCTGGAGCGGCGCCTTGGCGCGGTCGCAAAGCGACTCGTCGAGATAATACCGGGGCTCACCTGTTTTATCTATATTTATGACGACGACTCAGGCAGGCTCATGCTCCAGGCTTCGAGCATAAGGGACAGCAAGGGCATCGGGCTATTGACCTTGAGGCCGGGCGAAGGCATCGAGGGCTCTTCCCTTGAGGGCATGGCCGACACCTTCCTCGTAGATAGGACAGAGCACGGGCACACGAAGCGGGTTTACATGTCCCTTCCGATGATAGCGAAGGGGCAGCTCGTAGGCACCCTGAACGGGCAGATAATCTCGCACCAGGGCCTTTCGGTCTACCATGAATCTTTCCTGAAAGACATAAGAACGCTTCTCGCCGAGAGCGTATGGAAGCACAAGCAGAACGAAAGAGAGAAGATGCGCTCGCGGAAGATGTTCGCCGTGGACGAGGCGGGCCTCGAGATGATATCGATAAAAGACCCGAAAAGGCTCGTCACCATCATCGCAACAACCCCGGCGGCGATACTCGGGGCCGAAGGGTCGCTGCTTCGCATAAAACAGGCAGGCTCGAAGAGGTTCCAGACAGCCGCCACCTTCGGACTTGACGACGCCAAGGTGCGGGAGTACTTCCTGCCGTTCGAGAAGGAGACTGTGATGGAGGTCCTCCGGAGAAAAGAGCCGGTCTCCCGCGAGTTCTCGGAAGACGCCAGCCCCTACATCAGGTCGGTCATCTCAAGGCCGCTTTTAGTCGATGACGAGGTGGCTGGTGTGCTGTCGCTTTTCAACAAGACCGGAGACAACTCGCTTTTCCCGTGCGCCTTCTCAAAGCAGGACGGAGAGATACTCGCGCGGTTCTCGGTCTACGCCGAGAAATCCCTCCTGAACATAAAGACGCCCGAGCCGATGGAATTAAGGAAAGAGGCCGTGGCCTCAGGGCCGCCGCCGCTGCAGATATTCGAGCAGAGGGTCGACGAGGAGCTAAACCGGGCAAGGCGCTTTGACAGGGGCCTTGTGCTCGCCACAGTCCGCATAGCGGGGCTCAAGGACTTCGGCTCCGGCAAGGCCGAGTTCGAATCCGTGCTCGTAGGACACATCAGGAGAAAGACGCGGAGCTTCGACGTCGTCGTAAGGCTTAACGAGGAGACCTTCGGCTTCCTCTTCCTCGACACAGACGAGAAGGTAACGAGGCTCCTTTATTCGATAACCGAGGTCATCGCGAACGAAGACTCTTTCAAGAAGGCCTTCTCCGAGGGCAAGACCGATATCCTTTACGGCTATTCGATCTTCCCGAGGGACGGCGACTCTTTCAAGGAGCTTTTCGCCAAGGCCTCCAACAGGGGCAGGCTGGATGTGAACCGGCCCTATGACCCGGAGTACAAGCAAGCGCACCCATGATAACGGTAAGGTTCTTCGCCATGCTCAAGGGGCTGGCAAAAACAGAGGTCAAGGAGTACGATGTAAGCTCCCCCATCACAGTGGAGGAGCTTAAGTCTTTTATAAAGAGGGATTTTCCGGGGCTTTCGACGCTTATCGACAGCCGCTCACTCCTTATCGCGGTTAACCAGGAGTTCGCCAGGAACGACACCATTGTTACAGACGGTGACGAGGTGGGCTTTCTGCCCCCGTTCTCAGGCGGGTAGTGCTTCGCTTCGCTCACAATGACGTACAATCGCGAATTAATCAGAGATTCCTTAACAAAAATTTTCTCAGGGATGAAAAATGTCTCAGCTCGCAAGGATACAGAATGAGGACTTTTCGATAGATAAAGAGGTAGAGCTGGTCATGGCCGCCTCAAAGGGCATCGGAGGCGTGGTCGTCTTTTTAGGGGCCGCGCGCGATTTCTCGAAGGGTGAGACCATAACAGGCCTCGATTTCGAGCACTACCCCGGCATGGCCGAGAAGAAGCTTGCCGATATAAGGGAGAGGGCGCTTAAGAACTTCGACATTATAGAGATTGGCATAGTCCACAGGGTCGGCAAGATCGATATAGGGGAGAACATCGTCCTTATAGTCGCCGCGTCGGCCCACCGTAACGACGCCTTCATGGCCTGCGAGTGGGCGATAACAGAGCTTAAGAGGACGACCCCGATATGGAAGCGCGAGACGACAGGCAAGGGTGATGTCTGGGTCTCTGAGACGCCGTGAGGAAGATATGGTAACCGTAGGCATACTCACAATGAGCGACAAGGGAGCTCGCGGGGAGAGGGAGGACTTAAGCGGCAGGGAGATAGAGCGCATGATAAAAGAGCTCCCCGCCGAGGTAAAGGCCTATGAGGTCATCCCTGACGAGGTCGACGTTATAAAGGCCAAGCTCATCGAATACGCCGACATCGGATACGATCTGATACTTACGACCGGCGGCACGGGGGTGACTCCCAGGGACGTTACGCCTGAGGCCACAAAGGCGGTGATAGAAAGGGAGCTACCCGGCATGGCAGAGGCCATGCGTGCCGAGAGCCTCAAGAAGACGCCAAACGCCATGATATCCCGCGCTGTCTGCGGGATAAGGAAGTGTTCGCTTATAATAAACCTACCCGGAAGCCCCAGGGCCGTAAGGGAGAACCTCGCCGTAGTAATGCCAGCCTTGAATCACACCATTGAGAAGATAAAAGGCAGTCCCTCCGAGTGCGCGACGCCGTAATCTCCGGATTGGGGCGGAGGCGTTATTGAGTTTAATGGCATAGAGGCAGAGTAAAAAATGGTGCGCAGAGCGCACCCTACAGCTTCGTAGGGTGCGCTCTGCGCACCATTAAAAAATATAAAACATCGGGACAAAATCTCAGGCACATCCGTGAAAGGCAAACCACGGCTCTGTAAGACAGGCAACGCGAGGCTAAGAAGAGATTCAATCCGGTCGTCTCAGTTTTCCAACGCCGCCTCAAGGAGAACAGCAAAAACGGCAAAGTCATCGTCTGCGCCGTGATGAGGAAACTAGTTCACATAATCTATGGCGTAATAAAAACCCGAAAGCCGTTCAATCCAAAAATTGGATCAATTTAGGCTTGACAGGCAAAACGGTATCTACGAAGCTGGCCTGAAGCTTCCGTATCAAAAACAGCGAGACTTGCCGGTCTATTATGACTTCCTCTGTCTCTTCCTGGCATAGTAGCCGAGTCCGGCAAGCCCTGTGCCGAGGAGGATAATCGTGGAGGGCTCAGGAACCGGATTGTTCTGGGTCGGGTTCGTGCCCACATCCTGCCCGCTCGTGAACCTGAAGTTGCTGATGTAGACAGTGCTGTCGTAGATGTGGTCATAGGTGTCCGCAATACCGAACATGAGAGAATAGGTATTGCCGACGGTGAGGCCTCCGACTGTTGTAGAAAGCAGGATGGTTGCGCCGTCAAGCTCTGTGCCTGTGGGACTGCTCATCCAGGCCGAATTTATCGTAATAGGGTTCCCAAACTGATCGTAAGTGACATTGGTGCCCCCAGCTCCGCCAAAAAACGCCCCGAACACATCATTGAACTGGGAACCTACATATTCGGGGTATTCGTCTGAGCCGAAAACAAAATCAAAGCTGAACTGGGTGTTGCCTGCCACGAAATCGAAGAGCAGCAGCGCGGCGTCATAAGTTGTATATCCCGCCAGTCCAGTAAGGTCTGCCTGTCCTGCGGTACCGTAATTCGTACTCTTACTTCCAATCGTATTCGGCCCGTCATTGTAATTGTTGACATTTCCGGTCGAGAGGACTACGCCGCTTCCAATGCCCCAGAGCCCGGAAGAGTTTGTGAATGTGCCGAACTGGCTGGCGTCGCCTGAAACCGATGTCACGGTAACACCGCCAAGCGCGGCTCCGAGAGCTGAGGCGCTGTTGGTCTGGGTTATTGATATTGCACCGGCCTCGCTTGCAGCAGTAAGCGCAATCGCCATTGCAGACAGCATGAACAGTCTCTTCATCTTCGCTCTCCTTTTTTTCGGTAGTCGATAGGATTAATAAGCAAATTGCGTGCCGGAGAGTGCCAGCTGCCTCTAACTGCTTAATATCATGATGGTTTTTTTGTTAAGATAACTGCGACGCTGAGTTACTGAAGCGGCGTGTAATGAATACCGACAAACCAGAAGAGTGCCATTTGAAAGGATTTTCATGATAAATCAGTGAGTTACATGCGATGGGGCGAATGATGTCGGGAGATGAAGGCTGTCTGGATTTCTTTACAGTCATATATGGTGCGCTCTGCGCACCATATATATTTGACCACTTTGTTTTGTCTTATCCTATTTGCCTTTTTTCGGCTGCCAGGGCCCAAAAGCCGCGCCGGTCGGGTCTGAGACCACGCTAAACCACCCTATGTCAGCTTGGTAGGGTGCGCACAGCGCACCCTACCAAGCTGGTCCCCCTCTTTCCTAAAGAGGGGGCAGGGGAGATTATCTTTGAAGGGTTTATAATCCCCCTTACTCCCCCTTTGGAAAAGGGGGAGATTTCAGGCGGGCTTTCAGCCGACTGTTTTTCGAACCTGCCGCCTTGGGCAAAGGCTACGCTCGCTCTCTGCCTCCATCCTCCTCGCTCGCCCCGCCTCCAGCCTTATGCTCGCTTCGCTTATGCCCCGTTTGTATGAAAGACAAATGCTAAAGCCATGAACCAGGGTGATTTTGTCAGAAATAAAACCCAAACCCTACCACCGCCTTGAGGTCTTCGTCATCTTCTCTGGTAAATCCCTGGGGCGTGTCGTAATCTATATAGAGTAGCTCAATATCCGCGCTGTAAGAGGGCTGGGGCCTCCAATCCGCTCCAATCGCGTATGCGATGCCTGTGTCAGTTTCCTTGCCGCCGTTTGACCATTCGATGACCGCGACAGTCCCGTAATAGGCTGAAAGCCTCGGGGAGACCTCCGAGTCCCTTCCAAGTGGATAGAGCCTCAAGCCCCCGACCCATCCAAGCTCGCCGTCCAGTACGCCTGCCCCGGCTGTGGCGGCAAAGTACCTTCCCATGATAGCCTCGAGGTTGGCGCCTATGCCGCCGTAAGGTATGCCGGCGCCTATGCCGGCGCGGAAGTTTCCGGCAGGCATTGAGTCAGAGAGATCTGCGGACGCATCTTCTGCAAGCGCGTTTCCAGCAAAAAGGGCAACGAATATGAAGACGGAGATGGCGAGCGTCTTTATTTTATTCGCAGTCTCAAGCAGAGCTTTGATTGCGGATCTTTCCATCTGATTACCTCCTGAAGGTGTGTCTTATGCTGGCCAGACGGACACTTATGGCGCCGTCGTAATCAATATAAAGATAAAGGGCGTTTTCCTGCCCGTCAAGGGAGCGGCCTTTATAAATCGGGTTAAGGGTTAAAGCCTGAACACGTCTTTTGAAGGCCTTTTTGGCAACCTGTCGGACTTTTGAGGCGCTCGCTAAAGCTTCCTTCCCTTATCGCGCGGCGCGGTTTTTTTTGCCTCGCCCCATTTAAAATCAAAAAATGATATAAAATGATGAGGAGGTGAGTTGAACAAGAGCGAGGTTCCCGGAGGTATGATATGACGGATATCTGGTTTGCGCTGGGGCTTACGGTCCTTGCTGGCATGGCAACCGGCATCGGCAGTGCGATAGCTTTTTTCGCGAGGCGGACGAACTACCGGTTTCTTTCGGTATCGACCGGCTTCTCCGCAGGGGTCATGCTATATGTTTCTTTTGTAGAGATATTCGTAAAGGGGACCAGCGCGCTCACCGACGCTTACGGGGGCTATTGGGGGCACTGGGTCAACGCTGCTTCTTTTTTCGGCGGCATTCTGCTTATCGGCCTTATAGATAATCTTGTCCCGGCGGCGAAGAACCCCCATGAGACGCACCCTAACGCCGAGACGGCGCCGCTGCATAATTCATCCGCTCCAATGCCGGATTTCGCTGCAATAGCAGAAGGCTCGCGAAATGCCGATTCAGGCATGCACGACCACGGCAAACACAATACAAGGCTCCTTCGCATGGGCCTCTTTACGGCCCTGGCGATAGCGATACACAACTTTCCTGAGGGGCTCGCTACATTTTTAGCCGCCCTGCAAAGCCCTGGCGTAGGAATAGCCATAGCCGTAGCGATAGCGCTCCACAATATCCCCGAGGGCATAAGCGTGTCGGTGCCCATCTATTACGCTACCGGGAACCGGCGCAAGGCATTTGCATATTCGGTATTGAGCGGGCTTGCGGAGCCTGTCGGCGCGATAGCGGCCTACCTTATACTTTGGTTGATCGTCGGCAACGGCGGGGGAGTGCCTCCGCAGGTAATGGGGGTCATGTTCGGCGGCATAGCCGGCGTCATGGTCTATATCAGCCTTGACGGCCTCCTGCCCACGAGCCGGGCATACGGCAAAGGGCATGACAGCATATTCGGGCTTGTGTCAGGGATGGGGCTGATGGCGTTGAGCCTGCTCTTGATGAAGTGAAAGGAAGCTCAGACAGCAAGGCATGGTTTGGGGATTTCCGGCTGCCCAAACGCTTTCTCCGTTGACCCCTTTACCCCGATATTGTATAATCCCTGATAATTAATGGGCCTCCCAGGCCCATTTTTTTATTCCTTAAAGCAGAAAGAGAAGATGGCAAAGCATTTCCAAAAAGAGGTCGACAGGCGCAGGACCTTCGGCATAATAAGCCACCCGGACGCCGGTAAGACCACGCTCACTGAAAAGCTCCTCCTTTACGGCGGGGCCATTCAGCTCGCGGGCGCGGTCAAGGCAAGGAAGGCCTCACGCCACGCCACGAGCGACTGGATGGCGATTGAGAAGGAGAGGGGCATCTCCGTTACCACCTCGGTGATGAAGTTCAATTACCGTGATTTTGAGGTGAACCTTCTCGACACCCCAGGCCACCAGGACTTCTCGGAGGATACCTACAGGGTCTTGACTGCCGTAGACAGCGCCCTCATGGTCATAGACTCCGCAAAGGGCGTTGAGCCGCAGACCGAGAAGCTCATGGGCGTATGCCGCATGAGGAACACCCCTGTCATCACCTTCATCAACAAGCTCGACCGCGAGGGCATGGACCCGCTCGATATACTCTCCCAGATCGAGGATAAGCTTCAAATTGAATGTACCCCTCTTTCATGGCCCATTGGCTCTGGCAAGGCCTTCAAGGGGGTCTATAACCTCTACAAGAAGGAGCTGCACCTGTTTACCCCTGGACAGGAGAAGAGGGACGCCGACGGCATCGTCATAACCGACATCGCCGACCCCAGGCTCGATGAACTGGTGGGAAAACAGGCCGCGGAACTGAGGCACGATATAGAGCTCCTGCATGGCGCGGCAAACCCGTTCGACATCGGGGATTACCTGAAGGGCAGCCAGTCGCCGGTATTCTTCGGGAGCGCCATCAACAACTTTGGCGTTAAGGAACTCCTCGACGCCTTTGTAGAGCTTGCCCCATCCCCCGGCCCCAGGGCCGCCGTCGAAAGGATAGTGTCGCCGTATGAAGAGCCCTTTACCGGCTTCGCCTTCAAGATACAGGCGAACATGGACCCGGCGCACAGGGACAGGATCGCCTTCATAAGGATATGCTCGGGCAGGTTCACACGCGGCATGAGGGTCATGCACCACAGGATAGGCAAAGAGCTGATACTATCGAACGCCACCATATTCATGGCGCAGGACAGGACGAACGTCGAAGAGGCCTTCTCAGGAGACATCATCGGCATACACAACCACGGCACGATAAAGATAGGCGATACATTCACCGAAAAAGAGCCCTTGAAGTTCACCGGCATACCGAGCTTCGCCCCGGAGCACTTCAGGCGCGTTATACTCAAGAACCCGCTCAAGGTAAAGCAATTGCAGAAGGGGCTTGAGCAGCTGACCGAAGAGGGCGCTGTCCAGGTCTTCAGGCCCCTTATGGGGAACGACTACATACTCGGGGCCGTTGGGGCGCTTCAGTTCGACGTGACGATAGCGAGGCTCAGGGACGAGTACGGTGTAGAGGCCGCATATGAAGGTGTAGAGGCGCAGAGGGCGCGCTGGATAGACGGGGAGAGAAAGAAGATAGAAGAGTTCGAGAAGAAAAACGTCATGCGCCTTGCGAGGGATACCGAGGGGAACCTTACCTACCTCGCGCCGAGCGAGTGGCAGCTCAACTACACGATAGAGCAGTGGCCGGATATCGTCTTCAACAGGACCAAAGAGCACAGTCTATAATATAAAGACCTGATGCCGCGGCTATACCGGCTGTCGCGGTATTTTTATTTTATATCCTCTCCCCATGGGTGACAGGAGTAAGGTGAGGAGGTAATACCTCCCTCATACAAAGCGTTTTCTGTTGCCTGAAGCGGTACAAAGGGTTAAAATCCTAAATAAACTAATAAGTTATGGACGGAAAGGAAAAAGCGGCGTCAATGGCTAAGGAAGCGGTATACGTTATCGGACACAAGAACCCTGATTCTGATTCTGTCTGCTCTGCCATAGGCCTTGCGGAGCTTAAGAGCGCCCTCGGCGAGGGGGCGTTCGTCCCGGCCCGCGCCGGTGACCTGAACCCGCAGACCGAGTTCATACTCAAGTACAATAACGTCGAGCCTCCAAGGTATATCTCGGACGTGCATCCCAGGGCAAAGGACATCATGTCAACCGGGGTCGTCACAGTTACAGAGCAGACCCCATTCCACAAGGTCCTTGAGCTTATGAGGGAGGAGCAGGTCAGGTTCATGCCGGTGCTCGACGGGGACGGCAGGCCCAAGGGCGTACTCACCCTCATGGAGCTTGCCAAGAGGTATCTTGAGGCCGAGCACTCGATAGAGGTCACTACCTCGCTTGGAAATATCATCGCAACCCTTGGCGCGAGGGTCAAAAACGACACCCTCGGCTCTAAAGAGATAACACTCACAGTCTACATCGGCGCGATGTCAGAGGAGGCCTTCCTTTACATACTCGGTCAGGAGGACCCCGGCAAGTGCGCCCTGATAGTCGGCGACAGGGCTGATATACAGAAGAGGGCCGTTGAGAAGGGCGTCGGCCTTCTCATCATATCAGGCGGCTTCGACGTTGATGAATGCGTTGTGAAGGCGGCGAAAGAGCGCGGCGTAAGCATAATAGTATCTCCTTTCGACTCGGCCACGACCTCGATCCTCGTGAGGGTCAGCACCCCGGCTTACATGGTATGCGAGAGGAGCTTTGAGACTGTATCTCCGGATGACCTGGTCGAGAGCTTAAAGTCAAAGGCCGCCGCCGCGGCCGGGCTGATAGTCCTCGACGGGAACGGGGTCATGCAGGGCGTCATAACAAAGTCCGACATATTGAAGCCCGCCGGCACGAACCTGGTCCTCGTCGACCATAACGAGATTTCGCAGGCCGTGGACGGGGCGGAGAAGGTAAATATAGTCGAGGTCGTCGACCACCACAGGATAGGCAATTTCAACTGCACGCTGCCCATATCCTTCATCTGCGAGCCTGTCGGCTCTACCTCGACGCTCGTATCCGAGCTCTACAGGAGGAAGGACGCCCCCATAAAGAAGGAGGTAGCCGGTATCCTCCTCGGAGGGGTCCTTTCTGACACCGTGATACTGAGGTCGCCCACGACCACGGAGCGCGACAGGGAAATAGTCAAATGGCTTGAGGAGAGGGCGGGCCTTGACCATAACACATACGGGGCAGAAATCTTCGGCTCGACGGCGAGCATAAGCAAGAGGGGGCCGGAGGCGGTCGTCGGGAGCGACTTCAAGGTATTCGAGGCCAAGGGCAAGAAGTTCGGCATCGGCCAGGTCGAGACTATCGGCTTCGACGAGTTCCATTCAGAGGCGCAAAAGCTCATGGACGAGCTCGTCAAGGCCCGGGATAAAAAGGAGTTGAAGCTCTCCGCTCTGCTCGTTACGGATATCACCCTTGGCACATCGCTTCTTCTGGCCACCGGCGAAAAGGAGGTCATCTGCAAGCTCGATTACCCGAGGCTCAAGGAGAGCGTATTTGAGCTTAAAAATGTGATCTCAAGGAAAAAGCAGCTCCTGCCGCATGTTCTGAGCGTTTTTAACGAGGTCTATTAAGAGGCTGCTGAAAAAACAAGTCCATTGAGCGCCCCTTTCTATGGGCGCTCAATATCTCATACCTTCTCTTTATGACATCCTTCAAGCATTTGACTTCTTTGGTTTTTCCCTTTTACCTCAGTTAAAGAAAAATCCAGAATACCTTTGCGGTTAAGCCAGACTGTGGTATACTCCATCTGTCGTTTGAACCCTTTGACGGTTTCTTCTTTCTCCTGACCAATTCCAGTTCCCGTACCTTATCCGCCTGTGAGCCAATCAGATCTTACAATCCGCCAGAGGATAATAGAGGCTTTGAAGGGCAATATGCTTACCGCCAGGGATATATCAAAGGCGGTAGGCATAAGCGAGAAGGATGTCATCTATCACCTGCCTCATATCTCAAGGTCAACCCCCAGGGGAGGGCATGGGGGCCCTTTGTTTGTCGTTGATCCTTCAAAATGCATGGAATGCGGCTTTGTCTTCAGAAAACGGGATAGGCTCAAGACCCCCTCCAGGTGCCCTGTCTGCAGGTCTGAAGGGATAAGCGAGACCAGGTTCGGCATCATTGATGATGGCCTTTAACAGACAAGAGGTTTGAGATGAAGAAGTGCCTTGTTTTGACGGTTGCGGCGGTAACGCTCTTTTTCCTCAACGGTGCCAGCGCCGCCGATGAAATATCTAAAATCGAATTCTCCGCCGGGAAGAGGGTCGATAACCTTGACTGGAACATATCCGGCGTGTCTCCGTATGGGAACGTCGTCAACGTCCTCTCAGAGCTTACGTGGACGGACCTTGAAAGCTACCAGGCCATGGCAAAGGCGAGGATATACCTCGACCGCGTATATATAAGGAGTTACGCCGGGTATGCCTTCATCACAAGCGGAGAGAACCAGGACTCTGACTACAGGGGAGACAACAGGACACTTGAGTACTCGCGGTCCAACAATAAAACGGACGATGGCTCGCTCTGGGACTTCTCCGCCGGTATGGGGTACCTCTTCAGGTTTGCCACACCGGCCGGGGCCCTGGATATAATACCGGTAGCGGGCCTCTCTTATCATAAGCAGAACCTCACCCTGACGGACGGCTTTCAGACCATCTCGCCCACAGGGGACGTCGGGCCGTTCAGCGGCCTCGACAGCACCTACGAGGCCCGCTGGGCAGGGCCGTGGGCCGGGGTAGACCTATCTTACTCCTACAGGAAGCTGTCGCTTTTGGGCTCTTTCGAGTACCACCTCGCCTACTACAGGGCTGAGGCCGACTGGAACCTGAGGACTGATTTCGCCCACCCGGTAAGCTTTGAGCACTGGGCAACAGGCACGGGGGTTGTCATTTCGCTCGGGGCCGAGTATGCTATGGAGAGGAACTGGTCGCTCGCCGGCAGGTTCGACCTCCAGGACTGGTCAGCTTCCGATGGCACGGACAGGACCTATTTCTCGGACGGCACCGCCTCCGATACGCCGCTTAACGACGTGAACTGGGATTCGAAAGCCATAATGTTAGGGGTCAACTACAAGTTTTAGCAGGCTGAACATGATTTTGAGTTTTGAAGCAACATGTAATAACAAAGGATATAAGGTATGGCGGTCAGGCTTCTTCTTGCTTTTTGCCTCCTTGCGCTTATGCCGGTCCCGGCCCATTGCCTGGATGCGTTCCTTGACCAGGAGTCGATGGAATGCCTGGGCTGCCACAATGAGATATCCGTAAGGGGGGCGCTCCTCTGCCATGAGGCTGACTGCGACCATCCTATAGGCGTTGACTACGCCCTGGCCTCAAGTGGGAACCCAGCCCTTGTAAGCATACCCTTCCTTGACCCGTCGATAAGGCTTCCGGAAGGGAAGATCGGCTGCGGTACCTGCCATACCCAATATAAGGCCGGTGAGCACGAGGCGGACTCCATGACAAGGGATGGCTCCCAGCCTGATCCGCTCCTTATAATTGACAATACCGCCAGCAGGCTCTGCATGGCCTGCCACATAAAATAGAAGGCAATGGACGGACTTAAGGGGGGCAGCCCAGGCAAAAAGCCCTTGACACCCAGGGAGAGTTGTATTATAAATCTGTACGATAATTTAATATCGGTAATCTTATCGAGAGTGGCAGAGGGACTGGCCCTGTGAAGCCACAGCAACCGGTTCCGCCTTTGGCGGAGCGCCAGGTGCTAATTCCAGCAAGGTTTTTTAGCCTTGGAAGATAAGAAAGGGTTTTAAGCGGAGCCTCTTCTTATCATAAGAAGGGGTTTTTTTTTGTTCGGTTCTTGGGCTTTGTGCCGGAGGATAAAAGGAGGAGAGGTTAAATGAGTTACATGAAGGCGTTGAAATGCAGGGAGTGCGGAAAGGAATACCCGAAAGAGGCGCTCCATGTTTGCGAGCTGTGTTTCGGCCCTCTTGAGGTCGTATACGAGTACGAGAAGATAAAGGGCGTCCTCACCAGGGAGAAGATAGAGAAAAGGGCGCCGAACATGTGGAGATACAAGGAGCTCCTTCCGATAGAGGGCGAGCCAACGGTAGGCGCCCAGGTCGGGTTCACCCCGCTGATAAAGGCAGATAACCTCGCGAAGGCCATCGGCGTGAAAGAGGTCTACGTAAAAAACGACGCGGTCAACTACCCGACGCTTTCGTTCAAGGACAGGGTCGTATCTGTGGCGATATCGAGGGCCAGGGAGATGGGCTTCAAGATAGCGGCGTGCGCCTCTACAGGCAACCTCGCCAACTCCGTGGCGGCCAACGCCGCGGCCTGCGGCATGGAGAGTTTTGTATTCATCCCGTACGACCTTGAGCAGACAAAGATACTCGGCACGCTCGTCTACGGCGCAAACGTCGTCGCCATAAAGGGCACATACGACGAAGTGAACAGGCTCTGCAGCGAGATAGCCGGGAAATACGGCTGGGCCTTCGTGAACATCAACATCAGGCCCTATTACGCCGAAGGCTCCAAGACCTTCGGCTACGAGATAGCGGAGCAGCTCGGATGGACGCTCCCGAAGCACATAGTCGTGCCTATGGCCGGAGGCTCTCTCATAACCAAGATACACAAGGCCTTCAAGGAGCTTCACACACTGGGCTTTGTGCCGGAGAACACGACCAGGTTCTACGGCGCCCAGGCCGCCGGGTGCTCCCCGATAGTGAACGCCGTCAAGGAGGGGAGCGAGCTCATACGCCCGGTGAGGCCCAATACGATAGCCAAGTCTTTAGCAATCGGCAACCCGGCCGACGGATACTACTCGGCGAAGGTCATGAGGGACTCGGGCGGCTGGGGCGAGTGCGTTACGGATGAGGAGATAATAGAGGCGATGAAGCTCCTGGCCGAAACAGAGGGGATATTCGCCGAGACCGCCGGAGGCGTTACCCTCGGGACGACAAAGAAGCTCATCGAGGCCGGCAGGATACCAAAGGACGAATCAATAGTCATCTGCATAACCGGCAACGGGCTTAAAACCCAGGAGGCTCTCCACGGGAAGATAGGCCAGCCTACCGTCATCAACGCAAGGCTGCAGGAGTTCGACGACCTGGTCAAGGCCAACGGGAAAGAGTACGCGGTAAAGGGTTGAGGATTTTTTCGCTTCTATTTCTCAAGTTTTTTCTGGTATGATTGAGCATTGGGACGGTTCAGCCGTCCTTTTGTGCCAAATACCTAAGTTTTCCAGGGGAAAGGAACCTTGCAGGATATGACCGACCATTTCATCGAAGATAAGTCAAACAAAGTGACTGTCTCCATCGAAGGCCCAGCGCAGAAGATGGATTTCAACGACCTCAAGTCCGGCGGTTTCATAAAGCAGAAGCAGAAGGACCTTTTTACCGTAAGGCTCAGGTGCCCTGGCGGCAAGCTTACCACCGATAAGCTCGTTGAGATATCGAAGCTGGCGCAAAAATACAGCAAAAAGGGGGTCGTCCACCTCTCTTACCGCCAGTCGCTCGAGATACTGTACGTCGATTACAAGGACTTCAACGCCCTTGTGGCCGACCTTGAGAAGGTCGGGCAGAAGGTCGCCTCCTGCGGCCCGAGAGTGAGGGTCCCGACCGCTTGCGGCGGCTGCGAGTACAACCCGAACGGGCTCACAGACACGCAGGGGCTCGCGCAGATGGTCGACGAGAAGTTCTTCGGCACCCCTACGCCGCACAAGTTCAAGACCTGCTTTTCCGGCTGCCCCATAGACTGCTCCAGGACCAAGGAGATGGACCTGGGCTTTCAGGGCGTAGTCGACCCGGTCTGGGTGGAGGCGGACTGCACCGGCTGCACACTTTGCGCCCCGGCCTGCAAAGAGGGCGCTATAGAGTCCGACCCTGATACAGGCAAGCCAATATTCGACCCGATGAAGTGCATCTACTGCGGCGACTGCATTAGGGCATGCCCGACAGAGGCATGGAAGGCCGGGAAATACGGCCATACCGTGAGGGTCGGCGGCAAGCATGGCAGGCACCCCATGGAGGCCAAGGAGGTATGCAAGTTCCTCCCGGATGAAAAGGTCGCCGACGCCGTAAGGATGACGGTTGAATGGTACAACGCCAACGGCAAGAGGGGCGAAAGGATAGGGACAGCTATAGAGAGGGTGGGCCTGGAGAACTATCTCAAGTTCATGGAGCCCGTATTCCAGAATAACCAGTCGGCCGCTGCCGCGCAAGGGTGAGAAGATGTCCGATACCGATATCAAGACGCAAGCCACACTCGATTTAAGGGGGGTGCTATGCCCCATCAACTTCGTCAAGACCAAGCTCAAGCTCGAGACCATGAGCCCTGGCGAGGTGCTTGAGGTGATACTCGATTCCGGAGACCCCATACAGAACGTGCCAAAGTCCATAAAGGACGAGGGGCACAAGATCGTCGAGGTCAAGCGTGAAGGCGACAGCTTCAGGCTGAAGGTTCAGAGGGGCTCTTAATAAGGTCAAGGCTACGCCCAATTTTCGAAATCAGGAGGACAGAAGATGGCTGTAAAGGTGAGGATTCCGACCCCGCTCCGCAAGCTCACGAACGGCTCTGACGAGGTTACCGCCTCAGGCGCGAATGTCGCCGAGATAATAGAAGACCTCGAGAGGAACTACCCGGGGCTCAAGGAGAGGATCTGCGAGGACAATGGCAAGCTCCGCAGGTTCGTGAACATATACCTCAATGACGAGGATATAAGGTTCAAGGAAAATATGGAGACCGCGCTCAGGGAAAACGACGAGCTCTCCATAATCCCAGCCATCGCCGGAGGCGTATCTTGAAGAAAAGGGTCTATCTCACCTACCCGAAAGAGCAGGTAAAGGAGCCGCTTCTTTACTACGTCGGCAAGAACTTCAACGTCATGACCAATATCAGGCAGGCGAGCGTGTCTGACAAGATAGGTCTTGTTGCCCTCGAGCTTGAAGGTGAGCCGGAGGAGATAGAGAAGGCGATACAGTTCTTCATCGAAAAGGGCGTCAAGGTAGAGCCCATCGAGCTGGGTATCATCGAGTAGCCGGAGAGTTTTTCCTGGGATAGACTGCCCCGGCTCTTTTGGGGTAGTTTTTTTCGGAAACACTTGATTTGCAAAGGGAACCCCGCCGTACAGGATGGGGTTCCCTTTTTTTTACCTGCCCTTGCTATCTTGGCCAAAATATCTTGACAGAGTTAGTAAGGTATTATAAGCTTGAGAAGCTTACTAAGGTATTCCATTGCCGTTTTTCCATTGCTGTTTCAGCGGTTTTGAGTTGTAAAGTTCACCCCCCGTGGGGAGGTAATGGGTTATGAGAGGACAAAGGCTGCTTGAGGCTGCCCCGCAGAAGGCATTCTCCGCTATAAAGGGCTCGGTTCTGGACCTTGTTGGCAATACACCGCTTGTAAAGATAAACAACATCACAAAAAACCTGCCTCCTGAGGTAGAGGTCTATGTCAAGTTGGAGGGCTACAACCCGGGAGGGTCGGTAAAGGACAGGGCCGCCCTCAGTATGATACTCGACGCAGAGACGAGCGGCAGGCTCACGAAGGAGAAGGTCATACTTGACTCGACCTCCGGCAATACCGGCATAGCCTATGCCTGGATAGGGGCCGTGAAGGGCTACCAGGTAGAGCTCGTGGTCCCTGCCAACGTAAGCGAGGAGAGGAAGAAGATACTCCACGCCTTTGGCGCGAAGGTCGTCTACTCAAACCCTCTCGAGGGCTCTGACGGGGCGATAAGGCTCGCCTGGAAGCTATACGTCGACAACCCGGAGAAGTACTGCAAGCTCGACCAGTACAACAACCCGTCAAACCCTCTCGCGCACTTCAACGGCACCGGAGTTGAGATAATAGAGCAGACCGAGGGCAGGATAACGCATTTCGTCGCCTCTATCGGCACCGGCGGCACCATCATGGGCACTGGCAGGAGGCTCAAGGAATTCAATAAGGATATACGCGTAGTAGCCGTAGAGCCGGCTGCCGCCTTCCACGGCCTCGAGGGCTTGAAGCACATGGCCTCGTCCATCGTCCCTGGCATCTACCACGAGGACGAGCTTGATGAGAAGGCCCCGGCCCCCACGGAAGAGTCCTATACCATGGTAAAGAGGCTTGCCAGGGAGGAGGGCCTACTGGTAGGCCAGTCCTCTGGCGCGGCCATGTGGGGGGCGCTTGAGGTCGCAAGGAAGCTCAAGAAAGGCCTTATAGTCGTGATCTTCCCTGACGGCGGGGACAAGTACCTCTCCACCCGCCTGTGGGAGTTATAACAGCCGGCCGAAAGGCGGCCCGTCTTAATTAAAGAAGGAGCGATATTTCCGTGATATCCTTTCTCGGCCTCGGCAAAAGCGTAATACAGATATCGAAGTCGGTATATGACGAGATAATAAACCACGCGAAGGAGGCGTACCCCAACGAGTGCTGCGGGGTGCTTGTAGGCACGACCTACCACGCGCCAAAGGTCTTCGAGTCGCACAGGGCGACCAACGCCAACAACGACAGGGCCCATGACAGGTATATGATAGACCCGAAGGAGCTTAATCTTATTGACAAGATAGCCAGGACGCAGGGGATGGACGTCATGGGCTTCTATCACTCGCACCCCGACCACCCCGACAAGCCCTCGGCCACCGACAGGGAATGGGCGCAGCCCGGGTACTCTTACATCATAATCTCTGTGGCAGGCGGCAAGGACGTATCCGCGAGGAGCTGGGGCATCGAGGACGAGAACGCTTCCTTCAAGGAAGAGAAGATAAAGATCATCTGACGGTTCAAAAACGATAGGATTTGATATCCAGTATCTACCTCTGCCCCTGCAAGGGGCTTTTTTTGCATTACGGACGGGAGGGTTTTAAGGAAAATGGACTTCACAGAAGAGCAGATCGAACGGTATTCAAGGCACATAATATTGCCCGAAGTGGGCGGCAAGGGGCAGGCAAAGCTTCTTAAGAGCAAGGTCTTTGTCCTGGGCGCAGGCGGCCTCGGCTCTCCGTCGCTAATGTACCTCGCCGCGGCAGGTGTCGGGACGATAGGCATAGCTGACGGCGACTGCGTGGACTTAAGCAACCTCCAGCGCCAGATAATCCACAATAACGACAGGGTCGGCATGCCGAAGGTCCATTCGGCCATGGAGACCATAAATAAATTGAACCCGGACGTAAATGTCGTGCCGTTCCACGGGCGGCTGAACGTCGAGAATATCAGGGACATAATCAGGGACTATGACGTGGTTCTCGACGGGAGCGACAACTTCCCGACGAGGTTCCTCATGAACGACGCCGCGTATTTCGAGCAAAAGCCGCTCGTCTCGGGGTCGATGTTCAGGTTCGACGGCCAGGTATCGGTCTTTAACCCCAGGAGGGGCTTCCCGTGCTACAGGTGCCTGTACCCTGAGCCTCCCCCAAAGGGGCTGGTGCCTAGCTGCCAGGAGGCTGGCGTCCTTGGGGCGCTTGCAGGCGTCATAGGGGTACTGCAGGCTGTAGAGACGGTCAAGCTCCTTTTGGGCATAGGCGACACCCTTGAAGGCCATCTCATGATATTCGACGCCCTCAAGATGACCTTCAGGAAGGTGAAGGTCAGGAAGGACCCTGAGTGCGGCCTTTGCGGAGACAAGGCCACCATACGCGAGCTTGTGGCATATGAGGAACAGGCCTGCGAATTGAGGACAGCCGCTACTTGCGAGAAGTGATAATAGAATAGGATATAGATGGGCAGATACCTGGACAACCCGGCCTCGCTCAAGATAGACCTGATGCTCCGCGGGATAAGGATGGACGACCCCGTGGTAAAGGCGTGGGCGTGCGGATGTTCCGGGATAGACATACTCCTTCCGCAGAACACCCTTGTCAATATCCCGTGCAGGGAAGAGTTCACCAAGGGTTCTCCTTATACCTTGAAAAGAAGGGGAGAGACCTACACCATAACCGACGGCAATGGAGAGGTGGCTGTCGAGCTTGTGCCACGGCCCGCCTTCTACGGCAGGAAGACCTCTACGGGAGTGCCTTTCTCAGAGATAGCTACAGTCCACGGCAGCTACACGGTCGTGACCCCCTCGAAAAGATGCGACTTCTTCAACAGGAGCATAGAGTGCAAGTACTGCGCCGGCAACTTTAACGTCTCTGGCGGCGCAGGGCGCGACTATACGGTAGAGGAGGTCATAGAGACCGTCGAGGCGGTCCTGAAGGAAGGGGCCTCGAAGACAATCTACCTGTCCATCGGCTTTAGCCCCGGGGACGACGGCGGCATAGAGTTCCTGAGGCCATACATAAGCGCGATAAAGAAGACATTCAACTGTCTTGTGGCGGTAGAGGCCCTTCCGCCCAGGGAGAACCGCTGGATAGACGAGACGTACGCCATTGGGGCTGATTCGCTCCTTTTCAATATCGAGATATTCGACAAGGAGCTCTTTGAGATAATATGCCCCGGCAGGGCGGCGCTCATCGGCAGAAAAAGATATATCGAGGCGCTGGGCTACGCCGCGAAGATCTTCCCGAACGGCACCGTAGCATCCCACCTCATAGTGGGCCTTGAGCCGCCGGGGTCGACGTGCATGGGGATAGACTTTCTGACCGATATCGGGGTAGTGCCGATACTCCCCATATACAGGCCCTCATCGGAGAAGGACTTGAGCATCTCTCCGCTTACCACCGAGATAATACTCCCGGTCTACAAGCACCTGTACAAGGCCGTGAAGAAAAAGAAGGTGAACCTCAACTGGGTGCGGGACCTGAGCATGGTGACGACCCCGGCTGAGATACGGGGCCTGGTGGATGAATCAAAGGGCGGCATAATCGAGAGCTTCTATAAATCGAAGATCGGCATGAGGACAGCGTGGGGACTCTCGTCCCTGAGAAGGAAGCTCAGGGTCGTTGACAAGGACCCTGACCCGACAAAGCACTGAAAGTTTCCGGAGCCGTTTTGTGAGCATAGAGATAGATACCCGGCCCATCTGGCTGATACTGGCGCTTAAGGCGGTAAGGCCTCTTTTCTTTTTCATACTCGCTCTTTTATTCCTTTATTTCATAACCATGCCGGCGCCGGCAGGCCTCGCTCCCGAGGGGCAGAAGGCCATAGCCGTATTCCTTCTCTGCCTCGTCCTCTGGGTCACAAACGTGGTGCCGCTGGCCATAACGAGCCTTTTCGCCATCGTCCTTGTGCCTGTGCTCGGGATACTCCCTCATAAGGAGACCTACGGCCTTTTCGGCAATGAGGCGGTATTCTTCATCCTCGGCGCGTTCATACTCGCCGGCGCTGTAATGCACTCCGGCCTCTCGAACAGGATAGCGCTTAACATAATGAAGAGGTACGGCCATTCGCCGAAAAAGCTCCTTGTGAGCATATTCCTCCTGGCGGCTATACTGTCGTTTTTCATGTCCGAGCACGCCGTGGCCGCGATGCTCTTTCCCATCGTGCTCGAGATATCAAAGGCGCTTGGGCTCAAGCCAGGGCAGTCCAATTACGGCAAGCTCCTCTTCTTTTCTCTGGCGTGGGGGTGCGTCATCGGCGGGGTGGCCACCTTCCTTGGGGGCGCGAGGGTGCCTCTCGCGATAGGCATACTCAAGGAGACGACCGGGGATACCATAGGGTTTCTCGACTACACCATAGCTGTCCTGCCGCTGGTTGTCATCATGCTCTTTGTCGGGTTTTTCCTCCTTACGAGGATCTATCCGGTAGACATAACAGGGGTCGAGAACGCCCGCCAGGTCATCATTAAAAGGCTCAAGGGTCTTGGAAAGATAAGTTTTTCCGAATACGCCGTTGGCGGCGTGCTGGCCGTTACGATCGCGGCCTGGATGTTCCTCGGCGCCAGGATGGGACTGGCGACGATCGCCCTCAGCTCGGTAGTGGCCCTCTTTGTCTTTAAGCTCGTAAGATGGAAAGATATAGAGGAATACGTCAATTGGGGTATAATACTCATGTACGGCGGGGCCATAATACTGGGGACCGCGCTCGACCGGAGCGGGGCCGCCCAGTGGCTCGTAAAAGGGGCGGTCGGGGCGTGGGCAGTGAGCCCGTGGACGATCTTCGCGGTATTTTCGTTACTCGCGATTATGATGACAGAGGCGATGAGCAACGCGGCCGTCATAGCGGTGCTGCTGCCGGTGAGCATCGGGCTGGCCCAGAGCCTGTCGATCGAGCCGTCGGTCGTCACCTTCGCGGTAGCCGTTCCGGCTGGATTGGCCTTCATGTTCCCTATGTCGACCCCGGCAAACGCCATAGCCGTATCGTCCAACTACGTTACGGTACGGGACATGATAAAGGGCGGCGTTATAATGACCGTGGTGGCGTGGATAACCTTCAACCTTGTGGCGGCGTACTGGTGGCCTCTTATAGGCATGGGGTATTGACATGAAAAAGGTGCTCCTGGTACTCTCCGGACATGCCAAGGCCCAAGAGGCCGTCACTTTCGCCGTTAAGAAGGCGAAGGACTGTAACGGCGCGCTCATCGCCCTCTACCTCCTCGAGACAGGCGCCGCAAGTGACGTCTTCGATACCTTCACCGATATAGGCTTCATCGGGGACAAGCCCTCTGCCCAGGTATCCGAGGCGATAATGAAAGAGTACAGGCAGAGGGGATACGAGGAGCTCGGCAAGGTGCAGATAAAGGCGATGGAGGAAGGGGTAGCCTTCGAGCCCCTCCTTGAGCGAGGGGAGCCGGTTGAGAAGGTGCTCTCCATAATAGAGAAGATGGAAATAACCACGGCGGTGCTTGTAAAGAGGAAGAGAAGGGCGTTCTTCAAATACTTCTCCAGGAGCTTCGCGGACGATATAGCCGAGAAGGCCTCCTGCGAAGTTGTCGTCTTTACCGACACCCAGGAACCTATAAAGGAGGAAAAGGGAGATGTCAAAGGCGTGGACAGAGGAAGAACTTAAAAAGATTAGCGATGGTCTTGAGGGCAAGGCCCCGGAAGAGGCGATAAGGTGGGCTGTAGAGAACTTCGCGACCGGCGAGCTTTCGCTTGCTTGCAGCTTCGGCGCGGAGGACGTGGCCCTGATGGATATGCTGACGAAGATAAAGCCCGACGCGAGGGTCTTCTACCTCGATACCGATCTTCTCTTCAAGGAATCACATGAGGTGAAGGAGAAGCTCATGCAGAGGTACGGGGTGACGCTTGAGAAATACGGCGCGAAGACCACACTGGAAGAGATGGCCGCGGAGTTCGGCCCCGAGCTCTGGAAGAAGGAGCCGGACAAGTGCTGCAACATAAGGAAGATGGTCCCCTTGGCCGAGGCCCTCTCAGGGCTCAAGTGCTGGATAACCGGCATCAGGCGCGATCAGGCCCCCACGAGGGCAAACGCGCCTGTAGTAAGCTGGGACGCAAAGTTCGGCCTCGTCAAGATCAACCCGCTCGTCAGATGGACCTCGCAGGATGTATGGGAGTATATCAGGAAGAACAACGTCCCATACTGCTCGCTCCATGACAAGAACTACCCCTCTATCGGATGCGAGCCCTGCACGCGTCCTGTCATGCCCGGAGATGACCCGAGGGCAGGCAGGTGGGCCGGCTTTCAGAAGACCGAATGCGGTCTGCATAAGTAAGGAAAAGATTCTTACGAATAATATGAGGAGGTAGCAGCAAGTGGAAGGACTCATAAGGCCGCATGGCGGGGTGCTGGTGAACAGGGCCCTTGAAGGAAAGGAACGGGAAGAGACGGCGAAGAGGGCAAAGGAGCTTAAGAAGCTTACCCTCAACGACCGCGAGATATCCGATATCGAGATGATATCCATAGGCGCCTTCAGCCCGATCGAGGGCTTCATGTGCAAGGACGACTATCACGCGGTGATGGACACCATGCACCTTAAAAACGGGCTTCCGTGGACGATGCCCATAACCCTTTCTGCCACGGGCGAGGAGGCCAAGGCGCTCAAGGTCGGGATGGAAGTGGCCCTTGCCAACGGAGAGGGCGAGATACTCGCCACCATGCGCATAGACGAGATATTCGCCCATGACAAGGAGAAGGAGGCAATCCAGGTCTACGGCACCGCTGAGGACAAGCACCCCGGCGTAAAGAAGGTGTACGAGATGGGCGACATGCTGCTCGGCGGGAAGATATCGCTCGTAAAGAGGCCCGAGCATACCGAGTTCATCGAAGAGAGGCTCGACCCCAGGGACACAAGGGCCCTTTTCAACGAGAAGGGCTGGAAGAGGGTGGTCGGTTTCCAGACCAGGAACCCGATACACAGGGCGCACGAGTACATACAGAAGAGCGCCCTTGAGATAGTCGACGGCATACTCATACACCCGCTCGTCGGCGAGACCAAGGGGGACGATATCCCGGCCTCGGTCAGGATGAGGTGCTACAAGGCCCTGATAGAGAACTACTATCCGAAGGACAGGGTCGCGCTCGTCGTGAACCCGGCGGCCATGAGGTACGCGGGTCCCAAGGAAGCGGTCTTCCACGCCCTCATAAGGAAGAATTACGGCTGCACCCACTTCATAATAGGCAGGGACCACGCCGGAGTGGGCAACTACTACGGCACCTTTGACGCGCATTACATCTTTGAGAACTTCGACCCGCAGGCCATCGGCATAACTCCGCTCTTCTTCGACCACACCTTCTACTGCAAGAAGTGCGGCGGCATGGCCTCGTACAAGACCTGCCCGCACGATTCCTCCGAGCATGTCGTCCTCTCGGGGACAAAGGTGAGGGAGATGCTCCGTACAGGCGTATACCCTCCGCCTGAGTTCAGCAGGCCTGAGGTCGCCAGGATACTCATAGAGGCTATGCAGGGCCAGCCACAGTAACGAGCAGATGACGGGCCGCCCTTTCGGGGCGGCCCGTCATCTTTTTGCATGCCAGGTCCATCCGTACAGTATTATCAAAAGCCAAGGGGAGACTGAACTTGTATGTTAAAGGTCAGGGAGGAATTTCTAAGGGGAGCTGACGCGTTAGCCGGAAGGCTTACCGAGCTTAGCGACTGTTTTTACAGGAACCCTGAGCTGGGGCTAAAGGAGGAGAAGACTTCGTCCGCGATGCGGGCCCTGCTCAAGGAGGCGGGCTTTGTTGTTGAAGCAGGTATTGCCGGTATGCCGACGGCATTCAGGGCGACCCTTGGCGCCGGAAGGCCCGCTGTGGCCATTCTCGCAGAGATGGACGCGCTCCCCGGAATAGGCCACGCCTGCGGCCATAATATAGCGGGGACCGCTTCCATCGGCGCTGGCGCGGCCCTTGCCATGGCGCTTTCCGGCCCTTTAAAGCCGGGGCAGGGCACGCTCATGGTGCTCGGCACGCCAGCTGAGGAGCTTGGCAAGGGAAAGATAGAGATGATAAAGGCCGGCGTCTTTGACGATATCGACGCCGCGATGATGGTGCACGGATCGTCAAAGAGAAAGGTCGTGAAGCACTTCCTCGGCCTCGTGAGGCTCAACTTTACCTTCCACGGCAGGTCAAGCCATGCCTCTGCCTATCCAGAAGAGGGGATAAACGCCCTTGACGCCGTAATACTGCTCTTTAACTCAGTAGGGTTACTGCGTCAGCAGCTAAGAGGCGATGTCAGAGTGCACGGCATAATAACGGACGGCGGCAAGGCCCCGAACATAATCCCGGAGAGGGCCTCGGCGAGCTTTTACGTAAGGGCGAAGGACTTAACCGAGCTTGCTTCAGTAAGGGAGCGTGTCATAAACTGCGCCAGGGGCGCGGCATCGGCCACGGGCTGCACCCTTGAGGCGGTTGAGGCCGGGGACCTCAATGCCCCGATGAAGATAAACATGGCCTTCGCGGATGTCTACAGGCGCTCTCTTAAAGAGCTTGGATTGGCGGAAGCCACTGAGGCCGCTGAGAAGAACGTCGGCTCATCCGATATAGGCAACGTCTCTCAGGTCATACCCACCATCCATCCGCATGTGCCCATAAGGGACGGCATAAACATCCACACCCACGAGTTCGCTGACGCAACCATCACCCCGGACGGCCACAGGGCGCTCATCGAAGGCGTAAAGGCCTTGGGGCTCACGGCCATCGAGCTGCTCTTTAACCCGGAAGCGA
Organism: Deltaproteobacteria bacterium GWC2_55_46; assembly: GCA_001595385.3. NCBI lineage: Bacteria > Deltaproteobacteria > Deltaproteobacteria bacterium GWC2_55_46. The sequence continues at coordinate 470,960 of LVEI03000001.1, read as the reverse complement.
TGGAGGCCGTAAAAAAGGATTTTAAGACGGGGGACTAGACTCATCGTCCTTAAGCCCCATCCTGCCTGTGTGTGAAGTCAGCCGCTGTATTTATTGCTTCGGTAATTAGACTTGAAGATGTATTTGTGGTATAACTTGTGGGTATTTACCCCCGGGCGGCTCTTTAAGGCCGTATAAGATTCTGGAGGATTTTATGACTGGAAAGACCTGGGGCCCTGGACTGGCGTCCAGAACCCTCCTTTCAATAGTTATCCTCTCTTTTCTATACTCTTTTTTCTTCCTCGCAAACATTCAAGCAGCAGAGAAGTCGATAACAATAAACGCGACCGGGTCCTCCGCTATCCAGGGGGGCAACGCAGCCATGGCCCGTGACAGCGCCATAGCCGAAGCCCTGAGGAACGCCGTAGAGCAGGCTGTAGGGACGATCATCTCTTCCGAGACGGTTGTCGAAAGTTATGAGGTCTTGAGGGACAGCGTCTATAGCAGGACCCAGGGCTATGTCGTCAATTACGCGGTTACAGGCGAAGCCCGTTCCGGTGATACCTACCAGGTTACAGTCAGGGCCAATGTCGCAACCGGGGACATCGAAGGCGATCTCGACGCCATGGGGCTTCTCCAGAGAAAGGCCGAACGCCCCAGGGTGCTCTTCATGATAGCCGAAAAGAGCATGGAAAGCAGTTCATACTCATCCTGGTGGCAGTCGCGTGAAGCGATAGATATGCCCGATTCGGAGGCCGCCCTCAAGGAGATATTCATCGCCAGAGGGTTTAGCGTCGTTGATACAACCGCGAGCGCTGAAAAAAAAGATATAGCCGAAGGCTACGGCGCAGCCGATGTTTCAAGCCTGTTTGCAAGGGAGACAGGCAAGGGCCTTCAAGCCGAAGTAGTGGTATTCGGCAAGGCCTCTGTAAGGCAGGGGGCAAGCGCTGGCGGCACCGTTGGCACTTATCTCGCCGACATAACGGCAGAGGCTGTGAGGGTCGATGACGGAAGCGTCATCGCGTCGGCGAAGGGGTACGGCACATCAAGGCATATCTCTGAGCGAACAGGTGCCGCCGAAGCCCTTTCGAAGGCATCCGCGGAGCTGGCTAAAGGCCTTATCTCCCAGATAACCTCAAAATGGTCCGGGCCAGCAACGGTCAGGATAACACTTAAGGGCGCGGATTACGATGATGTAGTCGAGTTCAAAAGGCTCCTTAAGTCGAGGGTAAGGGGCATAGCGGCCCTTTACCAGAGGAGCTTCGTGGAAGGGGTTGCCGCATTTGAGGTAGAATCCAGGGTCGCCGCCCAGGCGATAGCCGACGAGATATCGAGGCTTGAGGGCTTCAGGGTGACCGGCGCTACCCAGAATACCATCGAGGTGGAGGCCGGCAACTGAGGTATATTCACATCCCGAAGGGTCTTTTATTAATCGCGCTCATCTTTTTGCTGGCGTCATGCGCCGCTCATTTGCCGAAGTATCCGCCGGACCTGTCGAACCCGGTATACACGGTAGCGGTGCTTCCGTTCTACAACGCCACGAACGACGTCGGCGGGCCGAAGGAGATAAGGGAGCAATTCCAGAAGAGGATAGAGCACAGGCATTACAGGGTGATGCCTTTAAAAGAGGTAGACGAGCTGCTCTTGAACCAGATGGGCATAACCCTTGGCTCTCAGCTTGAGATGACTAACCCGGCACAGCTTGGCGAGGTACTTGGGGTAGACGGCGTGATATACGGCTACGTATTGAACTTCGACGACATCACGACGGGCTTTTATAACGTCAAGAAGGTCAGGGCCGGATTCAAGCTGGTAGACACCAGGACCGGGGCTGTCATCTGGTCCAGGGGCCTGGGCGTCAAAAGTGTCATCGCAGGGACAAAGGCCGGGGTCGGCGTAACGGTGCTTAAAGAGGCGATGGATGACGGCCTTGAGGCCTTCAGCGCCATACAGGGGCTCGATGAAATAGAGGGGCTGAGGGACTGGCGGGTAATCAGGGCGGGGGCGACAAAAAAAGCTGAGGACGCCGCCGCGATATCTCTTGGCGAGAAGCTCCTGACCAAGGCCCTTGGCGTCCACCTCTGGCTTGAGACAGAGAGCATGATGAACTGGGTAATGGCGAGGCTGCCATCAGGGCCGGGAAGGCCTATGCAGCGTGATGATAGGGACCAAAGGAGGTAGAGATGACGGGAAAGACGATAAAGAGCATCATGTTGTTGTTTGTGTTAACCATCGGTGGCCTTGCCGCAGGCTGCGGCATAAAGACCACAGGGGCTGTAAAGGACGACGTGACACTGACCAAGCAGACCAGGGAGCTTGAGGCTGAAGGCGCCCTGTACAGGGGGCCTGAGTACAATATCGCCATACTCGAGTTCGAGAACAAGACGCCGAGCAGGACCATAGGCGTCGGCGAGGCCGCCACCGACATACTGAGGACGATAGTCAAGAACTCGGGGCTTGAGCCGATAGTCGTCACGAAAGAGGAGTTCAAGCAGCAGGAGAGGCTGATTGAGCTTCAGCAGACCGGGGCAGTGAAAAAGGGATTGAAGGACGCGGGAGCCGGGTATGAGTCGCTCGACTTCAGGATATCAGGCTCAGTGACCTCCTATGCCGAGGTAGAAGAGTCGGTAGAGAGGATCATCACCCAGAAGAAAAAGCACATAGCGAGGGTGCAGGTAGACTACTCTCTCGTAGATGTCGCTACCGGCAAGAGCCTTGTAGCCGAATCCGGCATGGGTGAGTACGCGAAGACGACCGGAGGTATCCTCGGCCTTGGCTCAAAGGCAACGGCTGACCCGGGGCTAAGGGACGGAGCGCTCCGTGACGCGCTCACAAAGGCCATGACCAAGATGGTCGCCAAGCTGAACCAGCTGCCTTTCCAGGGGAAGGTCCTTGACGTAGACGGTTCGAGCGTTACCGTGAGGGCCGGGACCAGGAGCAGGCTCGACCCGGGCACCGTCTTCTCTGTCTACAGGCCGGGGGCCGACCTCGTTGACCCGGATACCGGCAGGGTGATCGGCAAGAGGGAGAAGCTCATCGGTGAGGTAACTCTTGCAGAGCACCAGGGCGAGATGATCTCCGAGGCCAAGGTCAGCTCTGGTACGGGCTTTAAGGCTGGGGACGTGATAAAGGTGAAAAAATAGGAGGCCCTGAGATGAGGAAGCTTTCAGCCCTTGCGCTCCTCCTCGTTGTATTTATCTTCTCCTGCTCGAAGACGCCAGTAAGGTGCACGGCGCCAGAGGACAACCCGGCCCACCATTATCTCACCGGCATGGAGCTGCTTGAGGCAGGCAAAACCGATGCCGCCGCCGAAAAGTTCAGCCGTTCCTCCTGGTGCGATGAGAAGTACTCGCCCGCGCACGCAGGAGCCGCCATTGCCATGGCGTTCAAGGCCAGGGACGTAAAGGATGATAAATACCGTAGCCAAGAGGTAAAAAAAGTATACGGAGAACTAAAGGCAGCGAAAAAAAATGCCGATACCCCTGAGGACGAGTTCGCGTGGAGGCTCGCTTCCATGAGGGTAGACAGCATACTTAAGGGCAATGGCTGGCTAAAGGACGTTGAGAAGAGCTACAGGGGAGCCCTGAAGCTCAAGGTCGATCCCGTTAAGCTCCCATACTATCAGGCAAGGGAGTCTGCCGATTACTTCATGGGGATCGCCTACATGGAGGCCAGGGAGTTCCAGCAGGCAAGGGAGCGCTTCGCTCAAGTCCTTAACTCAAGGCAGGAGGGCAGGTGGCACGGACCATCTGACGTGGCGTGGAAGAGGACAGATAAGGCCGTAAGGGCCCTTTCCGGCATAACGCTCGGTGACATCGGAAAGGGGATAGCCCTGAGGGATACGGTTACCAGGGCCGATATGGCCGCCCTTTTCGTAGACGAGATAAAGGTCGATAAGCTTTTCGCGGGACGCATCCCTGAAAAAGCGAAGGAGCCGCCGTTTGTCCCGGCTGACGTCCTTTCAAGCCCGTTCAGGGAAGAGGTCTCATCGATGGTCAAGTGGGGCGTCCGCGGCCTTGAGCCTGTCTATGACGAGAGCACTCGCGCGTATCTTTTCAGGCCCGAAGAGCCGGTAAAGAGAAAAGAGCTGGCATTGGCCCTCGAGGACATAGTGATAAAGCTTACGGGCAACGCAAAGATTGCCTCGGCGTTTTTAGGGCACAGGAACTCGCCATTCCCTGACGTTGAGACCTCTTCGCCCTGGTACAACGCCATTATGAGCGTGACCACAAGGAACCTGATGGAGACCGGGCTTTCAGGCGAATTCAGGCCGGATGAGCCTGTGGACGGGGCCGAGGCGATAATGGCGATAAGGGCGCTTCGCCATCAGTTGAATATCTATTAAGGACAATGTTTGGAAGTAGCCTGACGGAGGACTTGATGTGTAAGATATTTCTATTGCCCGTCTTCATGCTGGCCTTTGCCGTCGCGTCCTGGGCGGGCTTGACCGATATGCCGCAGGAGACGCTCGACCCAAAACAGGCCTTTATGGCAGGTGGGGTTATGGTAAAAGGCGAGGGTGCGGCCCCTGATAAGCCAATCTCACCCGCGCAAAAGAGGATGCTCGCCCTGAGGGCGGCAAAGATAACGGCGTTGAGGGAAGTGGCGGAGATACTTAACGGGGTCGCGGTCACCGGGGAGACGACGGTCAAGGATGCGGCCGCCTCATCGGACGTAGTGCGTACCTCTGTAGAGGGCGTAGTAACGGGGGCGCGGGTCGTAAAAGAGGTCTACGACCCCGCTGCCGCCATGGCGGCAGTTTACGTAACCGTTCCCTTGCAGGGCATAGCCGGATCTCTTATCCCGCTACTTTCAGGAGAGGTCGCCATGCCGCCCTTCCAGCCTGCTGGGGCGGCCTCTGCCATGGGCTATGATGGGCTGATAATCGACGCGCGGGAGCTGGAAATGAAGCCTGCGCTCATAAACAGGATAATCACAAAAGGCGGAGAGGCTATATATGACCCGTCAAAGGTGGCGCGGGAGGTTATCGCCTCAAGGGGCGCCGCGGGTTATACCAGCGGCATCGATGAGGCAATGTCCATCCTCGCTGCGAGGGGCTCAAAGAACCCTCTTGTCGTTAAGGCGAGCGGCGTTGTAAGGGGTACCGACGTCGAGCTTGCGCCGGAAGAGGCGGTGATGGTCTTCTCGGCGAACCAGACCGGCGGATTTTTCGAGGCCGCGAGGGTCGTCTTTGTGTTGAACTGAGACGTTGGAATAAGGCAATCGGGTCTATAATAAAAGCTGGAGGTCGTCTGTGAAAAAGCTCTCTTTTTTGTTCGCGTTCATGTTGGTGCTCTTTACCGGTTCCATGGCTTTCGCTGTCGTCGATATCGAGGGAAGGTACTGGTTTACAGACCTCGACGGCACGGTCAAGGTAACTGAAGGCGGGACAAGCGGAACGGAGATAGACTTAACCGACGACCTCGGGGTCGAGGACGATGATTTTCTGGATGCAAGGATAACCCTTGAGCTGGGGAGCCACAAGATAAGGTACGGGTATATGCCGCTAAAATGGAACGGCAGCAAGACCACTACCCAGAACATAGTCTTTAACGGCGAGACCTACTCGGCCTCGACCGATGTTCAATCCGAGCTTAAGATGGGCTATCACCGGCTTGGATACGAGTACGATTTCATCGATACGCTCAACAACCGCCTGGGTGTGATATTCGAGATAAAGTACTTTGACGGAGAGGCGAGCCTCACGGCCCCGTCAGCCGGCCTCGATGAGACCGAGAGCTTCAAGGCGCCGATACCCACGGTCGGCATAGCGGCCCAGGTCGGGCTTCCATTCCTCCTGAGCGTCGGGGGAGAGGTCACGGGCATGGGCATCGGAAGCGAGGCTTATATCATCGATGGCGAGGCGATGGTGAACCTGAAGCCAGCGCCGTTTGTTGTGATATCCGGCGGCTACAGGATCTTTAAGCTCCACCTTGAAAGCGACGACGACCTCGCGGACCTGACCGTAAAGGGGCCCTTCGTGATGCTCAGGGCTGATTTTTAACAGGCATGAATCAAGTCCATCCGCGTCGTTGGCTCCAGAAGCCAGCCATTGCGGCGTACATAATGAGTACGCCTCATTCTCGCTTCCCGATTTAATTGGGGCCTCGCATATGGTTTTTTAAGCAGCCTGAACAAACTCTGTGTTTTTTTAGCCCGGCTAAACTGTTATTGGCTGGGGCCTGGTCAAACAGGCCCCAGCGCCTTGGATGAGGCATAAAGATATAAAGCCAAAGCCCATATAGCCTTACTCGTACAGTCCATCAAAAGCGACCCCTGAGATTTTTCCTCCTGATCACTTTTAATCACCATCCAAGAAAGATTCTTGACTAGGCATCAATATAGGTGTAATTATTGAGTAAATTTTAATAGGCTAAATCTCTAAAACGTACTCATTCAAGGATGGCTCATTATGAAGGCGGGGCCGCGGGATGCGTTGTATAATTGGAAAAGGGCTGTAATATGGCAAGGTTGGCCGGGGAAGGCGGTATGGGCGTCAAGGAGGCGAATTTGAATAATCTGAAGGAAGGCAGGGATATATTATGAAACCGCGTATCCTTGCCGTTGACGATGACGAGCGGAACCTGGCGCTCCTGTCTGCCAAGCTCGACAGGGATGGCTATGAGCTGGCCACTGCCAGAAACGGTATCGAGGCCTTGCAGCAGGTGACCAGCTTTCATCCGGACCTCATAATAATGGACGTGATGATGCCCCGGATGGACGGGTACGAGGCCTTGCGCCACCTTAAGTCAAGGGAAGAGACGAGGTACATACCTGTCATAATGCTCACAGGAAGGGCAGAGGTAGAGGACAAGGTGCTGGGTTTTGAGGTCGGGGCCGAGGACTATATAAACAAGCCTTACAGCCTCCTGGAGGTCTCAGCGAGGGTCAAATCCCTTTTGAGGATGCGGGCGCTGCAGACAAAACTCAGGGAGACCGAGAAGGTCGCCGCCCTTGGCGAGATGGTCGACGGCATAGCACACGAGATAAGGAACCCGCTTACGGCGATCGGAGGCATAGCGAGGCGCCTTTTTGAGCACGAGACAGAACCGCAGCACAGGGAGTACGCCCAATGGATAATAAAGTCCGTTGAGAGGCTTGAACGGATGATCGAAAGGATCGACGAGTACAAAAGGATCCTCGTATCTACCCTCGTAAAAGGGGATTTAAACAAGGTAGTTGCTGAAGCCACAAACGAAATAAGGGAATTTATCGAAGGGCAGGGGAAGACTATCGAGGTACGGCAGAACCTTATGCCAGACGCGCCGCCGGTGAACTACGACTATGGGAATATGAAGATGGCGCTCTTCAATATCCTCCAGAACTCGGTCGAGGCGATAGAGACAAACGGGGTCATAACGGTTGAGACGGCGCCGGTGGCCGATGAGACGCTCATTATCAGGATAACCGACAACGGAGTCGGGATGACAAAGGAAGAGGTAAGGAAGATATTCAACCCGTTTCAGTCGACCAAGTTCGAGGGCGCTGGCATGGGCCTTACCATAACTTACCGGATAATCCAGGACCACGGTGGTGAGATAGAGGTGGATAGCGCCAAGGACAAGGGCACTGTCGTGACAGTAAGGCTCCACCCGGCAAGGTGATAGATAGTCCTTTGATTTTAAATAGTTAGAATAGTATCTTTAAGGAAGTTCTCATCATCTTTTCCAGGGTAGTCCATGTTGTAATGAAGGCCCCTGGACTCCTTCCTCATCCTGGCCGACTTTATGATAAGCTCGGCTACGGTGGCGATGTTCCTCAGTTCCACGAGGTTGTTGGTGATGGTAAAATCCCAGTAATACTCGTTTATCTCGTTCTTTAAAAGCGATATCCTCCTGTCGGCCCGTTCAAGTCTTCTGTCCGAGCGGACGATCCCGACGTAGTTCCACATGAACCGCCTTATCTCGTCCCAGTTCTGGGTGATCACAACCGCCTCGTCGCTCACTATAGCCCCGCCTGTCTGCCACCGCGGTATCAGAGGCACTTCGTCTTTGTCGGCCTTTATCATGAGGCTCGCGTGGGCTGAGGCCCTGTCAGCGAAGACAAGGGCCTCAAGGAGCGAGTTGGAGGCGAGGCGGTTGGCCCCGTGAAGTCCGGTCCAGGCGACCTCGCCTATGGCGTAGAGCCTCCCGACGCTTGTCCTGCCGTTGTTGTCGGTCTTCAAGCCGCCGCAGGTGTAATGGGCTGCCGGGACTACCGGGATGGGCTCTTTGGTCATGTCAAAGCCGAACTCAAGGCACTTTTTGTAGAGGTTCGGGAAGCGGGCGCGGACGAAATCGGCCGGCTTGCCGCTTATGTCCAGGTAGACGCAGTCGTCCCCGCTCTTTTTTAGCTCGTAGTCTATAGCCCTCGCTACTATGTCCCTCGGGGCAAGGTCTGCCATCTGGTGGTGCGTCTTCATGAAAGGCGTGCCGTCCTTGAGGCGCAGCACCCCGCCTTCTCCGCGTACCGCCTCTGATATGAGGAAGCTCTTGGCCCTTGGATGGTAAAGGCAGGTCGGGTGGAACTGGATGAACTCCATGTTGGCGACCTCCGCGCCAACGCGGTAGCCCATTGCAAGCCCATCGCCTGTGGCTATGTCAGGGTTGCTGGTATAGAGATAGACCTTGCCTGCCCCTCCCGTGGCCAGCACTGTGGCCCTTGCGAGGAAGGTAGAGACCTCTCCCGTGCCCTTATCGAGGACATAGGCGCCCCAGACCGCCTCTTTGCCAGACGGGGAGACGAATTTTGAATGCGGTATGAGGTCTATGGCTATATGCTCTTCGTAGACTGTTATGCCAGTGTGCGCCCTTACCGCCGCTACAAGCGCGTTTTCGACCGCCCTGCCTGTAAGGTCCTCGGCGTGGACGATCCTTCGCTTGGAATGGCCGCCCTCCTTGCCGAGGTCGAGCTCATGGCCGTTCTCTTGCCTGATGGAGAACTTGACCCCGAGCGCAATGAGGTCCTGTATCCTCGCCGGGCCGTCCCGTACCACCAGCTCTGCTATATCTCTGTCGCAGAGGCCGGCCCCCGCGTAAAGCGTGTCTTTTATGTGCGCGTCAAAGGTGTCCTCGGCGCTTATAACGGACGCTATCCCGCCCTGGGCATAGTAGGTGGCGGATTCGCTCAAACCCCGCTTGGTCACAAGCGCGACGCTGCCTGACGAGGCCGCCTTGAGGGCGAACGTTAGCCCGGCGATGCCGCTGCCTATGATGAGAAAATCAGACTTTGTCTCCAAAATGCTCCTGACGCTCAAGGCTGCCTCTAAAGATTGTTCTTTTTCCTGATCGCTACGTCAGGGCAAAAATAAAAATGCTCACATATTATTGTATATGCTGCGCTTTTTATTCCCGCCCTTCCTTGGCCTCAGAAAAAATACCTGATTTTTAGAGATAGCCTGAAAAAAAAATTAAATATTTCCTGTGACTTTTACGATATGAATACCGGGAATTTCAGAGTATGATAAGAGACGCTATTTGTCAATTTTCAAATTGAGAGACTCAGCTAATGAAGAGAAAAAACTTGCCCTTTCCACTTTGCCGGTATAGAATATTTGAGGTATTCTGCCGGTTTGAGCGTGATTCTCAACGTAACGATGAGAAGTCTACCGCTAATACAGGCCTGCTAAACAGGCAAAGACAGAATATGACCAGACCGTTTTTTCTCATTCTGATAATTATAGCGGCGCTCGCCTTGCCAGCGGTTGTCAGGGCTGATTTCTTCCAGTACACCGACGAGGAAGGCACTATCCATATCACCAACGTGCCGACCTCCGCGAAGTACAGGTGGATGATGGTGGAGAGGAGGCCGTCGCTGCTCTCTCCCATGAACCCTGCCTACAAGAAGGTCTCCAGGCAGAAGTTCGATGATATGATAAGGAGCACCTCGCAGAGGTACGGCATAGACCCGACCCTCGTTAAGGCCATCGTGAAGGCAGAATCCGACTTCGACCATACGGCTGTATCCAGCAAGGGCGCGAGGGGGCTCATGCAGCTTATGCCTAAAACGGCCTCCAGGATGGGGGTCAAGAACATCCATGACCCGGAGGAGAACGTGGAAGGAGGCATAAAGTACCTGAGCAAGCTCCTTACCATGTTCAACTGGCAGGTGCCGTTGGCGGTAGCGGCTTATAACGCTGGAGAGAACGCCGTCTTGAGGTATGGTACCATCCCCCCATATGCCGAGACACAGACTTACGTAAAAAGGGTCCTCCGTTACTATGACCAATACAGCGCAGGGACCCAATAGGCCTTTATGCGCAACGGAACAGAGCCCCGCTGGAACCTTCCCAACAGCATCTCTCTTATCAGGATAGTTACAGCCCCGGTATTTGTTTTGATGCTTCTTTCGCCCGGCAAGGGCATGAGCCTCGCCTCTGCCGTCTTCTTCGCGCTCGTATGCACGACAGACTGGCTCGACGGATATGTGGCGAGAAAGAGGGGGATCGTCACTTCGCTCGGCAAGTTCCTCGACCCGCTCGCCGACAAGCTCCTCATCACTACCGCTTTCATAATGCTCATTCCGCTCGGCAGGGTGCCTGCCTGGGTGGTCGCCCTCATGATAGGAAGGGAGATAGCTGTAACGGGGCTCCGCGCCATAGCCTCTGACGCGGGTGTTGTCATAGCTGCAAGCCGCCTTGGAAAGTTCAAGACGATATCCCAGATAGTCTGCCTTGTCCCGCTCCTTGTCCACTACACCTATTACGGCTTTGACTTCCATCTTGCCGGCGCCATACTGCTCTCCGTCGCGTTCATACTGACCATGTGGTCAGGTATCGATTATTTCATCGGGTTTTTCAGGGCTGAAAAGGCCGCTGAAAATTGACAAGTCAGCAGTTCGTCGATAGAATTCCCACAGCGACATCGTCCTTGGCCTCTTCCCCGCAAACCCTCAAAAACCCCTGACAGGAGCGTAGCTCCCCAGTATGCGTATCAACCTTACCAAAAGGTTTACCCTTTACATAGGGACTATCCTTATCGCCGGCCTGCTGGCGCTTATGTACGTTGACCGGTGGTCGAGCTCGACGCTCCTTGAGGAGGTGGCGCTCGGAGAGGCCGGTAAACTTTCCGCGGCCATCTTCGAACAGCTTCATATCTCCATGCGCCTCGGCGGAGGCCGCGCCGAGAACAAGGCTATCATAGAAAGGTACAGGCAGCTGCCTGGCATCGAGGATTTACGGGTCATGCACGGCGAAGCGATAGACAGGCAGTATGGCGTCGAATTGGACGAGGGCCCGGTCGATGAGATTGACAGGATGGCATTGGCAGGCAAGGGGTCGACCGGGATATACGAGGTAGAAAAGGGCTATATGGTGGCGCGCAGCGTAAGGCCCGTCTTCGCTGAGCGGGGGTGCTTGAGCTGCCACAGGGCCAGGGAGGGCGAGGTCCTGGGGGCTGTCTCTGTAGCCGTTTCGCTTTACGTGTCGCTCAAGGGATATGAAGAGATAATAGCATCGCATAACCTGGAGTTCCTCTTGTTGGGAGGGGGCATACTGCTGGCTATCTCTTTAGCCGTGCTCGCGCTCGTCCACAGGCGCATGCTTGCCCCGCTTGCCAGGTTAAAAGAAGCCGCCGAGTCGCTCTCGGAGGGCAGGCTCGATTTCAGGGTGGGGATCAAGACCGGGGACGAGCTTGAGCTGGTCGGCGAGGCCTTCGACAGGATGGCCGACACACTGTTGAGAAGTACCTCCGAGATCAGGGACTTGAGTGAGAAGTACTCGAAGCTCGTCAATGCGGCAACCGACGTCATCGTGCTCATCGACCTCGATACCATGAAATATGTAGAGGCCAACCCTGCCGCTTCCCGCCTCCTCGGTTACTCGAGGGAAGAGCTCCTCGGGTTATCTCCGGAGAGCCTCTACGAGGCCCCTGCCATAGCCGATTACAGGGAGGCGGTCTCAAGGTGGACAGCCGAAGGCAAAGGCTACCTGCATGAAGCGCTGGTCAGGAGAAAGGACGGATCTACGGTGCCGGTAGAGGTCGCCGCATCGGTCCTGGAGTTAAAGGACAGGAAGTGCGTACAGGAGATATGGAGGGACATATCAGAGAGAAAGGGCTTTGAGGAGACGATTAGAAGGCACGTTCAGGAGCTTGAGGGGACCGTTCAAAAAAGGACCTCCGAGCTTGACAGGTCCCTAAGAGATCTTGTAGAGGCGTACGGAAGGCTTCAGCTTTCCGAGCAGAGGCTCATCCAGTCGGCAAAGCTCGTAAGCCTCGGCGAGATGGGGGCGGGGATCGCCCATGAGCTCAACAGCCCCCTTGCCGGCATCCTCTCCATAACAGAGGTGCTCATGTCCAGGCTCGGCAAGGAGAACCCAAGCTACTTCCTGCTCGATAAGATAAAGGACGCGGCCGTGAGGTCGAAGTACATAATACTCGACATGCTCACCTATTCCAGGCCGTCGAAGGCCGGCTTTGCCCCGATGTTCCTGAACGAGGCCGTAAGGGGCACGCTCACCATATTCACCTCTGAGATAAAGACCAGGGGCATAGAGATAGTGGAGCAGTTCGACAGAGAGCTGCCGCAGGTCTTGGGCAACAAGGGGCAGATAATGGAGGTAATACTCAACATACTCAAGAACGCGAGGGACGCCATAGGCGGAAGCGGCAGTATATTCATCAAGACGCTGGTGACGGAAGACAATGGCAACAGGTATTCGACGGCGGAGTTCCGTGACACGGGCCCAGGGGTGCCCCCGGATATCAGGGATAAGATATTCGACCCGTTCTTTACGACAAAGGAGAAGGGAGGCGGGCACAATATCGGGCTTGGCCTTTCCATCTCGCAGAGCATAATAAAGGAGCACGGCGGGAAGATCTCGGTCGAAGAGCACCCTTGCGGCGGGGCTGTCTTCAGGATATCCCTCCCTGTTCACAAGGGGGAGTGAACAGGCCCGCGGCGGGGTCAAGCAAGCAGACATGCAATGGTCCTATTTTCCATTGCATGTCGACAATTCCCCGCGCTCTTCCGCGGAGCTTCAAATGTTTTTCAAGGTATCGTGATAGATGCCGATATAAAAGGAGGCTGGTTTATGGCCCAAATGGCGAAAAAGGTCCTCATCGTGGACGACGAGGAGACTGTCGGCATAGGCATGTCAGAGATGCTCAAGGACGCGGGGTTTGAGGCAAGCTACGCTACATCCGGGAGCGAGGCGCTTCAGAAGCTTGAAACTGCTGATTATTCCTTGATATTCCTGGACATGGTGATGCCGGCCATGAGCGGCCTGGAGACGTTCAGGCAGATCAGGAAGAGGAAGCCAGGCGCTAAGGTTGTGCTCTTTACAGGCTATTTCAAGGATGCGGACAAGGCTATCTTCGAGGGGGTAAAAGAGGGGATGATAGACGTCTACATCAGGAAGCCCTTTTTCTCCGAGGAAATAGTAAACACCGCAGTAAAATACGCCTGAATGTGCCCGGAAAGCCCTTAATCTCCTTTATTTTCGGGCCGTTAGCGCCAATATCTGACGGCCTATTTACCTTGACATCAGGGACTTAATTTAATACGATACTAACGACAATTTTTGTCACTCAAACTATCAGGGACGATGACAGACAGGATAGGCGAGCTTCTTCTAAGGGAAAGACTCATCACGCCGGAGCAGCTGAAGAAGGCGATAGATGAGCAGAAAAAGAGCGGGGGAAGGCTTGGCTTTAACCTCGCGAAGCTCGGCTATATTACCGAAAAGGACCTCACCTCTTTTTTAAGCAGGCAGTACGGTATCCCCACCATTGACCTTTCCGTCCAGGAAGTAGACCACGAGATAGTAAAGCTCATCCCTGAGGACGTTGCCCAGAAATACCAGGTAATACCGGTCACCAGGACCGGCTCTACACTGGTCGTCGCGATGGCCGACCCCTCGAATATATTCGCCATAGACGACATAAAGTTCCTCACTGGCTATAACGTCGAGCCGCTTGTGGCCTCTGACACCGCCATAAAGAGCGCCATCGAGAAGTATTACGAGACCCCTGAGATGGGCCTCGAAGGGGTGCTCACGGAGTTCGACGAGGGCGAGATGGAGGTCATCAAGGAAGAGGAAGAGGTAGACCTCTCGGACCTCAAGAAGGCGGTAGAGGACGCGCCTGTTGTAAAGCTCGTCAACCTCATCCTGACCGACGCCATAAAAAAGGGCGCGAGCGACATACACATCGAGCCTTACGAAAAGCACTTCCGCGTACGGTACAGGATAGACGGCGTCCTGATGGAGGTGATGAAGCCTCCCATGAAGCTCAAGAACGCGATAGTCTCCAGGATAAAGATAATGAGCAACCTGGACATCGCCGAGAGGAGGCTCCCGCAGGACGGCAGGATAAAGCTCAAGCTCTCGAAGAACAAGGAGATGGACTACAGGGTCTCGGTCCTTCCCACCCTTTTTGGCGAGAAGGTCTGCTGCAGGCTCCTCGATAAAGCGAACCTCCAGCTCGACATGACCAAGCTCGGATTCGAGGAGAAGGCATTAAAAGACTTCATGGGTGCCATTCACAGGCCTTGGGGCATCGTGCTGGTAACGGGCCCCACCGGAAGCGGAAAGACTACTACGCTCTACTCGGCGTTGTCCGAGCTTAACAAGATAAGCGAGAACATATCCACGGCTGAAGACCCGGTCGAGTTCAACCTCATGGGCATCAACCAGGTCCAGATGCATGAGGACATCGGGCTTAACTTCGCGGCGTCATTGAGGAGTTTCCTGCGTCAGGACCCGGACATCATAATGGTCGGAGAGGTAAGGGACTACGAAACTGCCGAGATAGCGATAAAGGCGGCCCTTACCGGCCACCTGGTGCTTTCCACCCTCCATACCAACGACGCGCCCTCGACTGTAAACAGGCTGCTTAACATGGGCATAGAGCCTTTCCTCGTATCGTCGTCATGCAACCTCATATTGGCGCAGAGGCTTGCCAGGAAGATCTGCAAGGACTGCAGGGTAAAGGCACCGATAGCTGAAAAGGTGCTCCTTGACCTGGGTGTCACGCCAGAGGAGGCCAAAAAAATGGAGATATGCAAGGGGAACGGCTGCGCCACGTGCGGAGGGAGCGGCTACAAGGGCAGGATCGCCCTCTACGAGGTAATGCCGTTTACCGATACGATAAAAGACCTGGTCCTTAACGGGGCCTCCTCGGTCGAGATAAAGAGGGCGGCCATAAAAGACGGGATGAAGAGCTTGAGGATGAGCGGCGTGACCAAGGCTGGCGAGGGTGTCACGACTCTCGAAGAGGTCTTGAGGGTGACCATGGCCGACTGAGGCCGGGACTTTATTGCGGCCTTGTAACTTTTGTCCTTACGCCGGAGCGCTTTATTATCTAAGATTTTCAGGTAGACTGCGTAAGAACGTGCAACTTAAGGGGGAGAGGTTCATGGCGGTTGAAGGCAATAAATACAATATTCAGGAGCTTCTGCGGGTGATGATCGACCAGGGCGGAAGCGATTTGCATATAACGGCTGGCTCGCCTCCGAGGATAAGGCTTCACGGCAAACTGGCCCCGATGAGCACCCCGGCGTTAACAGGCATTGAATCAAAGCAGCTCTGCTACTCCATTCTGACAGACGCCCAGAAGCATAAGTTCGAAGAGGAAAACGAGCTGGATTTCTCATTCGGCATCAAGGGCCTCTCCCGTTTCAGGGGCAACCTCTTCGTCCAGAGGGGCACCGTGGCCGGCGCCTTCAGGACCATCCCCTTTAAGATCATGTCCTTCCAGGAGCTTGGCCTTCCGCCCATAATGGAAGACCTTTCGAAGAAGCCGCGCGGCCTCGTACTCGTCACTGGCCCCACCGGGAGCGGCAAGTCCACGACGCTCGCGTCAATCATAGACAAGATAAACACCGAAAGGGCAGAGCACATAATAACCGTCGAGGACCCTATAGAGTACCTCCATAACTCCAAGATGGCGCTCGTGAACCAGAGGGAGGTCGGGTACGACACGCACGCCTTCAAAAAGGCGTTGAAGTATATCCTCAGGCAGGACCCGGACGTGGTGCTCCTCGGAGAGCTAAGGGACATGGAGACCATCGAGACCGCGCTCACCATCGCCGAGACGGGCCACCTTTGTTTCGCGACCCTTCACACCAACTCATGCGTGCAGACCATAAACAGGATCGTGGACGTATTTCCCGCTGACCAGCAGCCGCAGGTAAGGGCGCAGCTCTCCTTCGTCCTCGAAGGGGTGCTCTCGCAGCTATTGATACCCAGGGCTGACGGCAAGGGCAGGGTCATATCGCTCGAGGTGATGGTGCCGAACGCCGCCATAAGGAACCTCATCAGGGAGGACAAGATACACCAGATTTACTCGCAGATGCAGGTTGGCCAGGCAAAGTTCGGGATGCAGACCATGAACCAGAGCCTCATGAGCCTTTACTCCAGGAGGCTTATTACCCTCGAGGAGGCCCTCGGGAGGAGCCAGGAGCCTGATGAGCTCCGCCAGATGCTCGTTAACGCTGGCGTGTTGAGGACCGGCGCGCCAACAGGGAGGACGATGTAAGCCATGCCTATTTTCGTCTACAGCGGCAGGACACTCAGCGGGGATGGGAAAAAGGGGGAAATAGAGGCGGCGAGCCTCGCCCAGGCAACCGCTGCCTTGAGGCGCCAGCAGATAATGCCCGCCTCCATCTCGCAGAAGAAGGCGGGGTTCGCGCTCTCCGATATAAAGATACCCGGCCTTGGCAAGGGCGTCAAGACAAAGGACATAGTCATCTTCAGCCGCCAGTTCGCCACGATGATAGACGCCGGCCTCCCGCTCGTGCAGTGCCTTGATATCCTCGCGAGCCAGCAGGAGAACGCCGAGTTCAAGAAGGTCCTCCTCGACGTGAAATCCTCTGTAGAAGGCGGCTCGACATTCGCCGACGCGCTCAAGAAGCACCCGAAGGTATTCGACGACCTTTACGTCAACCTCATAGCCGCCGGAGAGATCGGCGGCATCCTCGATACCATACTTAACAGGCTATCGTCCTTCCTTGAGAAATCCGAGAAGCTCAAGGGCAAGGTAAAGAGCGCGATGACCTACCCGACCGCGGTCATCGTCATAGCCTCGCTTGTAGTAAGCGGCCTGCTTCTCTGGGTCGTCCCCATATTCGAGGATATGTTCTCCGGCTTCGGCCAGGCCCTGCCGGCGCCGACCCAGATGGTCGTCAAGATGAGCAACGTACTTAAGTCCTACTGGTACGCCATCATCGCCACCGGCGTAGGCATAGGAGTTGGTCTCAACAGGGCCTATAAGACCCCCAAGGGGCGCAGGGTCATGGACAAGACCTTCCTTAAGCTCCCGGTGCTTGGCGACCTCATAAGAAAGACCGCCGTCGCCAGGTTCACGAGGACGCTCGGCACGATGCTCTCAAGCGGAGTGCCTATACTCGAAGGGCTTGAGATAGTCTCCAAGACCGCCGGGAACGTCATCATAGAAGAGGCGGTCCTCAAGGCGCGCACCTCGCTCAGCCAGGGCAAGACCCTTGCCGACCCGCTTATGGAGACAAAGGTCTTCCCCGGCATGGTGACCCAGATGATAGCTGTGGGAGAGTCAACCGGCGCGCTAGATACCATGCTCACGAAGATAGCGGACTTTTACGAAGAGGAGGTCGACCAGGCCGTCGAGGCGCTGACCTCCCTTATCGAGCCATTGCTGATGGCCTTCCTCGGCATCGTCGTCGGAGGCCTTGTCATAGCGCTCTATCTCCCGATATTCCAGATAGCCGGCGCAGCCGGAAGCTAAGGGCCAGGATGCAGGCATACCCCCAGAAGGTCCTCAGGGCCAGGCTCCTGGCCATGATGATATTGAGGGTGGTGCTTGCCCTTGCCTTCCTGGGCGTTACCGCATGGTTCCAGGTAAGGGAGTTCTCCTTTTCGAGGGTGAACTTCTTCCCGCTCTACGTCATCGTGGCCGCGGTAGGCTTCCTCACCATTCTCTATGCCCTGCTACTCAACAGGGTCAGGAACCTCAAACTCTTTACTTACGCGCAGCTTACCGTCGATATAGCCCTCGCCACGATAATCGTCTATATAACCGGCGGCACTGAAAGCTATCTGCCAGCCCTCTATCCACTTACCGTTATCGGGGCCGCGATACTCCTTAACAAGCGCGGAGGCTTCTACGCGGCCTCCGTCTCCAGCATCGCCTACGGGGTCCTCATCGACATGGACTTCTACAGGATGCTGCCGATAAAACACAAGCTCATAAGCGCCCCTTTCGCCCCGGCGTGGGAAGACGTCTTCATGACCGTCTCCACGAACATACTCGCCTTCTTTACGGTCGCTTACCTCGCGGGGTACCTCGCCGAGAGGACGGCAAAGGTCGAAAGGGAGCTTGAGGAGAAGGGGATCGACTACGAACGGCTCGAGGCGCTGAACAGGCAGATAGTGGAGAACATCACGAGCGGCATAATGACGCTTGACGACAGGATGCGCATAACGTCCTTCAACCGCGAGGCCGAGAACGTCACCGGCTATACCCTCCGGGAGGTCTATTACAGGGGCGTAGAGGAGATATTCCCGGGCATGCTCGGCAAGGGGTTTGAGTACGCCATGAGCGGGGTCAGGGTCGAGGAGAAGTTCAGGAAGAAGACAGGGGAGGAGATATACCTGGGCTTTACCATATCGCAGGGGCAGGGCGGTGACGTTGACAGCATAATAATATTCCAGGACCTCACGCGGCTCCGTGAGATGGAGGAGGCGCTCCAGAGGGACGAGAGGATGAAGGCCCTCGGAGAGCTTTCAGTAGGCATAGCCCACGAGATAAGGAACCCGCTCGCCTCGATAAGCGGCTCGATACAGATGCTCAGGCAGGATAGCGACCCCACCGGCGACGACAGGAGGCTCATGGACATAATACTCCGTGAGACCGACCGGCTGAACCTGCTTATAACCGACTACCTCCTTTTCGCCAAGCCCGCCAGAGAGCCTCGCGAGACAGTCGACCTTTCGGCCATAATAAACGAGACCGTAAAGGTCTTCAGGAACTGCCCTGAGGCGTCGCGGATAAGCATAGAGACGCATGTAAGCGACAGCTTCCGGCTCCACGGAGACCCCAGGCAGCTGGGGCAGGTCTTCTGGAACCTCTTCGTGAACGCGGCCCACGCGATGGAGGCGGGCGGGCGGCTTACTGTCTCTACAGGCTATACCACGAAAGGCGGCATCTTGCATGACAAGGACGGGGCCGGCTTCGTCGAGGTGACGGTGGCTGACACTGGGGCCGGTATCAGGCCAGCGGACATAAAGAAGATATTCGACCCGTTCTTTTCCACGAAGGACAGGGGCACCGGCCTTGGCCTCGCTATAGTCCACAGGATAATACAGAGCCATAACGGCTTTATAGAGGTTTTAAGCGTTTCTGGCAATGGGGCTACGTTCAGGATATTGCTCCCTATCGAGGAGCGGGCAGTTCTTACTTAGCGGGTTACTATGAGCAAACAGCGTATAATAATAGTTGACGACGAAAAGGACATGAGGGACTTCCTTGAGATAATGCTCAGGAAGGAAGGGTATGACGCGTTGGGGGTGGAATCGGCCCCTGTCGCCCTCGAAGAGATAAAGAGCCGCGGGGCCGACCTCGTCATCTCTGACGTAAGGATGCCCGTGATGGGCGGGGTGGACTTCCTTAAGGCCATGAAGGAAATGGACCCCGAAGCCCTCGTCGTGATGATAACCGCCTACGCCTCCGTTGAGACGGCCATCGACGCGATGAAGGCTGGCGCTTACGATTATTTCACCAAGCCCTTCAATATAGACGAGGTAAAGTTCACCGTAAGGAAGGCGCTGGAGCTTAAGAGGCTGGAGCGCGAGAACAGGCTCCTCAAAAACGAGCTTAAATCCAGGCTCGGCTTCTCCAATATCATAGGCACAAGCCCGAGGATGGCCGAGGTCTACTCTCTCATAATGAGCGTTGCCAAGACAAGGACCAACGTCTTCATAAGCGGGGAGAGCGGCACCGGGAAAGAGCTTATCGCCAGGGCCATACACAACGAGAGCGACAGGAAGGATAGGCCTTTCGTTGCGGTCAATTGCGGGGCGATACCTGAAAACCTCCTTGAAAGCGAGCTCTTCGGCCATGTGAGGGGGGCTTTTACCGGCGCCGTGGCCAGCAGGGAAGGGCTTGCGGAGCAGGCCGACGGCGGGACCCTCTTCCTCGATGAGATAACCGAGCTGCCGCTGCATCTGCAGGTGAAGCTCCTGCGTTTCATACAGGAGAGGAGCTTCAGGCGTGTCGGCGGGGGCAACGACATAAGCGTCGATATAAGGCTTGTCGCCGCGTCAAACAGGGATGTCGAATCAGAGGTAAAGGCGGGGAGGTTCCGTGAAGACCTCTTCTACAGGCTAAACGTCATAAGGATCGCCATGCCGCCTCTCAGGGAGCGCAAGGAGGATATCCCACACCTTTGCAGGCATTTTTTAGAGAAGTACAACAAGGCACTTGCCAAGGACGTAAAAAAGATATCTGAAGAGGCCATGCGCTCTCTTATGGACTATGATTATTCAGGCAACGTCAGGGAGCTTGAAAATATCATCGAGCGCTCTGTTACCCTTGAAGAGGGTACAGAGGCGGCCCTTGAAAGTCTGCCGGACCATCTGAGGGCGCCTCAGCCGTCTCTTCCGGCGCTCTCCGTCGTGCCTGTCGGCGCGCAGGGCCTTGGCGTCCCTGATGGAGGGATGGACCTTGAAAAGACCGTCGAGGATTTTGAAAAGGCGATAATAACCGATGCCCTCAAGAAAGCGGGTGGAGTAAAGAAAAGGGCCGCGGAGCTTCTTGGTCTCTCTTTCAGGTCGATGAGATACAAGCTCAGCAAGTATGCCATCCATGAGGACTGAGCAGATATCAGGATAAGATCGTCGCCCCTGGCTATAAGACCAACATTCAGACGGTCCTGTTGCTAAATCTCTCATTAGCGTTTTTTTGACATAAAATGTCATCTTGACTGACAAAAATTGTTACTTCTTCGGAGCTTGATTTCGTATGATTTTTGTAAGTTGTTGAATTTAAAGTACTTTGCTTATTGGCACGCCAGATGCATTATTAAAGAATCAAGATAATTGTTGTAAAGTTCCCATCTGTTTTTCCGAAATGTATGTAAATATCACTCAAAGGCCGAAAGGAGGAAACAAAATGCTGCAACAGTTCGCAAGGAAGATCAAGAGGGAAGATGGCTTCACGCTGGTCGAGCTTCTGATAGTCGTCGCTATCATAGCCATACTGGCGGCGATAGCCATCCCGCAGTTCTCAGCCTACAGGAAGAGGGGTTATGCCGCTACCCTCAACTCTGACGCCAAGAACGCCTACACGGCCGCGATGGCTTACCTCTCGGATAGCCCAGAGGGGACTTCCGATTGTGCAGTCGCCGCTGAAGTTCCCGGCTATCAGGCTTCAGCTAGCGTGACCTGCACCGGCACAATAGACGCCTCCGCTGGTGTCTTTACGATTGCCGCGCCTGCCGCGTGGGACGTGACCGACGCCACAATCAGCAACGTGGGTACGCTTACCAAGTCGTCCCCGAACCCGTAATAAGGGCTTAACGCCTGAACGGAAGAGAGAATAGAGGGACCCACGGGTCCCTCTATTCATTTAAGCTTAGCCTCAAGCCCTGAAAAGATATGACCAGGCAGATGAACAGACGTAACGTGGCTCTTGCGGCAGCTGGTGCCGCATTGCTGGCCTTTGTTGCCTATCTCCCGTCCCTGGGAAGCGCCTTCGTCAACTGGGACGACGGCCTCTACATCTACGATAACCCTATGATGGGCGCCATCGATCTCTCCTTCATAAAGTGGGCGTTCACCACGAACGATGCCGCCAACTGGCACCCGCTCACATGGATCTCCTATTCCCTTGACTATACTGTCGGCGGAAAAGACCCGTTCGTCTACCATCTTACCAATGTCATCCTTCACGCGGCCAATGCGGCCCTCGTCCTGGTCCTTACGATAATGCTTGCCAGGATTGCCGGGCTTCCCGGCCTCAGGAGTATGATCGCCGCAGTAGTCGCCGCCGCGCTCTTCGCCATACATCCTCTGCACGTGGAGTCTGTTGCGTGGGTCTCGGAGAGGAAGGATGTGCTCTATGGCCTCTTTTTTCTTTCAAGCCTCATATTCTATTTAAGATATAACGAATCTTTCAATTCAAGGAGGAAGCTCTTTTACGCCATCTCGATCGTATTATTTACGCTTGCCTTGATGAGCAAACCTATGGCGATGACCCTTCCTCTCGTTCTCCTTATACTCGATTATTATCCCCTTGAGAGGATAAAGGGGCTCAAGCACGATATCTCGGCCTTACTTTATGCAAAGATACCATTCTTCGTCATTAGCGTATTTTCTGCCACCGCGACGATAATCGCCCAGGACGATAGCGGGGCTATGGTCCCGCTTGAGGTGACGCCTCTGCCGGCTCGCCTGCTTGTAGCTGTAAAGAGCTATGTCTTCTATCTCTGGAAGCTCATCTGGCCCTCCGGCCTCGCCCCGTTCTATCCGTACCCGGGTGTGGAGGAGGTTTACGGGTTTGAGTACATATCAGCAGCCATTCTGTTCGTCGCCATATCGGCGCTATGCCTTTATCGGTCTAAGATACTCGCTTCGGTATGGATTTATTTCATATTGACACTCATCCCTGTCATTGGCTTAGTTCACGTGGGCGCGCAGTCTGCCGCTGACAGGTACATGTATCTTCCAAGCCTCGGCTTTTTTATCCTGGCAGGGGCGGCTCTGGCCTTTTTCTACGCCCGGTTGCATGCTCGTGCGCTAAAAAATATGACTGCTGCAACGGCGCTGCTGGCTTTTGGCGCGCTTTTGGTCCTGACCGTAAACCAACAGCGCGTATGGAAGGACTCTGTCTCCTTATGGACGCATGAGATAGGGCTATTCCCATCGCTGCCAAAGGCCTACCTCTACAGGGGGAGCGCTTTTCAGTCGTCAGGTGAGTACGCTGCAGCTGTGGAAGACCTAAAGAGAGCGATAAGCTTGAATCCGCTATACTCAAAGGCATATAACGAGCTGGGGATCGTCTATGGCGTACAGGGCAGGCTGGACGATTCTGTCCAGGAGTTCAGCAGGGCGATATCCCTCGACCCTTTCTTTGATAGAGCCTACAATAACAGGGGTTTTACCTATTACAAGGCGGGGAAGTTCGACCTGGCCATAGATGATTTCAACAGGGCGGTCAAGGCGGACCCTAAAAACGGCGGGGCATATTATAATATGGCTATGGCTTACATGAAAGCAGGGGACCAGGCAAAGGCCGATATAAGCCTCAGGCAGGCAAGGGCTTTAGGCGTGGCGGAACCCTTACGGAGCGAGTGATGAGAAGCATTGGTGGCATGCACGGACAGGACAGGGGCTTTACGCTGGTAGAGCTGCTGCTTGTGGTCGCTATACTGGCGATACTGGCGGCGATAGCGGTCCCCAGGTTCCAGGCCTACATCCAGAGCGCCACGAGGCTCAGCATGCTATCGGACGCCAAGAACACTGTCATAATGGAAGAGAACTACAAGACAGAGAACCAGACCTATGTTGTCATCCCGTCGATGACCGGCCCCGCTACATTCGCCATTGGGCTCAATTCGGTGAGCGCGAGCAGGGATAATACGCTCGAAGTAACGGCAGGCGGCACAGGTGTCTCGGACTCTTTCGTGGTCACTGTGGAGAACTCGAACGCCGGGCCAGGAAAATCCCCTCTCACATGGATAAGCCCAAGCGCCTGCACCTGGGCTGACGGCAGCCACTGTTGAAAAAACAAACCCCTCTTTTCTAAAGAGGGGCAGTGGAGATTTTTTTTGATAGCCGATTGGTAATCCCCCTCACTCCCCCTTTAGGAAAGGGGGAAGCGCATAAAAAAACCCCTCTTTTCTAAAGAGGGGCAGGGGAGATTACATGTTTTCGTATATAGTCTCTATCACACTTTCGATGTTCGATAATACGTCGACATCTGAAAACCTTATGACCTTAAACCCCTGTTTTTCGATATAAGCATCTCTGATTTTATCTTTTCTTAATCCCTCTTCAGTGTAGTGTTGCCCACCATCAACCTCAATGATTAGCTTTGCATTAGGGCAGTAGAAATCCACGATGTAATCGCCGATTATCTTTTGCCTGTAGACCTGTTTCCCCTTCAGTTGCCTGTTTCTCAATCGTGACCATAGCAGTTTTTCAGTCTCGGTCGGGTTATTCCTGAGTTCGCGTGCATATTTCTTCAGACGGATATTGTAATAGACCATAGAAGGAACTCGGCCGATTGGTAATCCCCCTCAGTCCCCCTTTAGGAA
Source organism: Deltaproteobacteria bacterium GWC2_55_46 (assembly GCA_001595385.3). NCBI lineage: Bacteria > Deltaproteobacteria > Deltaproteobacteria bacterium GWC2_55_46. The sequence goes on along the minus strand of LVEI03000001.1, from coordinate 446,774 downwards.
AGGGGGAAGATCACATTGGTCCCCTTTAGAAAAGGGGGTTTACGTGGTCGTCTCGTAAAGGTTCTTGACCTTGAACCCGCCCGGTATCTCCTTTATATCGACGGAAGTGTGGCCGAACTGTTGAAAGCGGTTGGTCTTGACCTTTATGTCGCAGGGGTTGCACCTGCCGTAAGCCTCGCATACGTGGTAGATGTCCTCAAGCGAGTAATCAGGGTCGGTGATGTTGCCTATCGGTTCCCTGCCTTCGTATAGGTCGCTGTGGCATTTGTAGACCCCGCCGCCGCAACCCATGATGAGCTCCGTGGTCTTGCAAAGCACGGTCTCTTCGAAGGTCTTGTCACACGCCCCCTCGTACTTGAAGGTCCCGTACATCTGCCCCTCGTACTCGCCGAGGAACTCCTTGAAGCGGAAGTCAATCCCTGACTTGACGCACTTCTCCTGCGCCTCCCTCACTATCTTGTCCTGAGAGGGGTGCAGCACCCCCCAGATGCCGATGGAGAAGCCGGCGTCCTGCATGCGGAGGACTTTCTTGACGAGAGGGTCGAGCTCCATCTGCTCCGGGTGGTAGCTCACCCTTATCGAGGCGTAAGGGGCGTTCCGGCGGAGCCTGTTCGGGTCGACCTCTTTTATGAACCTTTCGATGTCGAACTGCAGATTGGTGAGGATGTCGATGTGCAGCTCGGGCTTCAGGTTGTTTATTATGTATATGAAGTCCTTGTGCAGGCTCGGCTCGCCGCCCTGCAGCGTGAGCGGCAAGTCGTCCCTGGAGATTATCCTGTTGAGCCCCCTGACCCACTCCTCGCCTGTCAGGTGCTTTTTCGTAAACCCGTCCTTGCCGTAGTGGTTTATGCAGTAGCTGCACTTCAGGTTGCAGGCCAGCGTCAGGAAGGCGGCTATGTAATTGTAATGCTCCGGTATCTTTATCGGCTTGAGTTCCATCTGGTCTACTCCGGCAGAAGTTTTTTTATCTCCTTGAGGACGGTCGCTGTGCTTATGTCGTACATGCATGGCCTGGGTCTGCTGCAGCTGGTCGACATGCAAGGGAGGCAGTCGTACTCCGCCTCCGGAAGGAGCTTTACCCCGTTCTTTACATAGACCTCGCTGGAGAGCGTCGGGCCAAAGAGCGCTATTATCTTCTTGTCGAGGGCGTGGGCGATATGGAGGCCCAGGCTGTCGTTGGTGACTATGAGCTTGCAGGAATTTATCCATTCGATATATTCTTCTATGGATTTGAGCCCCTGCTGCCATGATATCGAGTATCTGGAGCCTATCGCCGCCTCAAGCTCCTTCCAGTACTCAAGGGGCCACGCCTTTACGGGCCACTTCTCGCCGACGTTGAAGTTGAAGCCTATGTCGTAGACCTCTTTTGACTGAGGCTTGTATCCTATTATCGGTATCTCTCCCCGCCATTTGCTCCCGACCATCTCGAAGAGGAAGTCTTCCCAGTACTTCTTGTTGGATAGCTTCTCCTTCTCGTTAAGGCAGAGGTCAAGCACGTGCTGGGAGCCGTCGTAGGCCTTGGCGTCGCCTTCCTCCGGGTCGAACCTGAAGCCGAACCTCCGCCAGGCGTTTAGCGAGTCGGCGAAGGCGCAGATGCCAGCGACCTTCTCCAGGTTTATAATGGTATCGAACCTCTCGGCCCTGAGCTGCAATATCGAGGTCAGGTCGTAGGGCATGATCCTTTCTATGTAGGGGTTGCCCTTAAGGAGCGCTATGGCCTTCTCGTCGACCAGCCAGGTTATGCGGGCGTCCTTGAAATGCGGCAGGAGGACGGTGCTCCGGAGCACGTCCCCGAGGCTGGTCTTACGGCTTATCTCCCCGACGAGAGTCTCGGAGTAGCCGAGTTTTATGATGAGCGTCTTCTCCCTTGCCATATACAGGTTTAATCCTCCCTTGTCATTTTTACCGCTTCGAGGTAGAGCAGAGCGGGCCTGAGGCCCCGTTTTTCGAGCCTGCGTCTCCTTATGAAGTACTCGGCGAAGGAGTGGGCCCTTATGAAGGGGACCCTGTTAGCCGAAAGATATATCGCGTCAACAGCCGCATGGAAGAAGAAGCCGAGCCATAATGCGAAAAGCGGCCCCGAACCAAGCCGGTACGAAAGGGCCAGGAGCGGCACGAGGAACTCGGCCGTGTGAAATACCTCGATGTTGAGGAACTCTGGCTTGAGCCACCTTTCCTTAAGCCATGCGTGGTACCTGAACATCCCCTTGAGGCTAAAGTCCGTGAATCGGTTGTGCCAGAGGAAATCGAGGTAATGGTCCACGTCTATTAAGACCGAGGCCGCCATGAAGACCAGGCTCTCGCCCCAGCCGATGAAGGGAGAGAGCGCCGCGGCCCCCGCCGCGCCGGCTATTACGTGGTCGCGCGGCCTCACTCAGACCTTGCTCATCTCGTCCTTCGTTACTATCTCCTCCGTATGCTTGAACTTCTCAAGCACGAAGCTTTCGTAGATGCCTCTCAGGGTGTTGAGGAACGTGAACTTCATGGGGTATATCCTGGTCTTTACCAGGTAAGCCTTCACAAGGTAATAGAGGACGAAGTATAGGCCGTCAAGGGGCAGGTAGATGAGCCTTTTTACGACAAGGTTGCGGAGCGACGGCATCCACAGGCAGAGCGTTGACAGGAGAGACAGGTTCCTCTGGAGCTTTTTCTCCTCTTCGGTAAAGCAGGTGAGGGGAGAGGTCGACTGGTAGCTCATGTGGAGCTTGTCAAAGTCCCCGTCGAAGTCCCCCCTTGATATGGCGTACTCGGCAAGCTCGGTCTTCGGGTAAGGGAAGAAGAGCGGGAACTCGCCGAAGGTCACGCGGCAGCTCAGGTTCAGGTCGAGGGACTCGATGTCCTCCGCAATGGACGTGCCGGGTATCGCGAATATGGTGTTGGAGAAGGTCGGCACCCCGTGCTTCTGGCAAAGGTCAAAGGCCTCGATGAGCGTCTCCTTCGTCATGTTCCTTTTAAGGACCTCGTTCCTTGTCTTGTCGTTGCCGTGCTCTATCGACATGCTCATCGAGGCGAGCCCCGCCTTTTTAAGTTTCAGCAGGATGGACTCGGTAAGAAGGTTCGCCCTCATGAGGCAGTGGAAGGGGACCCCTATCTCGCGCGGGTATCTCTCCGAGAACTCGTCAAGCCATTGGTCGTCCTTCATGATAAAGATGTCGTCGTAGAACTTTATGAACTGGGTCTCGTACTTTCTCTTCAGCTCCTTCAGCTCTGTCAGCGCCCTGTCGACGCTCATGCGCGAATACAGAGGCCCCTTGCCCTTGTAGAGCATGTTGTACTTGTGGTTGAAGCAGTATGTGCATTTGTAGGGGCAGCCGCGCGAGACCATGAAGCTCCGCATCGGGAACCTTGCGAGGCGCGTGGCGGAATAGACGAGGTCGCGGTCGAGGAAAGGCAGGTCGTCTATCGACCTCCTCCTTTCGCGTATGACCGGCGGCGTGCCGGCGTTGAAGCTCTTTTTCGTGATTATGTTGGGGATGCCGTCGACGGGCTTGTTTTCGGAGAGCGCGGTCAACAGCTCCGGCCACGCGTCGTCGCCCTCTCCGATGCAGATGGCGTCGATATCGTATTTCGCCACTATGTCAGGGAAGAAGGTGGCGTGCGGCCCGCCCATCACCGTAAAGATATCCTTGTTTATGGCCTTTACCTGGTTGTTGGCGGCGAGATAGTACTTGTGTTCGCCCGTCTTGGCGCTGAAGGCGACGACTTGAGGGCCGTACTCCCTTACCTTCTCCCTGAGGTTTCCATCCGCCATTACGGCGAGGGCCGTCTGGTGCCCCTTCTCCTTCGCGAGCGCTGAAAGGAGCATGATCCCCATGGGGTCGATATACTCTACGTCCTTTATAACGAAAAGTATCTTCAACTTGCCGTCTTCGCCTCCGGCCTAACTGGCCTCGATCTGTAATTCGACCTCTCTTTTACCCTTACGTCCCAGAAAAGCGTCAGTATGGCCTTTATAACGCTTACGATGTTCCTTAAGGCGAAGGCCTTTGTCCTGCCCGAGCTCCTCTGCGCTATATCTATGCCGACCTCGGAGTAGCTCGCCCCGGAGCGCAGGAGCCTCACGAGTATCGCCGCCATGTAGGCGAAGCCCCAGGTCTTTAGAGGGACCTTCTTGAGGAGAGGGGCTTTTATCAGGCAGGTGCCGTTATAGTACCTGAGGCTCAGGCCGAACATCGTGTTTATGAGCGCGACGAAGGCCCTCGATATGACGCGCCGTGAAAGCGGCCTTACCTCGGGGTTGGCGGTGTACGGGATTATGACGTCAGCCTCTATAGCGCGGCTCAATACACGCCTTATCGCCTCCGCTGGTATCTCGTTGTCCCCGGGGACCATTATTATATAGTCTTTCCGGGCCTGTCTTACGCCTTCGGTGAAGTTGTAGCCGAAGCCCATGTTCCTTGGGTTGTGGATAACGCGTACGCTTTTTTCGCTTTTTTTTATCTCTTCGGCTATCTTGCCGGTATTGTCGGCGCTGCAATCGTTAAAGATGAGTATCTCATAGGAGCTGAAGGTATTGGCGGCGGAAAGCGCTTCCTTGATGGCGCCGATAGTGCCGAGGATATTGCCCTCCTCGTTATAGCAGGGCACGATTATGGAGACGCTAAGCCTGGACTTTTCCATATTCAAGCACCCTCTTGACCGTCTCAGCCAACGCCTCTTTTCCCGGGTAATAGGCCTTCTCCAGCACCGGGCTTGCCGGTGTCGGGGCCTCAGGGAGGTTTACCCTCGCCGCTGGGGCCTTAAGGAGTAGTCCGGCCTCAGCTATTCTGGCAATGACCTCCGAGCCTACACCACAATCTTTCCAGCCGGTATCCGCGACTACGAGCCGCCCTGTTTTTGCCACCGATTCGGCTACAGTACTTGAGTCCATCGGCTTAAGCGTACGCAGGTCGATGACCTCGCAATCTATGCCGGCAAGGGCGAGCTCATCGGCCGCCTGCATCGCCTCGTGCACCATGTGAGATATGGCGACGATGGTAATGTCCCTGCCTGCCCTTCTGACTATCGCCTTGCCAAGCTCTACCTCGTACATCTCTTTCGGCACATAGCCGGTGTGCTCGTAGAGCCAGCGGTGCTCGATGGAGACTACCGGGTTACCGTCGCGCACCGAGGCGATGAGCAACCCCTTGGCGTCATAAGGTGTAGCCGGCATTACGACCCGGAGCCCCGGTATGTTCATGAACATGGCCTGGAGGCTCTGCGAGTGCTGGGCAGCCGAGCCCCAGCCGCGCCCGATTATGCTCCGTATGACAAGCGGCACGTTTACCTTGCCGCCGAACATGTAATGCCATTTGGCCGCGTGGTTCATTATCTGGTCGAGGGAGAGGGGGAGGAAGTCGACCCTCATGTGGACGAGTATCGGCTTCATGCCGGAGACGGCGGCGCCGACCGCTATGCCGGTTACGCCGTTCTCTGCAAGCGGGGAGTCCATGACCCTTGCCTTGCCGAACTCATCCTGAAGCCCGATGGTAGTGCCGAATACACCGCCTGAGTCATCGACCCCCTCGCCGAGTACGAATACCGACGGGTCGGATGAGAGGAGCTGGGCGGTCGCCTCGCGTATCGCCTCTTTATATGTGAGGCCGCGGAGATCCGGGTTCTCCTTGAGAGCCTTTTCAAATTCTGTCTTATTGGAATATATCTTTGTCCAGGGCATCCTTATGCCTCGAAGTAAACGTCTGTAAGGAGTTCTGAAGCGGCGGGGTAAGGGCTCGCCTTGGCGAAGGCCACCGCCTCGTCTATTTCAGCCCTTATTAAAGAGGCCATATCGTCTATCTCCCGGTCGGTCAGGACGCCGTCAGAGACGAGCAGCTCTTTAAAGCGTTTTATGGGGCACTGTTCCTTCCAGAAGCGCAGCTCCTCTTCAGGCCTGCAGCCCTTGGTCCAGTCCTCATCAGGCCCCACGTGCCCCTTCCATCTATAAGTCCTGGCCTCTATGAGAGAGGGGCCGGTGCCGCCGCGCGCCGCCGAAATAGCGTCCCCGGCGGCATCAAAGACCTCGAGCACGCTGTTGCCGTCAATGCACCTGCCGTGCGCGTCGAAGGCCGCGGCCGCGTCTGATATCCGGCAGCCCGGCTGCCTTGATGACTGGTGCGAGTTGGTGGCGTAAAAGTTGTTCTCGCAAACGAAGAGCACGGGGAGCTTTTTGAGGGCGGCGAAATTGAAGGACTCGTAGAAGGCGCCTTCGTCATATGCGCCGTCGCCGAAGAATATGACGGTGACACGTTCCTCGCCTTTGATGCTTGACGCCAGGGCCGCGCCAACGCCCATCGGTATGCCGCCGCCGACTATCGCGGAGGTGCCGAAGATCCCGTTCTCGAGGTCTATCAGGTGCATGGAGCCGCCCTTGCCCTTGCTGCACCCGGTCGCCTTTCCGTAGAACTCGGCGAAAAGCGGCTTCATGGAGCTGCCCTTGGCAAGGCAGTGGCCGTGCCCCCTGTGGTTGGAGAAGACGTAGTCCTCTTTTTTCAAGTGGGCGGCGACACCGGCGGCTATGGCCTCCTGCCCGATACAGAGGTGCACCGGGCACTTCATCTCCTGCTCCGGGTAAAGCTCGACTATCTTCTCCTCGAACATCCTTATCCTCAGCATGTTCCTCAGGAGTCCGGGAAGCGTATTCGCGTCTATCGCGCCAAGGCCGTATCTTGAGAGCTCTTTTTTCATTGGTATTCCGGTCAGATGAAGTTGACGTGCAAGGATGGGTGCTTAAGCTCCCAGAGATAGCGGTTCACCTCGTCCATCCTGCAGTTCCTGCGGCATTCGGTGGTGTCCAGCTCCTTATCCACGAACTCCATCACTTCCTTGCGCCGGTCGCTCTTCCAGATCTGCTCGAAGCTGTTTTCGTTTATATTGCCCAGGAGGAACCTTTCGTCGCCCAGGAAGGCGCTGCAGGCCCAGACGCAGCCGCCGGCGTCTATGTACGACCAGAAGGGCAGGGCCATGCACCTGTCGTACCTCTTTGTGCCCTCCTCGAGCTTCTTCATGGCGTTCATCCTGAAGACTACGTTGAACTTCGCGTCAGATAGCTTCCTGAGCTCGTCGTTCAGGTAGTAGAAGTCCGTGTACTTGAATTCCTCGTACTGGCGTGTGACGCTTTTGAGGTGCTGGGAGTAGGACTTGATGACCAGGTAGTCGGCGCCTATCTCCTTGGCCTTCCTGGCCAGCAGCACCGCCTCTCCAATGTTCTCCGGGAGGAGTATCATCTGCATGCCGATGGTCGAGGAGAGCTTATTGGCCTCCCTGAACTTCACGGCCTCTCTTATGTTCTCTATTACCCTGGGGAAGTCCTCTGGCTTTGTCCTGTGTATCTTTGAGTAGGTCTCCGGTGTGGCGGCGTTTATGCTGACCTTTATCCATGTTATGGAGGCTAGTGTTGCCTCAAAGAGCTTTCTGCCGAAGAGCACCCCGTTTGAGGTGATGGCGACGTCTATCCCGGAGGCCTTGGTGTGGTTGATGATACCGGCGATATCCTTGTGGAGGAAGGGCTCCCCCTCACCGGCGTACATTATGGACTTGAGGCCAAGCCTGCCCATCTCTGTAAGGCGTGTTTTCAGGATGGAGGCGTCGAGGGAGCGGGCCTGGTATTCCATGTAGTCGAGACCGCAGTAGGTACACCTGTGGTTGCATGCCCCTATGGGCGAGACTTCCATGTACAGCGGGTAGATGTTATCACCTTTCAGCCAATCGCTCACCCGGCCAACATGGTACATGAGCTTGTGGCTGTCGATCCTGAATTCATCCATTATGGCCGCCCGGCAGTCCCTTGCAAGATGTTAAAATCTCTATAAAAGATAGCATAGGTAAACAGCCTAAGACAATACTAAAATACTCTTGTAACCGGAACTGGACGGGCTCCTGTCCCGCAAACCGGCGGTTGAAGCTCCCAGCGGAAACCGCGGGCTTAAGATCGCGCTCGCGACCGGTCATAGCACAGGTTTTTAGAACTGAACCACTACCGCCTGGAAGGCGGCAGGTTCGAAAAACAGTCGGCTGAATTTTTCCCCTTTTCTAAAGGGGGAAAGAGGGGGACCGGGAATATCCATCGCTTCCACCATCGCTTCCAATTGACATCGCGCTTTCAGCCTGGCGTAGGACGTAAGCTTGAAAATCTCATTAGACGCACTGGAAGTCTTCGCCTGTAAGGCGACGGATTTCAGATACCATTGTGAGACATTAAACAAGCGGCTATGATATAATTACATAGTTTGAACGTTCAGGAGAATCGGGATTTGCACAAAACGGTCAGCTTCCCCATAACAGGGATGGGCTGCGCTTCGTGCGCAGCCAAGATAGAAAAGGGGCTCACGGATTTAACCGGCATTGTATCAGCCAGGGTCAACTTCGCCGCCGAGAATGTATCCATATTCTACGACCCTGAATTGGTCAGCATCAAAGACCTTGTAAAGGCTGTAAGAGAGCTTGGCTACGGCTCTGTAGTAGAAAGTGTCGCGATAACGGTCCATGGCATGAGCTGCGCATCCTGCTTAAGCAAGATAACCGCGGCGCTCGACAGGGTCGAAGGGGTCGAAAGCGCGTCGGTTAACCTGGCGACCGGACGCGCTGACATAAATTACCTGCCCGCGGTAGTGTCGATAGACGCCCTTGTAAAGGCGATAACTGACGCCGGTTTCAGGGCCGAGCCTCCGGCAAAAGAAGACGACCTTCTTGCGAAGGACAGCCGTGTTAAAAATGAAGAGATACGGGGTCTGCGTATAAGGTTCCTTTTCGCGGCCTTTGTCTCGGCCACTCTCATGGCAGCCTCCCTCATTGGCCTTCTTGATAGGGCCCCGGACCTTCTCGGCGACCATTTCCCGCAGCTTATACTGGCAACCCCTGTGCAGTTCTGGAGCGGCTGGCGTTTTTACAGGGGCGCGTGGGCGGCCGCAAGGCACAGGTACGCTGACATGAACACCCTTATCGCTGTCGGCACATCCGCGGCGTACTTTTTTAGCGCAGCCGTAACGCTCTTCCCCGGCTTTTTCTCCTCGCGCGGCCTTGCCGGGGAGGTCTATTTCGAGACAGCCTCGGTTATCATAGCGCTCATACTCCTTGGCAGGATGCTTGAGCTTAGGGCCAGGGGGCAGACAGGCGAGGCCATAAGGAAGCTCATCGGGCTTCAGGCAAGGACGGCGCGTGTGGTAAGGCAGGGCGCTGAAATAGATATCCCGGCGAATGAGGTCCTCCCCGGAGAGATAGTCGCCGTGAGGCCGGGGGAGAAGGTCCCGGTGGACGGAGTCGTAACGTCCGGCTATTCGTCGGTTGACGAGTCGATGATAAGCGGCGAGAGCATGCCTGTAGAGAAAAAGGAGGGGGACGAGGTCATAGGGGCGACCATAAATACCACAGGCGCGTTCAGGTTCAGGGCGACAAAGGTCGGAAAGGATACCGCGCTCGCGCAGATAATAAGGCTCGTGGAGCGTGCCCAGGGCAGCAAGCCCCCCATAGCCAGGCTGGCAGACGTCATCGCTTCTTATTTCGTCCCGGCGGTCATAGCCATTGCCGTCGTTACCTTCATCACATGGTACTCGTTCGGCCCCGCGCCAGCCGCAACGATAGCGCTGCTTAACTTCATAGCCGTACTTATCATAGCCTGCCCGTGCGCGATGGGGCTTGCTACCCCGACCTCCATAATGGTCGGGACAGGCAAGGGCGCGGAGCTCGGCATCCTCATAAGGGGAGGGGAGTCTCTTGAGACGGCCCACAAGCTCGATACCGTCGTGCTCGATAAGACCGGGACGCTCACAAAAGGGCGTCCTTCCGTAAAGGATGTCGTGCCGCTTGGCTACGGCCCAGGCATCACCGTTGAGGAGCTCTTATTCTACGCCGCCTCAGCCGAGAGGGGCTCTGAGCACCCGGTCGGCGAGTCTATCGTGAAAAAGGCCGCCGAGCTTGGGATAAGTACGGTTGACGCTCAGGGCTTCGAAGCGCTTCCAGGCCATGGAATAGCCGCGCGCGTGGACGGGAAAGACGTGCTCCTGGGCACGGAGAGGCTCTTGCGGGGCAGGAATATAGCGATGTACAAGGCCGCTGAAGAAGGTGACAGGCTCTCTGACGAGGGGAAGACGCCTGTTTTCGTCGCCATCGACGGGAAGGCGGCAGGGATAATAGCCATTGCCGACACGCTCAAGGAGAACTCGAAAGAGGCGATAGACGTCTTGAAAAGAATGGGGCTTGAAACCGTCATCATGACGGGTGATAACAGAAGGACAGCCATGGCGATCGCGAAAGAGCTTGGTGTTGAAAGGGTACTTTCTGAGGTGCTGCCGGAGGATAAGGCCAAAGAGGTAAAAAGGCTTCAGGCAGAGGGGAAGATCGTAGCGATGGTGGGCGACGGCATAAACGACGCGCCTGCGCTGGCGCAATCTGACGTAGGGGTGGCCATAGGCACAGGGACGGACGTGGCGATAGAGGCCTCTGACATAACCCTTGTCGGGGGCGATTTGAGGTCCATTGGTACCGCTATCGCCTTGAGCAGGGCGACTATCGGGAATATAAAGCAGAACCTCTTCTGGGCGTTCTTCTACAACATCCTGCTCATCCCTGTCGCGGCCGGCGCGCTCTATCCATTCTTCGGGGTGCTCCTTGACCCGATGTTCGCGGCGGCGGCGATGGGGCTTTCATCTGTAAGCGTCGTGAGCAATTCTCTCCGTTTAAGGAGATTCACCCCCGCTGCTATTTAAAGCGCGGAGTGAAATGAGCGAAGGCGGGCCAGATGGCCCGCCTTCTTTTTTTTAAAGCGCTCATCCTTACCGCTTCTTCCGAAGCAGCATCCCCCCGGCTGTCTCTCCGGCAGGCTTTGAGTGGCAGCGCTTGCAGTCCGCGAACTTGAATGAGACCTTTCCGTGGCATGCGCCGCACGAGGCTCCACGAGACATCTCGGTCATGTTGACCCTTGACGAGCCGAGATCCTCTCTGAAAACTTCCTGGTGGCAGGATGAGCAGACGATCATTTCAGAGTGTTTCTTGTGGCTGAAGACCACGTGGCTCACAAAGGGTACCGGCGACTCGAAGAGTATCTCGTTATCCCTGGTCTCGTCCGTTGGAGGGTCCTTCTTTATCGATTTTATAGGCTGCTTTTGGGCCTTCCTCAGGAGCGTCCAGTCTATGTTGCCGAACTTGTCGAATGGAAGCTTATTGTTGGGCAGCAGGTCAAGGTCGAGCCCTGTGCCGAGACGGTCTGCGGTGGCCTTTATGTTTTTCATATCCGCTTTTTTCGGTGAGACGAGCGGCTCTGCCTCGGGTTTGCCGGCAACGTGGCACATCTCGCAGCTTTCGGCTGCGTCGAAGGCCACCTTCCCGTTATGGCACGCTCCGCAGAGCTTGCCCTCGAATATCTCTGTCATGGTTATCGCGTCCGACCTCTTCATCTGGAAGAGCTCCTGGTGGCAGGCCTTGCACTCGAAGTTTATCCTGTGGACCCAGTGAGGGAAGATTACAGGAGAAAGCCCTATGGCCTCCAGCTCCTCCGCCTTTGCCTTCATCAACAGGTTGCCCGGGAAGGATTCGTACCTTTCCCATTTCTCGATCTCGGCCTTCCTCGACTCTTCCTTCTTTATCTCTTCCTTCTGCATCTTTTCTATTTCTGGAAGGAAGGTGTCCACCCCGTGCCATTCCTTGTGCATCGTAGCCATGGCGTTCGCGAGGTCCAGGATGACCATCTTCTCGGGAAAGCTTTCGGCTGCCCTGGCCTCGTCGATAAGCGACTGTATCTCGCCTGGCAGCTTGTCTCTGTTGGTCCTGACAAGAAAACCGAGCGCGTCAAACCTGTTCTGCTCGTAGCTCGTCCTGAAGCTCTTCCTGAACTTGCTCTCCTCGGCAAGGGCCTGCTGGCAAATGGCTGCCCAGCCGAAGGCCGCTATAAGTAGCGTAATTACAGCCTTTCTAATCATCTTCAACCTCAAAAAGTTTTTACCGGATGCGCGGGATTATACCAGTTTTCGCTCGCATATCAAAACAAAACAGCAAGAGAAGACGGCAGACAGTGGATTTCGTTTTGATTTTATTGTATAAAAATAAAAACCATAACGGAGCCGGACTGATGCCTGCAGGTAAAATGAGCATTTCGGTAGTCGTGCCTGTCTACAATGAACGGGAGTACATATCCGCGGTCATAAAAAGGGTGCTCGCAACAGGCATGCTTGACGAGATCGTCATCGTCGACGACTTCTCAAGGGACGGCACAAGGGACGTGCTGAAGGGCATGCAGGCGGAGTGGAATGAGGGGGTGCGCCTCAAGCTCCTCATGCACGACCTCAATAAGGGAAAGGGCGCGGCCCTCCGGACCGGCTTCTCAGAGGTGACAGGCGATATCGTCATAGTGCAGGACGCGGACTTCGAGTACGACCCCAATGACTACTCCAAGCTCATCCAGCCGATACTCGACGGAAAGGCTGACGTGGTCTACGGGTCAAGGTTCATCGGCGGGGAATCGCACAGGGTGCTCTTCTTCTGGCACATGATAGGGAACAAGCTACTGACCTTTTTCTCGAATATGCTTACGAACCTGAACCTCACCGACATGGAGACCGGCTACAAGGCCTTCAGGGCCGGGGTGTTAAAGGAGATAAGGCTTGAGTCGGACAGGTTCGGCTTCGAGCCGGAGATAACGGCCAAGGTCGCCAGGAAGAGGTGCCGCATATACGAGACATCGATATCATACGCGGGGCGTACCTACGAGGAAGGCAAGAAGATAAACTGGAAGGACGGTATCGCGGCCTTCTGGCATATATTCAAGTTCAATCTCTTAAGATGAGTAAAAATGCAATAAAAGCCATCCTTGTCTTTCTGCTATTCCCGGCCCTTGCCCTTGCGCTCTCGCCCGATGAGGAGAATAATATAGGGATATACGAGGAGGCCGGCCCATCCGTTGTAAACATAGTGACCAGCGCCGTATCCTACGATTTCTTCTACAACCCCGTACCCACGACCGGTTCCGGCTCCGGCGTCATAGTCGACAGGCGCGGAAAACGCGGCTACATAGTGACGAACTACCATGTGATAGATGGGGCCAGGAGCCTTGAGGTGACCCTTTTCGACGGCAGCAGGTACAAGGCCGAGGTAGTGGGCTCAGACCCCGGGGACGACCTCGCCGTAATAGCCGTGAACGCGCCGCTATCCAGGCTCAAGCCGATAAGGTTTGGAGAGTCCTCATCGCTTAAGGTAGGGCAGAAGGCGCTTGCCATAGGAAATCCCTTCGGCCTTGAGAGGACGCTTACCGTCGGCACGGTGAGCTCTCTGGGAAGGACGATGAGGGCTACAAACGGCAGGCTCATAGGCGGCATAATACAGACTGACGCGGCCATAAACCCCGGCAACTCCGGAGGCCCTCTCCTTGACAGCCAGGGCAGGATGATAGGCGTCAATACGGCTATCTTCAGCCCCGTAGGCGGCTCAATCGGCATCGGCTTTGCCATCCCCGCGGATACCGTAAAAAAAGCGCTATCCAGCCTGATAGACAAGGGGTATGTTTCGAGGGCGTGGCTCGGGATAACAGGGCAGACGATAGACGCCGCGGACGCCATGGCTATGGGGCTGCCTTCCGGCGGTGTCCTGGTCGCCGATGTGTTCAGGGGGAGCCCTGCCGAGAAGGCCGGTATTACGGCATCTTCAGGCAGCTTAAGGCTCGGCAACGTCATCGTCGCTTCAGGCGGTGACCTTATCATAGGGATAAACGGAAAGGCCGTCTCATCCATGGACGAGCTTAACGGGATCGTAGACGCCGTCGGGGTGGGCGGGATAGCGTCCATAAAGGCCGTAAGAAAGAGCAAGACAATATACCTCAAGGTCACCCTTGAGGAGATGCCGAGGGACTATTGATGAGGCTCAAGGAGATAAGGCAGGAGGTAAAGGGCGTAGGCATCGGGTTCCTTCTGGGGGTCCTGTGCCTGCTTTTCGGGGTATCCTGGGCCGTCTACATCACGGTAAACCATGATTCCATACACAGGCAGCTGAGCGAGTCGGCGAGGGCGGCCCTGGAAGAAAAGTTCGTGATCTCAGGCGCGGGCCACCAGTCGCATCAGGGGCACGTTGGTCATCAGATGGACGCCTCTTCGGAAGATGCGCAGGCGCACATGGCCGGGGCTGAGGGCGAAGTCCACTCCGGGCATGAAGACGCCGCACATGGCCATCTCTCCGGTAGCCGGGATGGCGCGGGCGCCGGGATGGAAAAGGAGCTGTTTGAGATAAGAAAAGAGATATCGGAGAGGGTGGCCCAGGAAGCTGGCCACCATGGCCCTGAAATGGAAGAGGCCCACGAGAGGCTCGCCAGGGGGCACCTGCACGCGATGGGCCTTGGCGTGCTGACCATCAGCGTATCCATGATGCTCGCCTTTGTGCCCGCTGGGGCGAGGACAAAGACCCTTGCCGCAGCCGCTCTTGGCACCGGGAGCTTTTTCTACCCGTTGGCCTGGATAATAATGGGCTTCAGGACGACCGCGCTCGGCGAGGCGGCGGCGGAAGCTTCTGTCCTCCCCATGGCGGTATTCAGCACAGCCCTGGTCTCAGCCGGCCTCCTTATAGCCTTTGTCTGTCTCCTGAAGTGGCTGCTCAAAGGTGATTGAGCCTGTTATTATTTTGGTGATTGACCTTGACAATACAAGGCATCATGAATTATCATAGTATAAGATAACTGAGTTTTCCCGTGACTGACGGAATCAAGGTGGCTACCACTGGGGATCGGGAAACGTGATATGTAGCATGCCGACCGTCTGGGCAAAGACCTGCAGCCAAATGAGGCTGCGTGCTTTGCTATGACGGTTTTTTATTGTCCGTAAGAAAAAACTTGACCCACGACGGTCAGAAGATTATATCTCTTGACCTCCTAAACAAATGGGACACAAGACATTTGAAAGAGGGGTACACCCCTCTTATTATAAAGAGCTTACCGCCGGTAGGCCCATCGAGCCGGCTGCACTGCCAAAGACGGTAACCATACCTCTTCAGCAGCATTTAGGCGCGCCCTGCGAGGCACTCGTCAAGAAAGGCGAGGTGGTCCAGGAAGGGCAGATGATAGGCGATGTAAAGGCCTTCATCTCAGCGCCTGTCCACGCAAGTATTTCAGGAAAAATAAAAGATATAGAGATGGCGCAGCACCCGGGCGGTTTCAGGTGCCTGTCTGTCATCATCGAGGGGGACGGCTCCGCGAAGGAATGGGGCCCTCAGAACGGTGTTGCCGACCTCGCCTCCCTTTCTCCCGAGGCCATACGCGAAGCCGTGAAGGACGCAGGTATCGTCGGCATGGGCGGGGCCGCGTTCCCGACCTCGGTTAAGCTCTCTCCACCGAAGGGCAAGGCCATTGATGCCGTTATACTTAACGGCTGCGAATGCGAGCCATTTCTTACCGCAGACCACAGGATGATGCTGGAGGAGCCGGACAAGGTCGTCTGGGGCCTGCGCGCCATCATGAGGTCCGTAGGCGCCCCAAGCGGCGTCATCGGGATCGAGGAGAATAAGCCCGACGCTGTAAGCGCCCTTGGCAGGGCCGTAGCCGGCTCTTCCGATATAAAGATAATAGTCCTCGAGGCCAAATACCCCCAGGGCGCGGAAAAGATGCTTATAAAGGCCGCCCTTGGCAGGAAGGTCCCTGTCGGCAAGCTCCCCTTTGACGTTGGCGTCATCGTCAGCAACGTCGGCACGGCCATCGCCGTATACGAGGCCCTGAACTGGGGCAAGCCCCTCATAGACAGGGTCGTCACCATAAGCGGCAACGGCGTAAAGGAGCCCAGGAACTTAAGGGTGCGCGTGGGCACGTCTTTTGAAGACGTACTGGCGCTCTGCGGCGGCCTCATCGACTGTCAGGAAGTTGAGGTCTTGAACGGCGGCCCGATGATGGGCGTCTCCCAGCCGACCCTCAACGTGCCGGTCGTAAAGGGCACATCAGGCATTACGGTCATAGCCGCTGATGCCGGAAAGACCTTTCAATACGAGCCATGCATCAGGTGCGCGAGCTGTGTGGAGGCCTGCCCCATGGGTCTCATGCCCTACAGGCTCGGTGATTACGGAAAGGCGTACAGGACCGCTGACTTCAAGGGCTGGGACGGGCTCACTTGCATAGAGTGCGGTTGCTGCTCCTATGTGTGCCCGTCGAAGAGGCCGCTGCTGCAGTGGATAAGGCTCGGGAAGCTCAAGCTCCGCCAGGAGGCCCAGAATGGCCATGGCGAGACAAAATAATGGACCAGAAGACCGTGGAAAACAATAATCAGCTGAAGGAAGCCCCGATCGAGGCGCCGGCCAAGGCGGCCGCAAGGCTGGTCGTATCTCCTTCGCCGCACTTCCTTAACGACGAGAGCATACCGAAGATAATGCACACGGTCGTGCTCGCTCTTTTCCCGGCCGTTGCCGCGAGCGTCTATTTCTTCGGGTGGAGGGCGCTCCTTCTTATCACCGTCTGCGTGACGGCGTGCCTCGCAACCGAGTACGCATTCCAGAGGATAAGAAATAAGCCCATAAAGATATACGATGGCAGCGCCATAATAACAGGCATGCTCCTGGCGCTTACGCTGCCGCCGGGGTTCCCGGTATACGGCGCTGTGCTCGGCTCGTTATTTGCGATAGGCGTGGGCAAGCAACTCTTCGGCGGCCTCGGTTTCAATATATTTAACCCGGCCCTCCTTGGAAGGGCCTTCCTCATGGCGACGTACCCGGTCCTTACTACCACCTGGGTGGAGCCACGGACCGTCCAGAAGGCGGTTGACGCGGTAACGGCCGCTACCCCGCTGGCCCTTGCGAAGTTCGAGGGCAAGGTCGATTTCAATTGGATGGACATGTTCCTCGGCAATACTTCCGGCTCACTCGGAGAGACCTCTGCCATAGCTATAATAATCGGCGGACTTTATCTCAGGTACAAGGGCTATATAAACTGGAAGCTTCCGCTGGGGTACCTGGGCACGATAGCCGCCTTCTCGTCGATCTTCTGGCTCTCCGACCCGGTGAAGTACCCGAGCCCGCTCTTCCATCTCCTCGCGGGCGGCGCGATGCTCGGAGCCTGGTTCATGGTAACCGACATGGTGACGTCTCCTACGACATCGATGGGGCAGTGGATATTCGTCATATGCGCCGGCATGCTGGCGGTGGTCATAAGGCTCTTCGGAGGGCTCCCCGAAGGCGTCATGTACTCGATACTTTTCATGAACGCCTTTGTGCCGCTCCTCAACAAGCACACCAGGCCCAGGGTCTTCGGGGCAGGCGAACGGGGCTAAAGTTTTAGCCCGGAGGTTTTTTTGAACACAGCGATAAAAATGTTTTTGAACCTTGTCGTCATCGGCTCGTTCTCCGGGGCCGTCCTCGCGGGCGTCTTTTCGGTAGCCGACCCGATGATACGCGCCAACAAGGAAAAAGAGCTCAAGGAGGCCATCTTCAAGGTGCTACCTGAGGCCAAGAACATAAAGACCGTTAAAAAAGAGCTTGGCGCTGGCAACCCGGTGGTCGTATATATCGGCCTTGACGAGACTCAAAAGCCTGTTGGGGTGGCCTTCAAGGCCGACGGCGTCGGGTTCCAGGGCAACGTGGGCGTCATGGTAGGCCTCAACCTCGATTATCTTAAGCTCAAAGGCATTGAGATACTCGACCAGACCGAGACCCCCGGCCTCGGAGACAGGATAAGGGAGAGCGCGTTCAAGGACCAATTTAATGGTGTCGAGGCTCAGCCCATGGTCGAATATATAAAATACAGGAAGCCGGAGAAGCCTAACCAGATCCAGGCCATAACAGGCGCCACGATATCCTCCAACGCCGTTGTGAGCAATATAAACAAGGCCGTGGAAAAGGTCCTTAAGGCGTTCCCTAAGGCTGAAGACCTGTCCAAGGCGGCTTCGGAGGAACAGAAGCAGGCGCCGGAGGTAAGACATGGCAGGTAAAGGCCTTGGATATGAGTTCAAAAAAGGGCTCTGGCAGGAGCTGCCTCCTTTCAGGCTCGTTCTGGGGACATGCCCGGCGCTGGCGGTCACGAACTCAGTCGTAAACGGCATCGCCATGGGGCTTGCGACCCTTTTCGTCCTCCTCGGTGCGAATATCATGGTATCTCTCCTGAGGAGGTTCGTGGCCTCGCAGGTGAGGATCGCCTCTTATATCGTCATCATCGCGCTGCTGGTCACAGTGACCGATATGTTCATGGCGGCCTTTTTCCCGCCCATATCAAAAGCGCTTGGCCCGTACTTGCCGCTTATAATAGTCAACTGCATGATACTCGGCAGGGCAGAGGCGTTCGCCCAGAAAAACCCGGTCCTGCCTTCCATAGCGGACGCTCTCGGCATAGGGATCGGTTTTCTGTTGAGCCTCGCCGCTATGGGGCTTATACGCGAGGTCCTTGGCTTCGGGACCATCCTGCATTTCAGGGTCCTCGGCGATTGGTTCGAGCCCTGGATAGTCATGATACTCCCGGCCGGGGCGTTCCTCGTCTTCGGGGGGCTCGTGGCGCTCGTAAACTACATATCAAGCAGGAAGGCCGCAAAGGCGGCCGAGACGGCGAGGGTTTAAATGGAGACTCTTGGAACACTTATACTGATATTCATATCGGCCGCGCTCATAAACAACTTCGTCCTGACCTATTTCCTCGGCATATGCCCGTTCCTGGGGGTGTCGAACAAGACTGAGAACGCCGTTAACATGGGCCTTGCTACCACTTTCGTCATGACCCTTACCGCCGCCGCGACCTGGCCCATATACAACTACGTGCTCGTGCCTTTTCATGTCCCGTTCCTCCAGTACGTCTCGTTCATAATAATCATCGCCGCCCTTGTCCAGCTGGTGGAGATGTACATAAGAAAGTCAAGCCCGGCGCTCTACAGGGCCTTAGGTATTTACCTGCCTCTTATAACAACTAACTGCGCGGTGCTGGGCCTTGCGCTTTTCATGGTGTTGAGGGACTACAACTATCTCCAATCGATAGTCTTCGGCTTCGCAACCGGCGTGGGTTTTACACTTGCGATAGTCATGATGTCCGGCATAAGGGAAGAGCTTGAGTTCGCCGACGTCCCCAGGCACTTTCAGGGTGTTTCCATGACACTTATTGTATCCGGCATGCTAGCCCTCGCTTTCATGGGCTTTGCCGGGCTTATAAGAGGATAATCAAATTTAATGGTAGAGATACTTATAATATCAGCCCTTAGCATGGGCGTCATCGGGGCGGTGCTCGCAGGTTTTCTCGCCTTCGCCGACAGGAAGCTCAAGGTCGAGGAGGACCCGAGGATAGAGGCTGTCATAAACGCCCTGCCGAACACCAATTGCGGCGGCTGCGGGTACCCTGGCTGCAGGCCTTTCGCCGAGGCCCTTGTAAAGGGAGATGCCTTGCCTACCGGGTGCGTGGTAGGCGGCAACGAGGCGGTCGCGCATATAGCCGCCATGCTCGGGGTCGAGGCCGGGTCGATGAAGAGGATGCTCGCCGTGGTGCTGTGCCGCGGAGGCGACGCCGAGTCCGAAAGGCGCGCCGCCTACAAGGGCGATATGAACTGCACGGCGGCCGACATCACCGGCGGGGACAAGTCCTGCACCTATGGCTGCCTTGGGCTTGGGGAGTGCGTTGACGCCTGCGACTTCGACGCCATGGTGATGAACTCCAACGGGTTGCCGGTCGTCTTATACGACAAGTGCGTGGGGTGCGGCGCGTGCGCCAGGGCATGCCCCAGGGACATAATCGAGATGCACCCCGAGGACCACAAGCTCTTCGTCTACTGCAAGAGCAAGGACAAGGGCGCCTACGCCAAGAAGGCCTGCAAGGTCGCCTGCATCGCCTGCGGCCTGTGCGTGAAGGACTGCTCGGTGCCCGGGGGCATCGCCTTAAAGGAAAACCTCGCGGCAGTGAACTACGCTGTCGCCCCCCAGACCGACGAGTCCATAAAGAGGTGCCCCACAAAGTGCATTCTCTTTAACGAGGAAGAGAAGATAACAAAGGCAAGCTACTCTGCTTCAGAGCCAAAGAAGGACCACGCGCTGTAGACGTTCGGACCTGCCCCTTCATTTTCAATTCCTAATAAAAACTTAATGGATTTTTAATTCAGGTCTGTTAATATGTCCATGACTTGTAACGCGCTGAAAAAAGCTAAAAAGTCAGAGGTAAGGCGATAATAAAGATGGTCCGTAGCTTAAAATATTTAGTAGCAATATTCCCGCTTGTTGCATTCCTCGCTCTCGGCATTTCATCCTGCGATTCAGCCAAACAGACGGCCGCTCCTCAACCGGCAAGCTCGGTTACCCTTGGAAAGGGAGGCGAGACGAGGCCGACCCTTCCTGCGTCGAACTTTACCGGTGAGACAGCTGCGGCCTACCAGGCAGCCGCCGAGGTGCCTGAAGTGCTTGACGGCCTGTACTGCTATTGCGACTGCGAGAAGAACTTCGGCCACAAGAGCCTCCTGAGCTGTTTTGTCGACGAGCACGGGGCCAATTGCGATATCTGTATTTACGAGGCCATCATGGCCCATGACCTGCATAAAAAAGGCGTGGACATGAACGGAATAAAAAAGGCGATAGACGAGCGCTTCTCACATCTGAGGCATTAATAAGGAGGCACCTTGAAGAGCAGGAACCTTGTCCTGGCAACCGCTATAGTAACCATCGGGCTCGCGTTTGCGGGTTGCTCAAAGGATAAAGGGCAGCAACCCGGCGGGGAGGTCCAGCAGACGCAACAGGCCCCGCATCCATCGATGGGCAACACCAATCTCGTAGCCGAGCTGGAGGGCAAGCTGAGAGAGAACCCGAAGGACACACAGCTCCTCTGGCAACTTGCTGACGTTTACTTTGAGTCAAAACAGTTCGAGCAGTCCTCCGTCTATTACAAAAAAGTGCTGGCGATAAAGTCGGGCGAGACCGATCTGTATAACGACCTGGGTCTTTCTCTCCATTATCTGGGCAACTCGGCAGAGGCCCTCAAGTACGTTGAGGAAGGCATAAACAAGAACCCGTACCACCAGAGGATATGGCTAACCAAGGGCTTCATACTCGCTTACGGCTCAGGCGATATGGAGGGGGCAAAGGCAGCCTGGGAGAAGGCCAACGCCCTCAACCCTGAGAGCCAGATCGGCAAGGCCGCCGCGGAATATCTTTCAGCTCTGACTAAAAAATAAGGAAGCCTGACCAATATGCCCGATAAAGCAAAGGAAGCGGCTCAAGTCGTCGACGCCAGGTGGTACAAGACTCTCGGGTCCAGGGTCTGGAGCGCTCTTAACTCCCTAAAGCTGACCATATTCATCCTCGTATCCATCGCCTTGACCGCGATAATAGGGACGGTCGTAGAACAGAACTCGCCTGTCGAGGAATATCTCGCCCAATACGGTGAGACGTGGACCAGGGTCATCCTCTACGCCAGGTTTAACGACATGTACCACGCCTGGTGGTTCATGTCCCTCCTGTCTCTTATGTCCATATCCATCATCGTCTGCACCATGGAGAGGTTCCCTCCCAAGTGGAAGTCGTTATTGAATCACAAGGTAGAGAAATTCGACCCAAAGCTCATAGAGAAGTTTGCCCACCACGAGACCCTGCGCATAAAAGAGAGCCCCGAAGCCTTGAAGGAGAAGCTTCTTGGCGTGCTCAGGAAGAAGAAGTTCGGGGTAGTCTCTTCCGGAGGCGGGAAGGAATATTACATCTACGCCTGGAAGGGCAGGCATGGCAGGCTCGGCTCAGATGCGATCCACATAAGCCTGCTCGTCATATTGTTCGGCTCCATCGTGGGCAGTTATGCCGGATATAAGGACTTCTTTGCCGTGAACGAGGGCGGCACCATAAGCGTGCCGCAGGCCGATTTCAATCTCCGGCTCGATAAGTTCTGGATAGACTACTATGATTCGGGCCAGATAAGACAGTTTAACTCCAACCTTGCCGTCATGGAGGACGGCAAAGAGGTCCTTAAAAAGCAGATATGGGTGAACGAGCCTCTGTACTACAAGGGGATAAGGTTCTATCAGTCGAGCTACGGCCAGTCCTGGAACAAGGTTTCAGAGGCTGAAATCGCCCTGAGGAACAAGGACAAGGGCAAGCCTGAGGCGCCTTTTACCGTTAAATGGGATGCCGTGCAGAAAGTCCCCGGCAGCAAGTACTCGGTGAAGCTTGTCGGCTATACCGCGGATTTCGCCTATGACGAGAGGACAAGCACCGTCTTCTCCAAGTCTCCGGAGGCCAACAACCCGGCGGTGATGGTCGAGGTATATGACGACGGGGACAGGCTCGTGTCCACCCCGTGGCTCTTTATGAAGTACCCTGGGATATTCCCGGCCATTCCCGATTCCAGCCAGGACCTCGTCTATCTCGCCCACCGTCCTATAATGTATTCCGGCATCTCTGTAAACAAGGACCCTGGCACCAACATAGTCTGGCTCGGTTCGATCATCATGGGCCTTGGCTTCATCCTGGCCTTTTTCATATATCACAGGAGAATATGGATCTATCTTAAGGACACCGGTCAATCGACCGAGGTCAGGATAGGCGGTACCATAAACAAGAACCAGCTGGTCTTCGAAAAGGATATAAAGGAAATAACCAGCGCACTTTCAACGGATGCGTCCAGGGGGAATAAATGATACTTTCTCTTGTCTTTTTTACGTTCTCGTTCGTCTTTTACCTGATCACGACGGTCCTGTACGTTAGCAACTGGTTTTTAAAGAAGAAGTGGCTTGGGCAGACAGCAACGGCGATGGCCTTCGTCGCCCTGGTCTCCACCTCCATGATACTCATCAGCAGGGCAGGGGAGTCCGGGCACGCCCCCTTCTCGAACCTGTGGGAGTCGATGATGCTCTTTATCTGGGCGACTAACGCGGGCTATCTGCTGATGGAGTACAAGCACAAGCTCAAGTCCGTGGGCGCCGTAGTAATGGGCATCGAGTCATTGGCCATGCTTTCCGCCTCTTTACTTCCGTACAGCTTCAAGGACGCGGAGCCGCTGAACCCCGCCCTGCAGAACAAGTGGCACTGGATGTCTGACATCCTGTCCACATGGGGCCTTCAGAAGTACGCCATTGGCTGGCTCGACTTCCACGTCTTTATGACCTTCGTCGGCTATGCCGGTTTCGCGATATCGTTCGGTCTCGCGCTGCTTTATCTGGTAAAGCACAGATACGAGAACAGCGGGAAACGAAATTCGATCATAGACTCGTTCCCTGATTCGAAGGTATTCGATGAGCTCAGCTACAGGGCTGTCGCCTGGGGGTTCCCTTTCCTCGCGGTCGGCATCGTCTCGGGCGCTGTATGGGCCAACTACGCATGGGGCACATACTGGAGCTGGGACCCGAAGGAGACGTGGTCGCTCATCACCTGGCTGATATACGCGGCGTACCTTCACGCCAGGGTCACGAGGGGATGGAGAGGCACGCGGGCAGCCTATCTTTCCATAGCCGGCTTCCTTGCCGTGATATTCCTGTACTGGGGCGTAAGCTTCATACTCCCGGGCCTGCACGCGTACGCTTGATCAGGGATAGAAAAAAAGATCTCAGGGGATGTGATGAGCGAAAAGTTGAAAAGCGACGATAACGAGAAAGGGCTGCCAAAGACAGCCATAGCCGCAATCATCCTGGCTGTAGTCGCCGCGGTGGTCGTAATAGTCTTTACCCAGAGGCAGAAGTTCGAACCGGTGGTCGCGAACTCGGAGATGATAGACTTCGAGCTCCCGGACCTTTCCGGCAAGATGCACAAGCTGAGCGATTACAAGGGCAAGGTGATATTCCTGAACTTCTGGGCTACCTGGTGCAAGCCGTGCGAGGATGAGATGCCGTCCATGCAGGTGCTCTATGAGAACCTTAAGACATTCCCTTTTGAGATAGTCGCGGTAAGCGTCGATAAGGACGGACCTGAGACCGTCGCGGAGTTCGCGAAGCGCTACGGGTTGACCTTTACCATACTGCATGACAGGAACGGCAAGATAAAGGAGAGATACAAGACAACAGGTGTCCCCGAGACGTTCATAATAGACCAGAACGGGGTCATAGCCGAGAAGATATGGGGGCCGAAGGACTGGACCGACCCTGATGCGACAAAGACCATCATGGACCTCATCAGTTACGGAGCCAGGAAAAAGGGCGAATACAAGGCCGAGGCGAAATAATAGCTTCTGGAGTCACTGACCGTTTTAGTGAGGGAAGGGTCCCAAGATGACAACCGATGTCTCAATACCGCTCGCGTTCATGGGAGGGCTTCTGTCCTTCGTATCGCCATGCGTCCTGCCGCTCGTGCCGTCGTATATCTCGTTTGTGACAGGCATCTCCTTCGAGGAGCTCACCAGCGTGGAAGGGGACAAGTCGCTCAAGAAGGTGATCCTCTTCAACTCCCTCATGTTCATACTCGGCTTCTCCACCGTCTTCGTCGTCATCCTGGGCTCCTCAGCCCAGCTCTTCGGAAGCCTTTTCATGGAGTACCAGGACGTCATACGGAAGATCGGCGGCCTGGTCATAATACTCCTCGGCGTCCACATCATAGGCATCATCAACTTCAACATACTCCAGAGGGACAAGCGCCTCCATTTCTTCCGCGAGAAGCCCACTGGGCTTCTCGGTTCGTTCCTTGTCGGCATCGGCTTCGCCGCGGGCTGGACACCTTGCATAGGCCCGATACTCTCAGCCATCTTCGCCGTGGCAGCCACCTCCGAAAGCCCCTGGTCAGGCATGCTCCTTTTCATAGCTTACTCCGTTGGGCTGGCCATACCATTCCTGCTGACGTCCCTTGGCATCAACACCTTCCTTAAGCACTTCAACAGGCTCAAAAAACACATGCGGGTCGTATCTGTCGTAACCGGCATCTTCCTGGTAGCCACTGGACTATTGATATTTACCAACTCTCTTGGTATTATAGCGGTGTACCTGAATAGCCTGATCCCGAGCCTGAGCTGATCTCTACCTTTACCCTATGACTATGCCGCTCATCGAAGTATATGCCCGTAAGGACTGTGCCCTTTGCAAGCTGCAGGGTTGCGCCCTGTGCATGGAGGCATTGAGCGTAATAGGCAAGGTCAGCCAGGATGTCCCTTTCCAGTGCAAGGAGGTGGACATAGACTCGAGCGATGACCTCATGAGGAAGTACACGGGCGAGATCCCTACTGTTTTTATCAACGGGAAAAAGGCCTTCAAGTATAAGGTCGATGAGGCGGAGTTCAGGAAGAAGGTTAGAAAAGAGATCATAAAAGCCGGGATTTTCCGCCTCTCCAAAAAAGAGCGCTACAGCTGACCTGCCAGCGCCACATCCGATCAGTTTTTTTGTTTTTATTTCCGCCTGAAAACCCATTTAGCCCGACAAAATATGGATTATGGTCAAAGTGGAAACGACAGCGCGTTTTTTTACGCATGATTCACTACCGACGGAAAGCGTAGAAAAACATCATGATACAGCCGTTATCCTCCATCTGTATTATCCGGACCTGTGGGAGGAGACGAGCCTGTATTTAAGGAACATTGAGGGGGATTTTGACCTCTTCGTTTCGATACCTGAAGATGTCGATTTTGCGGAGCAAAAGATATTTGAGGGACATCGTGACACCTATATATATCGCTGTGAGAACAGGGGGCGCGATATCGCTCCTTTTTTGGAGATACTCTCGTCTATCATCGATCGCCAGTATAAATATGTTTTGAAGATACATACCAAAAAAACCAGGCACCGTCAGGACGGCGATATCTGGCGTCATGATCTGATGGAGAAGCTCCTGGGCTCAAAGATGTTGGTCCAAAAAATAAAAGTGACTTTTGAGTCCAATTTGAATACCGGAGTGATCGCTCCGCAAGGGCATGTGCTGCCGTTATCTTTTAATTTGGGCGCCAATGAGCCCAAGGTCAGGAAGTTGGCTGAGATCATCAATATCCCGTATACCGGCGCGCAATTTCAATTTGTAGCCGGCTCGATGTTCTGGTTTCGCCCGTTGGCCTTGAAGCAGCTTTTAAGCCTGAAGCTTTCAAGGAACGATTTTGAGCCAGAGCAAGGCCAGTTAGACGGCACATTAGCCCATGCGCTTGAGCGTTTTCTGGGCCTGTTGCTCGTCTCCTCAGGCTTCAGGATCGTAGAGACGGGAGAAAAAACGGAGACGGACAAGGATTATCGTTTTACAAGACAGCCAATTTTTTTAATAAGGATTTTTAACCGCTTCAAGGCGATGATTAAAGTTTTTTTTTAATACGCTTATAGAAGAGCCGGCCTGAATCTGTCCCGGACAGGGCTCCTGTTATTGCTTTTTCCAATAAAATTCGATATATTTTGACTCAACCGGATAGACGGGATAATAGCTTGGCGGGCCTGTCCACGGGGGCCCTTCGACCTGGCCACTTTAAATATAAGCCTGTTCTTAAATCGAATTTTCCATGAAAAAGCTCATAATACTCGTCTTTTCCATATGGCTGCTGCCGCTTCAGGTCATGGCTGGCACAGCCACCATCACAGACGTGTCGGTTACGAGGCCGCCGCTTAAGGTATCCTTCCATGTAAAAGACGCCTTCAGCAAGGACATAGAGGAGGCGGTAAAAAGCGGCCTGCCGACATCGTTCAACTTCATAGTAGAGATAAACAGGGTAAACCGCCTGCTGCCAAATGAGAACACAGGAAGATGGGAGTTCAGGCATACCGTCAAGTACGACAGCCTCCGTGACGAGTACGAGATAACCCTTGACGAGACAGGGGAGAGGCCGGTGAAGATAAAGGACTTTGGTGAGGTCAAGCGCCTCATGAGCTCATGCTCCGGCGTTACGATAGCCCCGGCACATCTTAAGCCCGGGCAAGAGTACGAGCTAAGGATAAAGGCGGAGATGGACCCGGTAGAGCTGCCGTTCCTTTTTAATTACGTCTTTTTTTTCCTTGAGCTTCTTGATTTTGAGACCGACTGGCACGTGAGACCTTTGCCGTCCCAGACCTATGAATGACAACCAGAAGATAGAGGGGGAAGCCAAAAGGCGCCGCCGCGAGCTTCTTATAATACTGCTCGTAGTGCCCGCCATAATAATCCTCACCCTTGTGGAATCGCACGTCTCCACCATAAGCGGCGACGTGCCTATCGCCACGAACATCCTCATTTTCGGCCTCATAAACCTGAATATCATCCTCCTTATCCTGCTCGTCTTCCTGATATTGAGGAACATGGTCAAGCTCTTCATCGAAAGGAAGAGCCAGGTGATGGGCTCGCGCCTTAGGACCAAGCTCGTCACAGCCTTCGTGAGCCTTTCGATCGTCCCCACAGTCCTCCTTTTCGTGATAGTCATCGGGTTCATAAACCGCTCCATTGACGGGTGGTTCGGGATAAAGGTGGAGGACTCGCTTCAGGAATCCCTTGAGCTTGCCCAGAACTATTACAAGGACATAAACGACAGGGTCGAGGCGGCCTCCAGGATCATTGCCGTATCCATCGTGGCCGAAGGGTTCGGCAGTGATAACGAAAAGCTTGAGCGGTTTATCAACAGGAAGCTCGTCGAGGGGGATTTTTCCACCATCGAGATATATTCGGCCTCTGGCGACAGGGTGCTTTACTCGATCTCGGACAAGATAAACCAGAACATGGTCCCGGACATCGCGCCTGAATCTGTCGTTAAAGCGCTTGCCGGAGAGGCGTCGAGCTACGTGCAGACCATGCAGGTAGGGGACGTGGTAAGGGCTGTCGCGCCGGTACAGGTCTCTGTGGACGGCATGCCAGCAGGGGCGGTTGTCGTCAACTATTACGTCCCACTGAGCCTCATCGACAAGATGAAGGAGATATCCGCCGCCTTCGAGGGGTACAAACAGCTCAAGCTGCTCAAAAACCCCGTTAAGGCGAGCTACTTCACGATACTGCTCATCATAACGCTCCTCATAGTCTTCTTTTCCATCTGGATAGGACGCTACCTCGCCAAGGAGCTTACCGTCCCAATCCACGAGCTTGCCGAGGGCACGCACGCCGTTGCCAGCGGCAACCTCGATTACAGGATAAACGTCGAATCGAACGACGAGATCGGCTTGCTGGTGAAATCCTTCAACAGGATGACAGAGGACCTGAAGACCGGCAAGGGAAAGATAGAGACGGCGAACCTTGACCTCCGGCGCACCAACATGGAGCTTGAACAGAGGAGGAGGTATATCGAGATAGTCCTCGGGAACGTCCCCGCCGGTGTCGTATCGATCGACAAATCCGGACGGATAGTTTCGATTAACAGGGTGGCAGCCCAGATGCTCGGCACTGGCGAAGACTTTGCCCTCGGCAAGAACTACAGGGAGGTGCTCCGGCAGGAGGACAGGGAGGTGCTCCGCGAGATGATCCGCGAGATGACCGAAGTGGGCCTTGAGTCCCTGGAGAAGCAGATGCGGGTCGAGGTCGACGGCAAGGTGATGACAGTGCTTGCCAACCTTAACGCCCTCAAGGACGAATCAGGCAACTACCTGGGGATGGTCGCGGTCCTGGACGACCTTACTCATCTATTAAAGACGCAGAGGATGTCGGCCTGGAAGGAGGTCGCCAGGAGGATCGCGCACGAGATCAAGAACCCGCTTACGCCCATAAAGCTATCAGCTCAGAGGCTCAGGAAGAAGTACCTCGACAGGTTCCCGGAGGATGATACTGTCTTTGACGAGTGCACCATGACCATAATAAAGCAGGTAGACGAGCTTAAGACCCTTGTGAACGAGTTCTCGAGCTTCGCGAGGATGCCTGCCGCGAACCGTAGCCCAAATGACCTGAATGAGGTCATACGCGAGGCGATGGCCCTCTATAAGCCGGGGCGGAAGACCGTCCAGTTCGAGTCTTCGCTTGACGATCTGGTCCCTGTGCTGGATATTGACAGGGACCAGATAAAAAGGGTACTTATTAACCTTATAGACAACGCTCTCGCCGCTATGGGCGACGAGGGCACCGTGAGGGTTGAGACACACTTTCTTGATGAGATGCAGCTCGCCCGCATCGAGGTCATCGATACCGGGGAGGGCATACCGGCTGAGTCCAAGCAGAAGCTCTTTGAGCCGTATTTTTCGACGAAAAAGACAGGCACTGGCCTTGGCCTTGCCATAGTCAATAACATCATAGCCGACCACAATGGCTATATAAGGGTAAGGGACAACCAGCCCAAGGGCACAAGGTTCGTCATCGAGCTTCCGGTGAAGGCGATAAACATATGAAGACCACCATTCTTGTAGTAGACGACGAGAAGGATATACGGGAAGCCCTGCAGGGCGTACTTAAAGACGAGGGGCACGACGTTATCGCGGCGGGGAGCGCCGAGGAGGCCCTTAAAAAGCTTGAGGCGCGCGTTCCTGACGCCATTCTGCTCGATATCTGGCTGCCTGGCATGGACGGGACAGAGGCGCTAAAAGAGATAAAGTCGAGGTACCCTGGCGTACCGGTCATAATGATATCGGGGCACGCGAATATCGAGACAGCGGTAAGGACCACAAAGCTCGGGGCGTACGACTTTATCGAGAAGCCCCTTTCGCTTGAAAAAGTGACCTTGACCGTCGAGCACGCCATAGAGCAGAAAAGGCTTCTGGAGGAGAACAGCCACTTGCGCCTCAAGGCCTGGGCCAAGTACGAGATAATAGGGTCGTCCCAGGTCATGCTCTCTCTTAAGGCCGACATCAGGAAGGCCGCCCCCTCCAACAGCTGGGTGCTCATAACCGGCGAGAACGGCACCGGCAAGGAGCTTGTCGCGAGGAACATGCACCTGCTGTCGAACAGGTCGGGAAGGCCCTTTGTGGAGGTCAACTGCGCGGCCATACCCGAAGAGCTGATAGAAAGCGAGCTCTTCGGCCATGAGAAGGGCTCTTTCACCAGCGCCGTGGCCCAGAAAAAGGGGAAGTTCGACCTTGCCGATAAGGGTACCATCTTCCTCGACGAGATAGGCGACATGAGTCTGCGTACGCAGGCCAAGATATTAAGGGTGCTTCAGGAAAAGAGCTTTGAAAGGGTGGGGGGCACAGAGCTTATAAACGTAGACGCGAGGGTCATCGTCGCCACCAACAAAGACTTGTTGAGCGAGGTAGCCAAAGGCAGGTTCAGGGAAGACCTTTTCTACAGGCTCAACGTCATACCCTTCCACGTGCCGCCGCTTCGGGAGCGCAGGGAAGACATAGGCCTGCTGATAGACCATTTCCTCAAGGAGTTCGCGAGGGAGACGGCCAGGGAGGTTCTTACGGTCAATAAAGAGGCGATGGGCGTGCTCTACGGCTACGACTGGCCGGGTAACGTACGGGAGCTCAGGAACCTTATAGAAAGGCTCGTAATAATGGCCCCGTCCCATACCATAACCGCAGATGACATACCTTCCTATATAAAGGGCGCGCAGCCGGCTCAACCAAGGGACCTTTTCAGGAGGGACCTCCTCAAGGAGGCCAGAAGCGATTTCGAACGTGAGTTCATAACGAGAAAGCTCAAGGAGTTCGGCGGCAATATAGCCAGGACAGCCGAGGCCATTGGGATAGAAAGGAGCCACCTGTATAGAAAGATAAGAAGCTATGGCATAGAGCATGCCGACACGACTGAAACAGCCTGACAGCGTAAGTAGCTGCAAATAGCAAGACCTCACCTGGAAACCCACACCTTGGGAGCAAGCCTCCCGTCGTAAACAAAATATTTAAAATAGTGCTTGACATATGTAAATAATTTGTTACCATAAGCCTGAATTTACATTAAAAGTTAATCAGGGCTTATGGCGCGTCTTTACAAAAAACAGATCGGGACGGTAGCCGTTATGAAAAGACCCGTGGTCCTTGTCGTGGATGACGATGATTTCATCTCAGATACCCTGGAGATAATCCTGGGGGATTCCTATTGCGTACTAAAGGCGAAGAACGGTCCCGAGGCGCTTGGCATAATAAATTCGAGGGCTGTAGATATTGCGCTGTTGGACCTTAAGCTTCCGGGCATGAACGGGCTGGAGACCCTTGAGAGGATAAAGGAGTTCGACGGGTCGATAGAGGTTGTCATGCTCTCAGCCTTTGACAGCGCCCAGCAGGCGGTCACGGCCCTTAAGAAGGGCGCCTATGATTATATAACCAAGCCATTTGACAACGACGAGCTGCTATCAACCCTCGGCAGGCTCTCGGAGGGGCTCAAGCTTAAAAGCGAGCTTGAGTTCCTCAAGGAAGAACTCAACGAGAGCTATAAGGAGAGGTACAGCTACGGGGAGATAATAAGCAAGTCTCCGAGGATGATGAAGATATTCGACCTGATGAAGGCGGTAAGCCGCACGCCGTCAAACGTCCTTATAACGGGAGAGAGCGGCACCGGCAAAGAGCTTGTCGCAAGGGGCATACATTACATGAGCGACAGGAAGGAGAAGCCTTTTGTGGCCGTCAATTGCGGCGCGGTGCCTGCGGAACTGATGGAGAGCGAGCTCTTCGGCCATGAAAAGGGGGCGTTTACAGGGGCACACCAGAGAAAAATAGGGAAGTTCGAGTACGCTGACATGGGCACGATATTCCTTGACGAGGTCTCGACCCTTCCAACGTATCTGCAGATAAAGCTCCTCCGGGTATTGCAGGAGAGGTCCTTCGAGAGGCTCGGCTCCAACACGCCTATAAAGGTCGATATCCGGATAATAGCGGCTACTAACGTCGGCCTTGAGGGCGAGGTCCTGAAGGGGCGTTTCAGGGAGGACCTTTACTACAGGCTCAAGGTCGTGCCGGTAGACCTGCCGGCCTTGCGCGGCAGGAAAGAGGACATACCTCTTCTCGTACAACATTTTTTAGAGAAGCACAGCAGAAAATGCTGCAAAAGGATAGAAGGCGTGGAGGCGGCTGTCGTAAGCGCCTTTATGGGCTACTCGTGGCCGGGCAATATCAGGGAGCTTGAGAACCTGATGGAGAGGCTTGTGGTCCTCGCCCCTGAAGGCGGCGTTATAAGGGCCGATGACCTTCCTTTAGGCCTCTTTACCGGCCTGGAGGCTGGCAACGGCGATTCGCCGGATTTCAGGGACGCGGTAAGGTCTTTTGAAAGGCGCTACATAACAGGCGTGCTCGACAGGAGCAACTGGAACAGGCTTGAGGCCTCTCGCGCGCTCAATATTCACAGGAATACGCTTCTCCTTAAGATGAAAGAGCTCGGCATAAAATCCCCGGGCCATTAATGTCTCACAACGGGACCTGAAATCCCTCGCCTTACAGGCGAAGACTTCCAGTGCGTCTAATGAGATTTTCAAGCTTACGTCCCATGCCAGGCTGAAAGCGCGATATCAATTGGAAGCGTTGGTGGAAGCGTTGGTGGAAGCGTTGGTGGAAGCGTTGGTGGAAGCGTTGGTGGAAGCGTTGGTGGAAGCGATGGATATTCCCGGTCCCCCTCTTTCCTGAAGAGGGGTCAGGGGAGATTATCTTTGAATGGTTTATAATCCCCCTTAGTACCCATTTGGAAAAGGGGGAGATTTCAGTCGGGATTTACACTATGCCGTTTTCATCATCTTATGTCTGATTTTACGCAGCCTGGGCTTGTTAATATTATTCTTCCACCTGATACCTGAGAACTGGCTTCTGTCCGAAGGGGACAGTGGTGAGAACTGATGGATTCAGATATCTCCGCCGCTTGAGTTCAGGGTCATCCGGTTGCTATTGAAAGCCGGTTTACTGCTCTTTTTCCTTCCCGTAAAGTTTCTCTTCGCACTCGGGGCAAAGGCTGTGCGTGAACTCAGCCATCGATCGCTCTTCTATGTATTTTTCAATCCTCATCCAGTAGCCCCTGTCGTCCCTTATCCTCTTGCAGTTCGCGCAGATGGGTATGAGGCCGCTTAAGGTCTTTATCTTGGCGAGGGCCTCCATGAGCTGCTCTTCCCTTTCTTTCCTTTCGGTCACGTCCTGTACGGTACCCCTCATCGACACCGGCCTTCCGTCCCTGAACTCCGTAGAGCCGAGCGCCAGGATGTGCTTCAGTCTGTCTTGCACAGCGATCCTGTACTCGGCCTTGTACGGCTCGCCTTCAAGGGCGCGGGCTATCGCCGATTGTATGGATTCCTGGTCTTCCTGGACTACCGTACCGATGAACTCATCGTATTTGATGGGCGTCCCGGCTGGTCTGCCGAATATCACGTACGCCTCGTCAGAGCCGCAGAAGAGGTCTTTTTCAAGGTCCCATATCCAGTTCCCGACATGGGTCATCCTCTGGGCCTCGGCGAGCATCCGTTCGCTCTCCTTGAGGGCCGTTTCGGCCTTTTTCCTCGCTGTTATGTCCCTCCATGCGGATATGGAGCCCAGGAGCTTTCCGGCGTGGTCGAATATCGGGCCTGCGTTGGCCAGGAGGCAGATGGTCTGGCCGTCGGGCCTGACAAGGACCATCTCCTGGTCTTTTATCGTCCTGCCTTCGTTTAAGGCTATTGTAAGCGGAAGCTCCTCGTTGGCGAGCCTGTGGCCGTCGGGTGCGTATACAGCCCATCTTTCGGCGCGTTCGGCAAGCGTCATGCCCTCGATCCCTTCGCGCTCTGCCCCAAGGATCCTGAGCGCTTCCCTGCTCGCCATCCGTATCTTCTGTTCATGCGCCGATATTATCGTGATGGCCTCCGGGATGTAGTCCATAAGGGCTTCTATGGTGGCAGGGCTCTCCTCGACCTCTCTTTTTCGCCTCTCTTCGGCCTCTTGAAGCTCATCCACGCGCCGTTTGAGCAGCTCTATCTCCATCAAGAGATCTTCTCTTCCGCTCGATGGTACTCCCATGGACTTTCTCCTCTATTTTCCATTATAACAAAAAAACTATGAACGTCGCTCCGCATGGACGGCCCTGTTTTGGGCAAACATGGCGCTCATCGATATTGTAAATTGAAAATAAAGCCCTTTTGTGTTATGAAATCTGTGTTTATTTATTGTGAAATATTTTGGAGGTAATTGATGTCAGGTCATTCCAAATGGGCCAATATAAAACATAAAAAGGCCAAATCAGACGCAAAGAAAGGCAAGGTATTCACGAAGCTCGTAAAGGAGATTATGGTCGCGGCCAAAAGCGGGAGCGACCCCTCCGGAAACCCCAGGCTAAGGCTCGCCATAGAGAAGGCGAAGGCGGAAAACCTGCCCGCTGATAATATCGACAGGGCAATCAAGAAGGGCGCAGGCGAGCTGGGTAACGTCATCTACGAGGAGGGCACCTACGAGGGCTACGGCCCGAGCGGGGTGGCCGTTCTCGTCAACTTCATGA
Source organism: Deltaproteobacteria bacterium GWC2_55_46 (assembly GCA_001595385.3). Lineage (NCBI taxonomy): Bacteria > Deltaproteobacteria > Deltaproteobacteria bacterium GWC2_55_46. Next base: position 412,753 of record LVEI03000001.1, on the reverse strand, counting down.
CCGACAACAGGAACAGGACCGCGTCTGAAGTCAGGCACGCCTTCTCAAGCCTCGGCGGGAGCCTCGGCCAGAGCGGCTCGGTGGCGTACATGTTCGAGAAGAAGGGGGTCTTCACCTTCGACATGGGCTCTATTACGGAAGAGTCGCTCATGGAGGCCGCCCTTGAGGCCGGGGCCGAGGACGTGGTGACCAACCAGGAAGATAAGGTCTTCGAGGTATATACAGACCCGACCGAGTACGCCAGGGTAAAGGCGTCCTTTGACCAGGCAGGGGTAAAATACTCTAACTCTGACCTGGCGATGATACCAAAGACCACGGTCAAGGTAGAGGGCAAGGCGGCGCAGCAGGTGCTTAACCTCCTTGAAGAGCTGGAGGACCTGGACGACGTGCAATCGGTCTTTGCCAACTTCGATATATCCCCTGAAGAGATGGCGAAACTTGCTTAAGCGAGGTATCCGTTGAGGGTGTTGGGGATAGACCCTGGAAGCTTATCCACCGGCTACGGCGCAATCGACAGGGCTGGCGCGAATAGCTTCACTTACGTCTGCCACGGCAGTATCTCGCCAGGCGCGGGATTGCCGCTTACAGAGCGCCTTCTCGGCATATCCGCAAAGCTGAGGGAGCTCCTTGAGACATACAGGCCGGAGGCCGTTTCAATAGAGTCGATGTTTTTCGCCAGGAACGCTCAGAGCGCCATAACGCTCGCGCAGGCGAGGGGGGCGGCCCTTCTTACTGTGGCGGAGTTCGGCATCCCCGTCTTCGAGTACCCGCCGACAACGGTAAAGCAGGCTGTAACCGGCTACGGCAGGGCTACAAAGGAAGAGGTGCAGAAGATGGTCAGGATCCTTTTAAAGGACCGCGCCCTCTCAGGAAAATCTGACGCTACAGACGCCCTCGCCATAGCGATATGCCATCTGAACAGCCATAATCCAGGACTTAAGATAAAAGGAGAAGGCGTGCTTAAGGCAAAACGCCCTGTATGATAGCGAGCATCAGGGGCAGGATAACGCACAAGTCAACGGAGTCGGTCATCGTCGAGGCAAATGGACTCGGCTACGAGCTCTTCATACCCCTTTCAACCTTTTATATGCTCCCCGGCCATGGCGAGGACGTAAACTTGAGAGTTTACACCCATGTGAGGGAGGACGCCATACAGCTTTACGGCTTTCTTACGCAGGAGGAGAAGGACGTCTTCCTGCTCCTTATAGGGGTCTCTGGTGTAGGCCCCAAGCTCGCGAGGAATATCCTTTCAGGGGTAGCGGTTGTCGACCTTGTCCAGGCGCTTGGGACGTCAGATAAGGCAAAGCTCAACTCGATACCAGGCATCGGGGCCAAATCAGCCGAAAGGCTCATCCTCGAGCTCAAGGACAAGATAGGCTCTATAGCGCTTAAGGCCGCTGCCCCGATGGAAGCCGCGTCAAATGACCCGCTTACGGTCGATGTGGCATCAGCCCTTGAAAACCTCGGCTATAAGAGCGCGCAGGCCGAGGAGGCCGCCAGGAAGGCGATAAAGGCCCTTGGCAGCGAGGCCGCCTTTGAAACGGTTTTGAAAGAGTCCTTGAAGCTGCTCTCGAAGAAATAGCGGACTTTTGAAAAAGCAGCCTGCCAAGGCGATCCATGGATGGGCTTTATTAACATACCGATAGGATTAAAATGGAAGACGAGCGCGATATAACACCAGCAAAGCTCATGGAAGACGACCTTGAGGTAACACTCAGGCCCAGGCTCCTTACCGATTTTATCGGGCAGGAGAAGCTCAAGGAGAACCTTAAGGTATTCGTTGAGGCGGCCAAGGGAAGGAACGAGGCGCTCGACCACGTGCTCTTCTACGGCCCTCCGGGGCTCGGCAAGACCACGATGGCCAATATCATAGCCAACGAGCTCGGCAGCCAGATAAAGGCGACCTCAGGGCCGATAATAGAGAAGACCGGCGACCTTGCCGCCATGCTCACCAACCTTGAGCCAATGGACGTCTTCTTCATAGACGAGATACACAGGATGTCCGCTACCGTCGAGGAGATACTCTACCCGGCCATGGAGGACTATCACATAGACATACTCATAGGGCAGGGCCCTTCGGCCAGGTCTGTGAAGATCGAGCTTCCGAAGTTCACCCTTATAGGGGCTACTACCAGGGCCGGCCTCTTGACCGCCCCTTTGAGGGACAGGTTCGGGGTGATCATCCGCTTTGATTTTTATACCCCCACCGAGCTTAAGACCATAGTCACGAGGTCTGCCGCGATACTCGACGTGGAGATGACCCAGGACGGGGCCGATGAGATAGCCGGCAGGTCGAGGGGCACGCCGAGGGTGGCAAACCGCCTTTTGAGGAGGGTAAGGGACTTCGCCCAGGTCAAGGCAAAAGGGGTCATCACCAGGGAGGTAGCCTCCAGGGCCCTTGACATGCTGGAGATAGACGAGAAGGGCTTTGACAAGATGGACAGGAGGCTACTCCTTGCCATCATAGACAAGTTCGGCGGCGGGCCGGTTGGGATAGAGGCGCTGGCGGCCTCGCTCCATGAAGAGAAGGACGCCATAGAGGACCTCTATGAGCCCTATCTTCTTCAGGAAGGGTATCTTAACAGGACCCCGAGGGGCAGGATCGCCACAGAGCTTTCATATGCTCATCTTGGAAGGCCATACAAAAAGGCAGGCAAGGCCGACACACAGGATGGCCTTTTTTAAGTCTTTCAATAAGTTATACGAAATATCTCATGCAAACTATGAAAGAGGTCGTGACTTTTGATGGCCTCATGGAAAAGGCATCCATGGGCCAGAGGCCAAGGGTGCTGGCCCATATCTGCTGCGGCCCGTGCGCAGTGGCGCCCTTGCGGAAGCTGCTCGGCGAACACGCCGACATATGGGGGTTTTTTCACAATCCGAATATCCATCCCCGTTCTGAGTTCAAAAAAAGGCTTGAGTCCGTAAAGGAGCTCGCGCGCATCCTTTCGTTGCCAGTCATCTGCGACGAGGAGTACTCTCCATCCGCGTTTATAAAGGGCGTAAGGGAGGAGACCATGACGCCTTCCGGCATCCCGCCCCACGGCGGCAGGTGCGCTTACTGCTACTCGACCCGGCTCGACGCAACGGCCAGGCAAGCCGCTCTGCGCGGCTTCGATGCCTTCACATCGTCGCTTCTTTTCAGCATGTATCAGGGGCACGAACAGATAATGGAAGCTGGTATTGAATCAGCCCGGAAGTACGGCATACTTTTCCTGTACGAGGACTTTAGGACCCTCTGGCAGGAGGGCATGGACTCTTCGAGGGGGCTGGGCCTTTATATGCAGAAGTACTGCGGCTGCGTATACAGCCGGATAGAGAGGTATTCAAAAAAGCTTAAAAAAAAGTAAGAGGCTCACATCCGTTTAAGACCTGTCTATTTTTAATCCCCCACTGGTGACAGAGTGCACAAGACGATCGAAATATCAAACAGGGCCCCCGTGGCAGAGCAGGCCGTGGAGATAGTAGAAAGGAAGGGGACCGGACACCCGGACTATATCTGCGACGCGGTGATGGAGCGGATATCGGTCGCTTTGAGCCGCGAGTATCTGAAAAGGTTCGGCACGGTGCTCCATCATAATACCGATAAGGGGCTGCTGGTGGCCGGGCAGGTTGTGAAGGGCTTCGGCGGCGGGAAAGTGATAAAGCCCATGGAGCTTATAGTAGGCGACCGGGCCTCCTACGGCACAGGGCGCTCCCGCGTGCCAGTTGCTGAAATAGCCAGAGAGACCGTTTTTTCCTGGTTCCGCGAGAACCTGCCGCACATAGACCCAAAAAAACATCTCAAGGTCAGGGTCGTACTGCAACCAGGCTCTGTTGAGCTTGCCGGCATATTCGCGAGGCGGGGCAGGGTAAGGGGCGCTAACGACACCTCTGCCGCCGCAGGCTATGCACCGCTTACGCCGACTGAACAGGCTGTATTCGCCACGGAGCGGCTTATAAATTCGCCAGCATTCAAGCTCCGCTTTCCAGAGACCGGAGAGGACGTGAAGGTCATGGGCGTCAGGAGAGGCAGAGAGCTTGACCTTACGCTCGCCTGTCCGCTCATGGCCAGCCTCATCGACAGCGAAAGAGCCTATTTCAGGAAAAAGCGGGAGATACACGCCGCCGTGATGGAATTCCTCTCCACCCGCCCTTTCTCAAAAGTAAACCTCAATTTCAATTCTCTTGACGCGAAAGGGCAGGGCACGCGGGGCGTTTATATAAGCCTTCTCGGCACTTCCGCCGAGGACGCCGACTCTGGCCAGGTAGGCAGGGGCAACCGCGTAAACGGTGTGATCTCGTTAAATCGTCCCATGGGCACGGAGGCGGCGGCGGGCAAAAACCCCGTAAGCCACGTAGGCAAGATATACTCTATATTATCGCATCAGATGGCCAATGAGATATACGAGAGGGTAGAGGGGCTGAAAGAGGTATCGGTCTGGCTCTTGAGCGAGATAGGAAGGCCGATAAACGAGCCAAAGCAGGTCTACGTGGAGGTCAGGCCGGGGAAAAAGCCTCTCAAGGCCCGGATCACCAGGAACGTCTGGAGGATAATCGACGAGTTCCTCTTAAGTATACCGGCTTTCACAGAGGAGCTTTCAAGGGGCGAGCACCCTGTGTGCTGACTACCGAAAGGAGGCTTAAACTGTGGGCAAAGATAATGACCGCTTTAACAAGCTCAAGGTGATACTCATTGAGCGCAAGCGAAAGATGTGGGTCGACCTGAGGGACGAGATCTTCAGGAAGCTTGGCAAGGACTACAATGCCCAGTTCGACACGCCCCAGGACATAGAGGACCTCTCGGTCCTCGACCATGTAGAGGACCTGGGGTTGACGGTCTCCGATATCCGGAGGCAGGAGCTTGAGATGCTCGACGCGGCGCTACGGAAGGTCGAGGAGGGCACCTACGGCAAGTGCGACAGCTGCGGCGTTCTGATAGAAGAGGAAAGGCTTAAGCTCATGCCATATACAGGCTATTGCGTCAGGTGCCAGGCGGAAATGGAGTCAGGCGGAGGAAAAAAGCCCACGATGTAGAGGGCTTTTTTGATTCAGCCGAGTTTCTTTTCCTGATATAATAATCCAGCAGTCCTGCCTTGGAAAAGTGAATTGCAAGCGCAATTGATGTCATGAATCGGAGAGTGGGTTGTGGCAGAGCGGCAGATCTCAGCCGGAGGGGTGATATTCAGGAGAAGGGACGCCGAAGTCGACATCGCCGTCATCTCCACAAAGGGCGGCAAGGTCTGGGGCCTCCCCAAGGGCACGGCAGAAAAGGGTGAGAACCTCGCCAGGACAGCCCACAGAGAAGTAAGGGAGGAGACCGGCCTTGAAGGGCATATAATCGAGAAGATCGGCCATATCGAGTATTTTTTCAGCTTCAGGGATAAAGACGAGATCAAAAGGATATTCAAGATAGTCTATTTCTTTCTCATGGAATATGCCTCAGGCCGCGTAGAAGACCACGACCAGGAGGTCGACGAGTGCAGGTGGGTCACCATAGATGAGGCCGTAGGGCTCATGAGGTTCAAAGACGAGAAGGAAATAATCGAAAAAGCGAAAAGGATGATAAGGGAGCTTGAGTCCAGCGAGGCCACAGGCCAGCGAAGGCCGTAAAAACTCCACAACAACCCCCTGTTTTCACTCTTGTCATTTAATCCATTTTGGGTTATTTTAAAAATTCATTAGATTCTTCGGGTCCTGGGAAATCGTGCATAGCATCCCTCAGAAAAGGAGGCCGACACAGAGTTGTTTTGTCTGCGGAGGCAGTTTTTCAGGCAAGAGGCTTACAGGCCTCAAGGCCGAGGGAAAGTATTATGAGGTGGTCTTCTGCCAGGGCTGCGGCCTGGGCAAGACAGAGCCATTCCTTGAAGAATCGGAGCTTAAAAAGCTCTATTCGAGCACCTACCGTAAGGAGGACTCTACCAGGTTTCCCGCTCCCCTGGAATGGCTTATAGGCATTGTAAGGGATGGCAGGCGAAGGGCCGTCGAGAAGTACGCGCGCAAGGGGCGTATACTCGACATAGGCTGCGGCAGGGGGGATTTCCTCCTCATGATGCTTCGAAGAGGGTGGGAATGCTTCGGTCTCGAGCTCGATGAGCGCGTGAGCAGTTTTAACCGGCCCGGCCTTGAGCTTAGATACGGGAGCCTCTCTGATTCGAGCTTCCCGGACGGGTACTTCGACGCCGTCACGTTCTGGCACGTCTTTGAGCACGTAAGGGACCCAGAGTGGACGCTTAAAGAGTGCGCCCGGATACTAAAGCCAGGAGGGCTTCTACTGGTGGCTGTGCCGAACACGGCGAGCCTGCAGTCCATGACAACGGGCAGCGCCTGGTTCCACCTCGACCCGCCCTTCCACCTGTACCACTACTCGGCAGGGAACATGAAGAGGCTCCTTGAGAAAAACGGGTTCGAGGTAAAAAGCAGAAGGCATTTTTCGTTCGAGTACAACCCTTACGGCTTTCTGCAGAGTTTTTATAACGCCATGGGGCTTAAGCAGAACCTACTGTATGAATACCTGAGGTCGAGATCAGCGCGGAGCGTCAAGACCCGGGCTGGCCTCGCTTTCATGTTCGCGACATTGCCGTTTGTTGCCGTTCTCTCGACCGTCTTTTCAGCGGTTGAGGCGCTCTTGAGGGCAGGCGGCACCATAGAGGTTTACGCCAGGAAAAAGGGCTGATATGGATATGCTTAAAAATATCGAGGTACAAAAGACGGCTAAGAGCAGGCTTGACCCGGCGGCGCTGGAGAACCCTGGCTTCGGCACGATATTTTCCGATCACATGCTCTCGATGGATTTCAGCGACGGCAGGTGGGGTGAACCCATGGTGGTCCCCTTCGGCAACCTCGAAGTCTCGCCTGCCCTCACGACCCTGCATTACGGACAGGCCATCTTCGAGGGGCTCAAGGCCTTTCACGCCCCTGACGGCTCTATAAACATCTTCAGGCCCGATAAGTACCACGAAAGGATGCTCAGGTCCTCGGCGCGCCTGTGCATACCTCAGGTGAGCTACGATGATTTCCTTGCCGGGCTGTCCACCCTTGTAAAGACCGACAGGGACTGGGTTCCGAAGAAGAAGGGCTACTCGCTCTATATCCGCCCCTTTATCTTCGCCTCAGACAACTATCTCGGCGTAAGGGTCTCGGAGACATACAAGTTCCTCATCATAACCTCCCCTGTCGGCGCTTATTACAAGGAAGGCATAAACCCGGTGAGGCTCACTACCCCGGGCGAGTATGTGCGTGCCGTGAAGGGCGGCCTCGGGGCCGCCAAGACCCCGGCAAACTATGCCGCCAGCCTCCTTCCAGCCGAAGAGGCGAAGAAAAAGGGTTTTACCCAGGTTTTATGGCTCGACGCCATTGAGCGCAGGTACGTCGAAGAGGTCGGCACCATGAATATCTTCTTCCTCATCGCGGACGAGCTTGTAACTCCCTCCCTTGAAGGATCTGTGCTCGGCGGCGTTACAAGGGATTCGGTGATACGTATTGCGAAGGAGTGGGGTGTAAAGGTCTGTGAGCGGAGGATATCAATTGATGAGCTATTCGCCGCGTGCGGCAACGGAAGCCTCAAGGAGGCCTTTGGCACCGGCACCGCGGCTGTAATCTCTCCTGTAGGCGAGATACACCACCAGGGCGCTTATATCAGGATAAATAACGGCGAGACTGGCCCCTTTGCCAGGAAGCTCTATGACTACATAACCAGCCTCCAGTACGGGGAGGCCGAGGACAGGTTCGGGTGGGTCTACACCATACCGGCGGAATAACAGAGGGAATGAAGATAACAGAGGAAGTCGTAAAAGAGCACGGGCTTAGCCCGGATGAGTACGGAAGGATAGTAAGCTCGCTCGGCAGGGAGCCAAACCTCCTTGAGCTTGGCATCTTCTCCGTCATGTGGAGCGAGCATTGCTCGTACAAGTCGTCGAGGAAGCACTTGAAGGGTTTCCCGACAAAAGGCGAGTTCGTCCTCCAGGGGCCCGGCGAGAACGCTGGAATAGTCGATATCGGCGACGGATTGGCCGTGGCCTTCAAGATGGAGAGCCACAACCACCCGTCTTTCATAGAGCCTTACCAGGGCGCGGCCACAGGCGTGGGAGGGATACTGCGCGACATATTCACCATGGGCGCCAGGCCCGTCGCCTCCCTCAATTCGCTCCGCTTCGGCTCTCCTGATAACGCGAGGACGAAGTTCCTCCTTGAAGGCGTCGTATCAGGCATAGCCGGTTACGGCAACTGCATCGGCGTACCGACGGTCGGCGGCGAGGTCCTGTTCAACGCCTCGTACAACGGCAACTGTCTTGTGAACGTTATGACCGCGGGGCTCGTAAAAAAAGACAGGATATTCAGGGGCAAGGCGGCTGGCCTCGGCAATCCGGTCATGTATGTCGGCAGCAAGACCGGCAGGGACGGCATTCACGGGGCCACCATGGCCTCTGACGTATTCGGAGAAGGTGGCGAGGAGAGGAGGCCGACCGTCCAGGTGGGCGACCCCTTTGCCGAGAAGCTGCTCCTTGAGGCCTGCCTTGAGCTTTTCAGGACAGATTACGTCGTAGGCATCCAGGATATGGGCGCGGCCGGGCTTACATCGTCAAGCGTCGAGATGGCGTCAAGGGGGAGCGTGGGGATCGAGCTCGACATGGATATGGTCCCCAGGCGCGAGGAGGGGATGACGCCGTACGAGATAATGCTCTCAGAATCGCAGGAGAGGATGCTCATGGTCGTCCGCGCCGGCACGGAGGGCTTCGTAAAGGAGATATTCAGGAAATGGGACCTCGATGCGGAGGTGATAGGGACGGTCGTCGAGGGGAACAATATCCGCATTATAGAGCGCGGCAGGGTCGCGGCCGATATACCAGTTGCTTTCCTTACCGACGACGCCCCTGTCTATGACAGGCCGATATCAAAGCCGGCAGGCCAGGACGAGCTTAACTCACTTGACATATCTGCTATTCCAGAGCCGAAGGACTATAACGGAGTCCTCCTGAGGCTCCTTGGATCGCTCAACATTGCGAGCAAGGGATGGATCTACCGCCAGTTCGACCACATGGTAAGGACCGATACCGTCGTCTGCCCCGGCTCTGACGCGGCTGTGGTAAGGATAAAGGGTACAGACAAGGGGTTGGCCCTTACCGTCGACTGCAACTCAAGGTACTGCTTCCTCGACCCGAGAGCGGGGGCGAGGATAGCCGTGGCTGAGGCGGCGAGGAACCTCGTGGCAAGCGGCGCGCGCCCCATGGCCCTGACCGATTGCCTCAACTTCGGCAACCCGGAAAGGCCTGAGGTCATGTGGCAGATAGTAGAGGCGATAGAAGGCATCAAGGAGGCGTGCATCGCCCTCAATATCCCTGTGGTGAGCGGGAACGTCAGCCTTTATAACGAGACTTCCGGCACCTCCGTCCACCCGACGCCTGCTATCGGCATGGTCGGCCTCATCGAAAAGCTCGACGTCCACACAAGGCAGTGGTTCCTGGAGGAGGGCGGCCTCATCGGCGTTATAGGCGATAGCGGGCCGGGCCTCGGCGGGAGCGAATACTTAAGCGTTGTCCACGGCCTTGAAAGGGGGCTTCCCCCGGCCTTGGACCTTGAAAGGGAGAAGGCCGTCCAGAAGGCTTGTTCGCAGGCCATCAAGGCTGGTATAATATTGTCTGCCCACGATGTCTCGGATGGCGGGCTCGCCGTGGCGCTTGCCGAGGCGTGCCTTAACCCGGACGGCGCGGTAGGCGCCAGGGTCGATATCGGCGGCGCGCTCAGGCCTGACGACGCGCTCTTTGGCGAGGCCCAGTCAAGGATAGTGGTGAGCTTTCATGAGGACGACCTCGCAAGGATGAAGGAGATAGCCCAGGGGGCCGGAGCGACTTTCTCTGTAATAGGCAGGGTCGGCGGGTGTTCCCTGCAGATAGGCGGTCTCATTGATATCGCCCTTGAGAGCGCCAAAGATGCCTGGTCAGGCGCGCTTGACAACTATATACGTTCCTAAAGGTATTTTTCCTATATGAGCCCATTCAGAGAAGACATGTTCAATGACGAGTGCGGTATATTCGGCATCTACGGCCACCCGGAGGCGTCTAACCTCGCCTACCTTGGACTCTACTCGCTTCAGCACAGGGGGCAGGAGAGCTCCGGCATAGTCTCTACCGACGGCAAGGAGATATTTTCGCACAAGGGCATGGGCCTTGTGGCGGACGTCTTCACAAGCAATGATATAGAGAGGCTCCACGGGAACGCGGCGATAGGCCACGTCAGGTACTCTACCGCCGGGGAGTCACACATAAGGAACGCTCAGCCTTTCGTGGTGGAGTACTCAAGGGGCGGCATAGCTGTCGCGCACAACGGCAACATAGTCAACGCCGCGCTCCTCAAGGCCGAGTTCGAGGCATACGGCTCCATCTTCCAGTCGTCGATGGACACCGAGATAATCGTCCACCTGCTGGCTTCCAGCAAGGAGGACACTCTTGTCGACAGGATAGCTGCCTCTCTCAAAAGGGTAAGGGGTTCCTATTCGCTACTCTTCCTTACAAATGACGCGATGATAGCGGTCCGCGATCCACACGGCTTCAGGCCTCTTTCCCTCGGCAGGCACAAGGGGGCGTGGGTGGTCGCTTCCGAGACTTGCGCGTTCGATCTTATCGAGGCCGAATACGTCCGCGACATAGATCCTGGCGAGATAGTGCTTATCGACAAGAACGGCCTGACTTCCTACAAGCCTTTCCCTCCCGCGGCTTACACTCCGTGCGTCTTCGAGTTCATCTACTTCGCGAGGCCGGATTCGAGGATCTTCGGCGCAAACGTGCACGCGGTAAGGAAGAGGTTGGGGGCGAGGCTCGCGCTCGAACACCCGGTCGAGGCCGACATAGTCGTGCCGGTCCCGGACTCCGGGGTGCCCGCCGCGATAGGCTACGCCGAGGCCTCCGGCATCCCGTTCGACAAGGGGATCGTCAGGAACCATTACGTGGGCAGGACGTTCATAGAGCCCAAGGACTCGATACGCCACTTCGGTGTAAAGATAAAGCTCAACGCAATACGGGATATTATAGAGGGCAAGAGGGTCGTGGTCATAGACGACTCCATAGTGCGGGGCACCACCAGCAGAAAGATAATAAAGATGATAAGGTCGGCCGGGGCCAGGGAGGTACATATGAGGATCAGCTCGCCTCCGACCATCTGCCCATGCTACTACGGCATAGACACGCCAAGTAAGGAAGAGCTAATAGCGGCTGTCCAGAGCACGGAGGCCATAAACAGGTACATAACTTCCGATACGCTTGGCTATTTAAGCGTCGAGGGGCTCTATGACGCGGTGCGTCAAGCGGGCGGAAGCTTCTGCGACGCCTGTTTTACTGGAAAATACCCGGTGGACGTTTGTATGAAGCCTGTGCCCCAGCTCGCACTTTTCAAGTGAGCAGAAGGGCCCAGGCCCTATCAAGGTAAAAAGCTGAAGGAGGCTGGAACGTGAGGAAAAGGACTTCTTTGATCATTTTTTCGCTATTGTTGGCCCTCGCCGTCATGGGCGCGAAGGCATACGCGGCTGACCAAGGCCAAGGCGCCGCGGCTGAAGACGATGATCTCGGCATCGGCGAGCAGATGAAGGACGAGGCCGTAAAAAATAAGAAGAAGAAAAAAGAGGAGAGAATAGTCAAGAAAGAGGACCTTCCTCCCATAAAGATGGTATTCATTAAGGGCGGCTGTTTCAATATGGGGGATTTTACAGGGGATGGCGATGATGACGAGAGGCCGGCCCATGAGGTGTGCATTGACGACTACTATATGGCTGAGACCGAGGTGACCCAGGAGCTCTTCGAGGCCTTGATAGGGAGCTTGCCTGCGACCAGGATAAACCCTGATATGAAAAAAGACCCTCAGGCGCCCGTAAATTACGTTACCTGGACCGGTGTGTCCGCGTTCATAAAAAAGCTCAACGAGGTAACCGGCGGCTTCTATCGTCTGCCGTCCGAGGCCGAATGGGAATTCGCCGCCAGGGAGCGCGGCAAGGATATGCGGTGGTCTGGCACCGATAACGAGGCCGAACTCAGGGACTATGCCGTCTTCAGCGACAACAGCGTCATGATGGAGCCTGTAAAAAGCAAACAGCCGAACGCCCTCGGCCTCTATGGCTTGACCGGCAATGTATTTGAGTGGGTCGAGGATTACTTCGATTTCGACTACTACAAGATAAGTCCGCTGGAAAATCCACCCGGCGCTGATCACTCGATGTTCCGTGTCGTCAGGGGCGGCTCATTCCTGGACCAGCCTAGTAAGCTCCGCACCACTTACAGGTATGGCCTTGAGCCCGGCAAAAGTCTTCCGACACTCGGCTTCAGGCTCGTTGAGTGACAGGGACGCTGATGCGCTACCATTTTACCAAAAAGACAGGCGTGGGCAGGGGCCTTGCGGTCCTCTGCGTTCTTTTGTTGTCGGCGGCGCTTTTTCAGGGCTGCGGGGTAGGGAAAGAGTCGGGTAAGCCCGCCGGAGAGGCGGGCTATAACCAGGCTCTCAACAGGTGGTCGCGCGGGTTCAAGGTCTACGAGGGGCTTGAGTCCAGGTTGTATATGAACGCCACTTATAAGAGCGTGGAGTTCAGGAAGGCTTATATACAGAGGTACTCGGAGAGCTATGCCATGGGCCCGGAACGCTCGCAGATGCTCCTTGAAAGGGAGCTTGAGCAGGCCGAAGGGTATAACGAGTTCTTTTTCGCGGCCTATACCCCCGATGAGTCTATCAACGACTTCGATAAAGCGGCCTCGGTCTGGCAGCTTTACCTGGAGGACGGCAGCGGGGGCAAGGTCAGGCCCATATCGATAGCAAGGGTAGAGAACTCTGACGCTGTCATCAGGGAGTTCTTTCCCTATTACGACCTGTGGAGCAAGGCCTACGTCGTAAAATTTCCAAAGTACAATGAGACCGGCCAGGAGATACCCGGCCCGGACGGCCTGGTAAGGCTCACAGTGACCGGAGTAATGGGCAAAGGCGCCCTTGAGTGGCGCTCAGGGGGGAAGTAAGGGGCCGCTCATCTTTATCGTCCCGTTTTTCGCGTTTTTGCTTTTCTTTCGTGCTGCAGATGCCCTGTACATTCCTTAAATCGCCCACCGATCGATTTTCGTGTTAAACTTGGTTAAAATCAATGGGTTGCATCCGGCGGTTTGCCGAAAGGCACGGCCAGGATGCCTTTTTTCTTGCAACACACGCTTTATTATGCTAAATATTTTCGATTAACTACGCACGCGTAGGCTTAAAACCGGCGGTGCCCCTCAGGGGTCCCGGTTGTGAAGTAATGCCACGCGGAGGCTAACCAAAAAAAGGAGGAGTACGGGAAATGGCTTATTTGACAATGAAACAGCTGCTGGAATCCGGCGTCCACTTCGGGCACCAGACCAAGAGGTGGAACCCCAAGATGAAGACGTATATCTATGGGGCCAGGAACGGCATCTACATCATCGACCTTCAGCAGACGGTCAAGCTCTTTAAAGAGTCCTATGATTTTATCAGGAAAACGGCGTCGAAGGGCGGCAGGGTCCTTTTCATAGGCACCAAGAAGCAGGCCCAGAACGCCATCAAGGAAGAGGCCGCCAGGGCCGGAATGGGATACATCAACAACAGGTGGATAGGCGGCTTCCTCACCAACTTCGCGACTGTGAAGAAGTCTATAAACAGGCTCAAGGAGCTTGATACCCTCGACACCAACCCTGTTTTCGCATCTGCTACCAAAAAAGAGCTTTTGATGTTCAAGAGGGAAAAGGATAGGCTTGATAAGTACCTCGGCGGCGTAAAGGAAATGGACAGGGTGCCTGAGGCCATCTTCATAATCGACTCCAAGAAAGAGGCTATCGCCATAAAAGAAGCCCAAAGGCTCGGCATAAAGGTCGTCGCCATAGTCGACACCAACTGCGACCCGGACGAGGTCGACTACGTGATACCGGGTAACGATGACGCCATCAGAGCCATTAAGCTCTTCTCATCCTCCATGGCGGATGCCTGTCTTGAGGGCAAGGCCCTTTATCAAGAGGCCATGCAGGCGAAGAGCGACAAGCAGGCCGAAAAGCCTGAGGCCGTCTCCGCCCCAGCCCCAGCCCCAGCCGCGGCCAGCGAAGGCACCGCACAGGGCTAAATCAAGAGAAAAACTTTTTGGAGGGTTGAGGCAATAATGGAGATTTCAGCAGCGGCGGTAAAGGAGCTTAGAGAGAAGAGCGGGGCCGGCATAATGGACTGTAAGAAGGCCCTTGCCGAGACCAAAGGCGATATAGAGAAGGCCGTAAGCTTTTTGCGCGAGAAAGGGCTGGCAGCGGCGCAGAAAAAGGCTTCGAGGCTCGCTTCCGAGGGCATAGTCGGCAGTTACATACACGGCGGCAAGGTTGGCGTTCTTCTCGAAGTCAATTGCGAGACCGACTTTGTGGCGAAGACCGAGGGCTTCAGCGCCATTGTCCGCGAGATAGCCATGCACATAGCGGCCATGAACCCGCAGTATGTGACGAGGCAGGAAGTCCCGGCCGATGTGGTCGAGAGCGAGAAGCGCATCTATGAGGCTCAGGCAAAGGAGTCCGGCAAGCCTGACCATGTGATAGCGAAGATGGTAGAAGGTAAGCTGGAGAAGTTCTACAAGGAAGCATGCCTCCTTGAGCAGCCCTTCGTGAAGGACCCGGACAAGACCATAGAGAAGCTCGTCATCGAGAATATAGCCAAGCTTGGCGAGAACATCTCCATCAGAAGGTTCACCAGGTTCAAGGTAGGCGAAGGCCTGGAGAAGAAGGTAACTGACTTTGCAGCCGAGGTCGCAGCGGCTCAGAAGTAGGCGAGGGGGCCCGCAAGGGCTCCCTTTTTTTGTTCCATAATCTCACCTTTCAACGGGCCTCGCTGCCCGCACCGGACGTAAAAATGCCAGAGCATAAATACAAAAGGATACTCCTTAAGCTTTCGGGCGAGGCCCTCATGGGCGACAAGGAGTTCGGGGTCGACACCGCCGTAATCAACGCTATCGCGCAGGAAATAAAAGAGGTCTATAACCTTGGGGTCCAGGTGGCCGTCGTCATAGGCGGCGGCAATATCTTCAGGGGTGTTTCCGCGAGCGCGAAGGGCATGGACAGGGCGACAGCCGATTACGTCGGCATGCTCGCAACGGTCATAAACTCGCTCATGCTGCAGGACGCGCTCGAGAAGAACGGCGTTTTCACCCGCGTCATGTCCGCGATAGAGATGAAGGAGCTTGCCGAGCCTTATATACGCAGGCGCGCCGTCCGCCACCTCGAAAAGGGCAGGGTGATAATCTTCGCCGCCGGCACCGGCAACCCGTACTTCACTACCGATACCGCAGCGTCGCTCCGCGCGATGGAGATACACGCCGACGTGATACTCAAGGGAACCAAGGTCGACGGGGTATACGACAAGGACCCGATGAAGGAGAAGGACGCCAGAAAGTACGAGAGCCTCAAGTTCATAGACGTCCTCAAGGACGGGCTCAAGGTGATGGACGCTACCGCCATCTCGCTCTGCATGGACAACAACCTCCCTATCATCGTCTTCAGCGTCAAGACCTCCGGCAACCTCCTGAAGGTCGTCAGAGGCGAGAGCATAGGCACGTTGGTTTCCTGAAATAAAAAATCTGCCGGAGGCAACGGAGAACAGGGATGAAGGAAGAGATATTTTCCGAGATGAAAAAAAGGACCGAGAAGGCCATCGAGGCGCTCGCCCATGAACTGGGCGGGCTCCGTACCGGCAGGGCTTCCCTTGCCCTTCTCGACCACGTCAAGATGGATTACTACGGGACTTCGACTCCCATAAAGCAGATAGCCACCCTTTCGGTCCCTGAGAGCAGGACCATCACCATTCAGCCATGGGACGTATCCCAGCTCCACGCCATAGAAAAAGCCATAATGACCTCGGACCTGGGGCTCAACCCTTCCAACGACGGCAAGATCATAAGGATAAGCATACCTGCTCTTACCGAGGAGAGAAGGAAGGAGTTAGTCAAGCTCGCGAAGAAGTACGGAGAGGAGTGCAAGGTCTCCATACGGAACGTGAGGAGGGACGCTAACGAGGGGCTCAAGAAGCTTGAGAAGGACAAGGGCATCTCAGAGGACGATCACAAGAAACTGCAGAAAGAGGTCCAGGACATAATCGACAAGCAGATACACAAGGTCGATGAGATGGTAGCCCAGAAAGAGACGGAGATAATGGAGGTCTGACAAGGCTGCTGAAAAAGTTCATCTGCGTCGTTGGCTTCAGAAGCTCGTCACTGATAAGGAGTACGCCTCATTCGTCAAACGGCGAGAATCGCCTCGCATATGTTTTTTTAAGCAGCCTGAACAGAATCCGTATTTTTCAAGAACCTGTTAGAGAACTCTCAAGTCCAGGCAAAAACCTATGAGCGATATCACAAGGGAAAATCTCCCCAGGCACATAGCCGTCATAATGGACGGCAACGGACGGTGGGCGAAAAAACGCCTCCTCAACAGGATAAACGGCCACAGGAAGGGCATCGAGGTCGCCAGGGAGACCGTACGCCTCTGCAGGGAGATGGGCATCGCTTACCTTACCCTGTACACCTTCTCGAAAGAGAACTGGAACCGCCCCGCCCTCGAGGTGAATATGCTCATGAAGTACCTCGAGGTCCATCTCCGCGGCGAGGAGAAGAACCTGGTAGAGAACAATATCCGCTTCCGCGCCATCGGCAGAGTCGAGGACCTGCCGGCAGGTGTGAAGGGCGTCATCTCCGACCTCGAGGAGAAGACCCGTTATAATACAGGGATGGTCCTTCAGCTGGCCTTGAGCTACAGCGGACGAGAGGAGATAACCAGCGCCGCGAAGAAGATAGCGAGGCTTGTATCCGAGGGGAGGCTCCTGCCTGAAGAGATAACCGAGGAGACCTTCCAGGCAAACCTCTACACCGCTGGCGCCCCGGACCCGGACCTCCTCATAAGGACGAGCGGCGAGATGAGGATATCCAACTTCCTCCTCTGGCAGCTCGCATATACCGAGATATACATCTGCGACGCGCTCTGGCCGGACTTTTCAGGGGAGCACCTTGAGGCGGCCATAAGGGATTATCAGAAAAGGGAACGCAGGTTCGGCCTGGTCAAGGAAAAAGGGGTTGGCGCGGCTGGATAGCGCCTGAGTCCGCCTTATCGGAGGGTAGTCTGAAAAGGGTAGTCACCGGGATAGTGCTTATCCCGATATTCGTCGCGATAGTCCTGTACGCTTCTGTTTATCTTATACTCGCGGTCTCAGCCGCCATAACCCTTCTTGCCCTCTACGAGTTCAACGGCCTTGCCATTGTCCAGAAGAGGGACGCCATCTTCGACTGGACAGGCGTCATGGCCGGGACCGCGCTTGTCCCCGTGGTCTATTATGGCGGGGCCGGCTCTTTCGCGCCAGCCGCGCTTGTTCTGCTATTCGCTTTTTTCTTCTACGCGATTGTATCCGGAAGAGAGCTTAAGGATGCCTCCCAGGATACAACGCACAAGGCCTTTGGCCTGGTCTACATCGCCCTGCCGCTTTCGTTTCTAACGCCTCTCCGTGAGATAGAAAACGGCCAATGGTGGCTCCTGTTTCTCCTTATAGTGATATGGTCCAACGACACCTTCGCCTATTTTATCGGCAGGGGTTTGGGCGCTCATAAGCTCGCTTCAGAGATAAGCCCGAAAAAAACGGTCGAAGGCGCGGCGGGCGGCATAATAGGCGGCGCGGCTGTAGCGGTATTGTTCAGCTATCTTGCCGGAATGGGCCTTTCTCCGTTAAACGTCTTTGTGCTGGCTGCTGTAATTGGGATCGTCGCCATGATAGGCGATCTTGCCGAATCGGTGCTTAAAAGGGCCGCGGGAGTCAAGGACTCCGGGGCGATAATCCCAGGCCATGGAGGGGTGCTCGACCGGATAGACAGCCTTCTTTTTTCTGTGCCGCTATTGTATTATTATCTCGCCTGTCAGGTTTAGATATCGATGAAGATAAAAGGATTGGCCATACTCGGCTCGACCGGGTCCATAGGAAGGAATACCCTTCAGGTCGTGCGCATGCACCCGGAGAGGTTCAAGGTCGTGACCCTTGCCGCCGGGAATAACGTGGCCCTTGTAAAAGAGCAGGCAGAGGAGTTCAGGCCAGCCTTCATATCTGTAGCAAGCGAAGAGGCTTCCGAAGCCTTGAAAAGGTCGCTCTCCTTTCAAGTCGAGACAGGCTACGGGGTCGAAGGCGCCATGAAGGCCGCCTCTTTTGACGGGGTTGTGATGGCGGTATCCGCAATATCCGGGGCTGCTGGACTCTTGCCGACGATGGCCGCCATAAGGGCAGGGGTAGACCTGGCCCTTGCCAACAAGGAGGCCCTTGTCCTTGCCGGAAGCCTCGTCATTGACGAGGCCGCCAGGCGCGGCGTAAAGATAATCCCGATAGACAGCGAACATTCGGCTGTTTTTCAGTCCCTCCTTGGCCACAGGAAGGAGGATGTCAAAAGGATAATACTTACTGCCTCAGGCGGGCCGTTCCTCACAAGGCCAGTCGATACCCTTGAAAGGGCGACCCCGGAAGAGGCATTGAACCACCCCAGGTGGAAGATGGGCAGGAAGATAAGCATAGATTCAGCCACGCTTTTCAACAAGGGGCTCGAAGTCATAGAGGCGAGGTGGCTTTTCGCGCTCCCTCCCGAGAAGATATCGGTTGTAATACACCCCCAGTCGATAGTACACTCAATGGTTGAATATATAGATGGCTCCATAATGGCGCAGATGAGCAACCCCGACATGCGCGGGGCCATCGCCTATGCCCTTTCGTACCCGGAAAGGGTCCCGTCCGGTACCGAACACCTGGGATTTAGATCTCTTTCCCTTGAGTTCAGCGACCCTGACCCCGAAAGGTTCCCATGCCTTGGGCTCGCTTACGAGGCCTTGAGGCTTGGCGGAGGGGCCCCGGCGGCCCTTAATGCCGCTGACGAGGTGGCGGTGGCGCTATTCCTTGAAGGCAGGATCCCATTTACCGGCATCTACAGGGTTATGTCTCAAGTGCTTGGCAGGCATAAGCCCATGAAAATACAGACAATAGAGGATGTAATAGAGGCCGACAGAACGGCCAGGGAGGCGGCCCAGGAGGCTGCCTCCTCCATATCAGACAGGACATAGTATATAATAGAAAAATGACAACTTTTATCTCTTTTCTAATCGTTCTTGGGATCCTGATATTCATCCACGAGCTGGGCCATTTCGCGGTCGCCAAGGCTTGCGGAGTCGGCGTTGAGAAGTTCTCTTTGGGCTTTGGTCCAAAATTGATCGGCGTAAGAAGGGGTGAGACCGAGTACAGGATATCGGCGCTTCCTCTTGGCGGCTACGTCAAGATGGTCGGCGAGGCGCCCGGTGAGGAGATAACAGAGGAGTTAAGGGCAAAATCCTTTACGCATAAGCCTGTGTGGAAGAAGGCGGCTATAGTTGCCGCAGGGCCGGTCATGAACCTGGTGCTCGCGATAGCCCTCCTTCCGGTCATCTTCATGATAGGCATACAGGTGCCCCTGTACCTTGAAAAGCCTGCCCAAGCCGGCTATGTTGTCCCGGGAGACGCCGCTTCAAAGGCTGGCATCAGGAACGGCGACATCATAAACACGGTAAACGGCAAGGCGATAAAGACCTGGGAGGAGCTCCTTGGAGCCCTTACGATGAGCCCTGGCAAAACACTTGAGGTAGGGTTCTTGAGGGACGGGCAGAGGCTCAATGCCTCGCTTGTCCCTGAGACCTCAGAGAAGACCGGGGCCGGCTACGGTGGCCTGTACCCGCCGATGGAGCCTGTGATCGGCGATATATCCCCCGGGTTTCCCGCGAAAGAGGCGGGGCTTAAGCCCGGCGATAGGATAATATCCGTCAATGGCACCCCGATTGTCCACTGGGCAGAGCTCGAAGTGGCTATACACAAAAGCGGCGATAAAAAGACATTTGTGATAAGGAGGGGGGCCGAGGAGCTGAGCCTTGTGATAACGCCCAGGTACAGCGAAGAGGCGAAGGCCTACCTCGTCGGCATATCCAGGCAGGAAGATCAGGTCCTTAGGCGCTACGGCCTGATCGAGTCCATTGATAAGGGGGTCTCATCCGGCATAGATATGACCTCCAAGCTTTTTGTGGTAATAAAGGGCCTTGTCCTGGGCGAGTATTCCCTTAAGACGCTTGGCGGCCCGATCATGATAGCCCAGGTCGCGGGCAAGGCCGCGGAGAGCGGCCTTGTGGATATCCTTTCTCTCGTGGCCTTCCTGAGCCTCCAGCTCGGCATAATAAACCTTTTCCCGATACCGGTGCTGGACGGCGGCCATATCGTCTTTTTCAGCATCGAGGCCGTAAAGGGCAGCCCCTTGAGCGAGAAGTTCATGACGGTTGCTCAGCAGGTAGGCATCGCGCTCCTTGTCGCGCTCATGGTCCTTGTCACCTACAACGACCTTTTCAGGATTTTCGGATAGCTATTGAAGGTCCTATCGATCGACACCTCTTCCTCGTCGGGCTCCATAGCCCTTATCGAGGACAGAAGGCTCATTTCAGAATGGACTGTCGGGGACGCCGGGACGCACTCGAACTGGCTCCTTGGTTCAATAAAGTCCCATCTGGAAAGCGCCCGATGTCCTGTGGCCGCTATCGACATCTTCGCGGCTGATATCGGCCCAGGCTCGTTCACCGGCTTGAGGATCGGGATATCCACTCTAAAAGGCCTTGCCTGGTCCACTGGAAGGAAGGTGGCCGGTGTCTCGACCCTTGCCTCCCTCGCCATGAATATCCCTTATTCCAGAAAGATGGTATGCCCGGTGCTTGACGCTCGAAAGGGCGAGGTATATGCCGCCCTTTACGATACCGTCTCGGGCCTTCCAAGGGCCGTGCTGCCCGATTCGGTCATGAGCCCTGACGACCTGGTGAAGACCGTCTCGGAGATGAACCTCGGAGATGATATAATCTTTCTTGGGAGCGGCCTTACCGCCTACCTCGATATCTTTAGCGACGCCCTGGGCGGCGCTAAAGTCGCCAGTCAGCCGCTCTGGCAGATAAAGGCAGCGAACGTCGGCCTCCTGGCGTTTGACCGTTTGGATGAGGCGGTAGAGCCTGCGGCGCTTTCCCCGATATATCTTAGGAAATCCGAGGCGGAGCTTAAAAGGCCGTCATGATTGTTTGTATGGACTTAGTGACAATAACGGTATAAAAAATCATTTTTACTATTGTTTTTGGCAAAATATCTGTTTAGTATCAAATTGACAAAGCATTCCCGGTTAGGTTATTATAAAATATCTGCATTTGCCCTTAAAAATTAAGGGCTTTAAAGGCTCTTTTGTGAAGGAAGGCGCAATTATAAGTATTTAAATCAAAGTGGGCGCGGTTAAGATAACCCATCCAAAACCTTCAGGTGGAAAAAAGGTGGCTTTTATGGAAAAACGCGACGAGATCGTCAAAAAGCTTCTTGATGAGGACGAGGGGTTCAGAAAGACCTTTAAGACCCACCAGGATTACGAGAACAAGATAGCCAAGATGGAGAAGAAGCCGACCCTGAGCCCTAATGAGAAGATGGAGAAGAACAGGCTCAAGAAGCTCAAGCTCGCATTGAAAGACGAGATGGAAAAGAGGCTCTCCGATTACAGAAGGCATTGAGAAAGGGGCAACACGCACTCGAGATGGCAAATCGCAGCGACAGGATAAAAAAAGGGCTTGAAAGGGTCCCGCACAGGGCCCTGCTCTACGCCACAGGCGTTCCCACAGGGGAGATGAAAAAGCCCTTCATAGGGATAGCCTCAAGCTTTACAGACCTCATACCAGGCCACGTCGGGATGAGGGACCTTGAAAGGTTCATAGAAAAAGGCGTCCACACCGGCGGCGGATACCCCATGCTCTTCGGCCTGCCAGGGATATGCGACGGGATAGCCATGGGGCACAGGGGCATGCACTATTCGCTTCCCTCAAGGGAGCTTATCGCCGACATGGTCGAGACAGTCGCGGAGGCGCACGCCTTTGACGGCCTCGTGCTCCTCACGAACTGCGATAAGATCACGCCCGGCATGCTGATGGCCGCGGCGCGCCTCAATATCCCGTCCATCGTGGTCACGGCCGGTCCAATGCTCACTGGCAGGTACAGGGGCAGGAGGACGTCGTTTATCCGCGACACCTTCGAGGCCATGGGCCGTTTCAGGAAGGGCGAGATAACGAAAGAAGAGCTCAACTCTTGCGAGACAGGGGCCTGCCCAGGCGCCGGCAGCTGCCAGGGGCTCTATACGGCGAATACCATGAGCTGCCTTACTGAGGTTATGGGCATGTCGCTTCCGTTTTGCGGCACTGCGCTTGCCAACTCAGCCGATAAAAGAAGGATAGCCTTTGACAGCGGCGTGCGCATAGTAGAGCTTGTGAAAAAGAACATAACGCCGAGGAAGATACTGACGAAGGCGGCCTTCGAGAACGCCATAAGGGCGGACCTCGCCCTCGGCGGGTCGTCAAATACGGTCCTTCATCTCCTTGCGATAGCGAATGAGGCGGGGGTGAAGCTTCCGCTTGAGGCATTTGATACCTTAAGCCGCACGACCCCTCATATCACGTCCCTTGAGCCGGTCGGCGAATATTACATGGAAGACCTCCACTGGGCTGGCGGTATGGGGGCGCTCCTTTACAGGCTCCGCGGCCTCGTGAAGGACAACCCGACGGTCTCCGGCAAGAAGATAAAGGCGCTTATAGAGAGCGTCGATTTCATCGATGAGAAGGTCATAAAGCCGCTTGGTGAAGCCTACCACAAGGAAGGCGGCATTGCGGTACTGAAAGGCAACATCGCCCCTCTCGGAGCTGTCGTCAAGCAATCCGGCGTAAGCGAGAAGATGATGCGGTTTACAGGCAAGGCCAGGGTCTTTGATTCAGAAGAGGCCGCCATGAAGGCCATACTCGGTCGCCGGATAAAAGCCGGAGAGGTGCTGGTCATAAGGTATGAAGGGCCCAAGGGCGGCCCTGGCATGAGGGAGATGCTCGCTCCGACGGCCACGTTGATGGGCATGGGCCTTGGAGAAAGCGTTGCGCTTATAACAGACGGCAGGTTCTCAGGCGGCACAAGGGGGCCCTGCATAGGGCACATCTCGCCGGAGGCCATGGAGGGCGGCCCCATAGCCCTCGTTAAAGACGGTGATGTGATAGAGCTTGATATCCCGGCGAGGAAGATAGAGCTTAAGGTAAGCGAGAAGGAGCTTGCCGAGAGAAGGAAGGCGTGGAAGATGCCTTCCCCCAAGATAAAGGGCGGTTGGCTCGCCAGGTACGCAAAGGTGGTAACGTCAGCGAATACCGGCGCGGTTGTAAAGGGCTGAGCGGAAAAACGGGACGGATAATGAAATGAACAAGAGAAGCGGCGCTGAGATTTTGATCGAATGTCTCATCAAGGAAGGCGTTGACACCGTATTCGGCTTCCCGGGCGGGGCGGTGCTCCCCATATATGACGCGCTCTATGACGCCTCGTTAAGGCACATACTCGTAAGGCACGAGCAGGGGGCGGTACACATGGCGGACGGCTACGCGAGGGCGAACGGCAAGCCCGGCGTCGTCATCGTAACCTCAGGCCCCGGAGCCACCAATACCGTTACAGGCATCGCCACGGCCTACATGGACTCTATCCCGATTGTGGTATTCACCGGGCAGGTGCCAACGGCCCTCATAGGGAACGACGCCTTCCAGGAGGCCGATATCGTCGGCATCACCAGGCCGTGCACAAAGCACAACTACCTGATCAAGGACGTGAGGGACCTGCCGAGGATAGTGAAGGAGGCCTTCTACATCGCTACTACCGGAAGGCCGGGGCCCGTGCTCGTCGATATCCCGAAAGACGTTCTTAACGACAGGCTGCAGGAATATAAATACCCTGAAAAGGTCACTATCGACAGCTATCAGCCCAATTACAAGGGGCATCCTGGCCAGATAAAGAGGGCGATCGACCTGATACTTTCCGCCAAGAGGCCGGTAGTGTACGCTGGAGGCGGGGTGATCCTGTCGGATGCGTCGGAAGAGCTTTTGTCCTTTTCTGAGAAGCTCGGCATCCCGACCACATTGACCCTCATGGGCCTCGGCGCCTTCCCGGGCACCCATCCTCTTTTCATGGGTATGCTCGGCATGCACGGCACCTATTGCGCCAACATGGCTGTCACAAACACCGACTGCCTCATAGCCGTCGGCGCGAGGTTCGACGACAGGGTGACGGGCAAGATAGACGAGTTCGCTCCGTACGCCAGCATAGTGCACATAGACATAGACCCGACCTCCATCAGCAAGAACGTCAAGGTTGATATCCCGATAGTCGGGGATGTAAAGACGGTCTTGAAGGAGATCATCAAGGCCCTCCCCAAGTCGCTCAAGGAGCAGAGGAAGGGCATCGAGGGCTGGCGTAACGAGGTAGCCGGGTGGGACGCCAACCACAGGCTGTCTTATAAGCAGGAGCCAAAGGGCAAGATAAAGCCTCAGTTCGTCATCGACAAGCTCTACGACCTGACCGGCGGGGACGCCATAATCACGACCGAGGTCGGGCAGAACCAGATGTGGGCCGCCCAGTTCTTTAAATATGACAAGGCGCGCACCTTCCTTACGTCAGGCGGCCTTGGCACCATGGGCTTTGGCTTCCCCGCGGCCATAGGAGCGCAGATAGCCTTCCCAGGGAAGACCGTCGTGGACATAGCGGGTGACGGGTCTTTGCAGATGAACATACAGGAGCTCGCCACAGCCGTGCAGTACAAGCTTCCGGTCAAGGTGGTGATACTCAACAACATGGTCCTCGGGATGGTCAGGCAATGGCAGGAGCTCTTCTATCAGAAGAGGTACTCCCATACCTGCATCTCGGTTGCCCCGGACTTCGTAAAACTCGCCGAGGCCTATGGGGCGGCGGGCTTGAGGGCCACGAAGCCTGAAGAGGTAGAGAAGGTGCTGCGGCAGGGGCTGGCGATAAAGGGCAAGCCCGTGCTCATGGACTTCAGGGTCGACCAGTTCGAGGGGGTCTACCCGATGGTCCCTGCCGGCCAGCCCATCAACAAGATGCTGCTCGTTTAAGTTTGAGTTTTTCCGGAGGTTTTTTTGTGCGCCATACGATATCAGTGCTTGTCACGAACGAATTCGGTGTCCTCTCAAGGATATCGGGGCTCTTCTCCGGTAGGGGCTTTAACATTGAGAGCCTCTCCGTAGCGGAAACCCTCGACCCCCAGATATCCCGGATGACCATAGTCACGAGCGGGGACGACAAGGTCTTAGAGCAGATAAACAAGCAGCTCAACAAGCTCGTAAACGTCATCAAGGTCTATGATTTCACGAGCGAAGAGCATATCGAAAGGGAGCTTGCCCTCATAAAGGTGAACCTCACGGCGGAGACCAGGGCAGAGATAATATCTATCGTTGACATATTCAGGGCCAAGGTCGTCGACGTGAGCCCGCGCACCTACACGGTAGAGATAACAGGGGATGAGGAGAAGATAAGGGCCATGACAGAGCTTCTTCGCCCCTTCGGGATAAAGGAAATAGTCAGGACCGGCAGGGTGGCGATGGCCAGAAGCCCGAAGCAGAAGTGATACTTACTACGAAAAATCCTTAGGAGGACGCTGATTAATGAAGGTCTATTATGACAAGGACGCCAATCTGGAGAAGATAAAGTCCAAGAAGGTCGCTGTCATCGGTTTCGGGAGCCAGGGGCACGCTCACTCTCAGAACCTGAATGATAGCGGCGTTGACGTGGTCGTCGGCTTGAGGAAGGACGGCGGGTCGTGGAAGAAGGCCGAGGCCGCCGGGCTTAAGGTCATGAACGTGGCGGATGCGGTAAAAGGGGCTGACGTGGTCATGGTCCTCGTGCCGGACGAGCTGCAGGGCGACCTCTACAAGACCGAGATAGGCCCGAACCTCAGGAAGGGCGCTTACCTTGCCTTCGCGCACGGCTTCAGCATCCATTTCTCGCAGATAACGCCCGATAAGTCCAGTAACATCTTCATGGCGGCGCCCAAGGGGCCGGGACACCTTGTGAGGCACGAGTACACCAGGGGCGCCGGAGTACCGACACTTGTGGCCGTCCACCAGGACGCCTCCGGTGATACTTTAGAGATCGCTCTCGCTTACGCGAGCGCCATCGGCGGGGGCAGGGCTGGCATAATAGAGACCAACTTCAAGGACGAGACCGAGACCGACCTTTTCGGAGAGCAGGCGGTACTGTGCGGCGGCGTGAGCGCCCTCATACAGGCCGGCTTTGAAACGCTCACCGAGGCGGGCTACCCGCCGGAGATGGCCTACTTCGAGTGCCTGCATGAGATGAAGCTCATCGTCGACCTCATCTACGAAGGCGGCATATCGAACATGAGGTACTCGATAAGCAATACCGCCCAGTATGGCGACCTCACCAGAGGGCCGCGCATAATCACGGATGAGACCAAGAAAGAGATGAAGAAGATCCTCCGCGAGATACAGTCCGGCGAGTTCGCGAGGGACTGGATATTGGAGAACAGGGCGAATAAGCCCCTCTTTACCGCCCTCACGAGGATGGGACAGGAGCACAAGATAGAGGAAGTAGGCTCAAGGCTTCGCGACATGATGCCCTGGCTCAAGAAGGGGAAGATAGTAGACAAGGCAAGGAACTGACAAGCCGCTACGAGGGTTGTTCATAGATACCCTCCCCGTCAGGGGAGGGTATCTATTTAATAGAAGGCAGTTTACGGAGGTTTTTAGTTGGCAAGGATCCCGGTTGCCAGGGAAGGTTATCCCTTTATACTGGCGGCGTTATTTTGTATAATTGTTATATGGATTGCGGGCTTGGTATGGTTGGAGCTGTTTTTCGCGCCTTTGGGCGTTTTCGTTCTGGCTTTTTTCAGGGACCCGGAAAGGGTTGTTCCGGCAGACGCGAACGCGATAATAAGCCCCGCCGATGGCAAGGTGATAAAGGTGGAGCGGGTAAGGGATGAAAAGTTCCTTAAAGCCGAGGTGCTGCGTATCTGTATATTCATGAACGTCTTCAACGTCCATGTGAACAGGGTCCCTGCCTCAGGCAGGGTCGTTGACGTCATATACAACCCTGGAAAGTTCTTCAACGCCTCGCTCGACAAGGCCTCGCTTCACAACGAGCAGAACGCCGTCATAATGGAGGCTGAAAACGGCAGGAGGTTCGCCTTCAACCAGATAGCCGGCCTCATAGCCAGAAGGATAGTCTGCTACGCGAAGGCCGGGATGAGCTTCGAGAAGGGGCAGAGGTTCGGGCTTATAAGGTTCGGTTCGAGGGTAGACGTATATCTGCCAGCCGGCTGCACCCCGACGGTAAAGGTCGGGGAGAAGGTCAGGGCTGGCTCTTCAATACTGGGGTGCTGGGATGCTTGATAACGAGATAAATATCGAGAACAGCCAGAAGAAAAAGATCAAGAAGGGGGTCTATCTCCTTCCGAACCTGATTACCTCGGCGAGCCTTTTCGGCGGCTTTTACGCCATCATCGCCTCGCTCGACGGCAACTTCGAGTACGCCGCGATAGCCATCATAATATCCGGCATACTCGACGGCCTGGACGGCAGGATAGCAAGGCTCACCGGGTCGAGCAGCAAGTTCGGGGTCGAGTATGATTCTCTGGCCGACCTCATAGCCTTCGGGCTCGCCCCTGGAGTGCTCGTCTTCACATGGGCATTGAGGCCTTTCGGAAGGTACGGATGGCTCGCCGCGTTCCTGTACGTCGTATGCGGGGCTTTGAGGCTGGCGCGGTTCAACGTCCAGATAACCACCGTAGAGAGCAAGCGCTTCAACGGCCTTCCGATCCCTGCCGCGGCCGCTCTCGTCTGCACGACCGTCCTCATGTTCTTCTATATCGGCAGGGGCGAGGAGATGGTCAAGCACGTGACCGTGCTCGTGATCGTCTACGCGCTGGCCTTCCTCATGATAAGCAACGTGCACTATTACAGCTTCAAGGAGTTTAGCCTCTCACAGAGGATGCCTTTCAGGTTTCTTGTCGGGCTTATCTTCCTATTGATAGTCGTGGCCGCGAACCCGCAGCTGATGCTATTCCTTCTTACCTTCGGGTACGTGGCCTCCGGGCCGATAACGACCTTGATAGACAGGAGAAGGAAGATAAACTTAAAAGCGCCCGCCAAGGACAGGCGAGAGCCTAAAGAGGCCGGGGCCAACAGGTAGGAAGATGACGGAGAACAGGGTAAGGATATTCGATACCACTTTAAGGGACGGTGAGCAGTCCCCCGGCGCCTCTATGAACGCCGAGGAGAAGATAACCGTCGCCAAGCAGCTCGCCAAGCTCGGCGTAGACGTAATAGAGGCGGGTTTCGCCTATAGCTCTCCGGGGGACTTCGACAGCGTAAGGAGGATAGCGCACGAGGTCGAGGGGCCTGTCATCTGCAGCCTGGCGAGGTGCAAGCCGGAGGACATAGACGCCGCCGCCGCCGCTCTCAAGGGCGCTCCAAAAACAAGGATACACACCTTTATCTCGACCTCTGAAATACATCTCAAGCACCAGTTCAGGCTGACTCAGAAGCAGGCGCTTGAACGGGCCATAGAGATGGTCAAGATGGCGCGGGGGCACATGGAGGACGTGGAGTTCTCGGCCATGGACGCCTCCCGCACAGAGCCAGCCTTCCTCTATGAGATGATAGAGGCTGTAATAGAGGCCGGGGCGTGTACGGTCAACATACCGGATACCGTCGGCTACGCCCTCCCTGAGCAGTTCGGCGCGCTCATAAGGGGCATAAGGGAGAACGTAAGGAACATCGACAGGGCCGTGATATCGGTACACTGCCATAATGACCTGGGGCTTTCGGTAGCTAATTCGCTCGCGGCCGTGGTGAACGGCGCCAGACAGATCGAGTGCACTATAAACGGCATCGGCGAGAGGGCGGGTAACGCCTCTCTCGAAGAGATAGTCATGATACTCAAGACCAGAAAGGACATCCTCGGCCTTGACACAGGCATCGTGACGGAGCAGATATACCCGACGAGCAGGCTCGTAAGCGGCATAACGGGCATCATGGTGCAGCCCAACAAGGCCATCGTCGGCGACAACGCTTTTGCGCACGAGTCCGGCATACACCAGGACGGCCTCTTGAAGGATAAGTCGACCTACGAGATAATGGTGCCCGAGTCGGTCGGCATCTCCCGCTCCACGCTCGTCATGGGAAAGCACTCCGGGCGGCACGCCTTCAAGACAAGGCTCGCCGAGCTCGGCTACGAGCTTTCCACAGAGGGGCTCGACAAGGCATTCGAGAGGTTCAAGAAGCTCGCTGACCAGAAAAAAGAGGTCTTTGACGAGGACATCGAGGCCATAGTCCAGGACGAGGTCCTTCGTATAGAAATGCCCGACAGGTACAGGCTCGTAAAGCTCAATGTGAAGAGCGGCACCGACACCACCCCTTCCGCCGAGGTCGAGATGGAGGTCGGGGGCGCGACCGTAAAGGAGTCCGGATCCGGCGACGGGCCGGTTGACGCGGCCTATAACGTCATCGCGAAGATAACCGGCACGAAGAGTACGCTCCTCAAGTACTCCGTAAACGCCATCACAGGCGGCACTGACGCGCAGGGAGAGGTCACGGTGAGGCTCAGGGAGGGCGAGCAGATCGTCCTCGGCCAGGGCTCGCATACCGATATAATAGTGGCGAGCGCGAAGGCATATATAAACGCGCTCAACAGGCTCGAGTACAGGAAGAAGGACAGGCGCGAAAGCCTGGTGTTGTAAACTATCGCGGACATGTTCGTCTTTTTAAAGGCGGTCAGTGTCTATTTAATCCCTTGAGAAAGTGAGAGGTTGCTGAAGACTTTATGAGGCAGATGACGATTACAGAGAAGATCCTCGCCAGGCACGCCGGTTTGAAAGAGGTAGCTCCAGGACAGCTCATCAACGCGAAGGTCGATATCGCCCTTGGCAACGACATAACGGCTCCGATAGCCATCCATGAGTTCAAACGGATCGGCGCGAAGAAGGTATTCAACAGAAATAAGGTCGTGCTTGTACCCGACCACTTCACCCCTAATAAGGACATAAAGAGCGCAACACAGGTGAAGATACTGCGCGACTTCGCTAAAGAGCAGAAGCTTACCCATTACTTCGAGGGCGGGGACGTGGGTGTCGAGCACGCGCTCCTTCCCGAGAAGGGCATAGTGCTCCCCGGCGACGTGGTCATAGGGGCGGACTCACACACCTGCACATACGGGGCGCTCGGCGCCTTCTCAACCGGTGTAGGCTCTACCGACCTGGCCGCGGTCATGGTCACAGGACAGATATGGTTCAAGGTGCCGGAGTCGATGAGGTTCGTCTTCAGAGGAAAGCTCAATAAATGGGTGGGCGGCAAGGACCTGATACTCAGGGTCATCGGCGACATAGGCGTCGACGGCGCGCTCTACAAGGCGATGGAATTATGCGGCCCGGTGATAGAGAAGCTCTCGATGGAATCCAGGATGACCATGTGTAACATGGCGATAGAAGCTGGGGCGAAAAGCGGCATAATAGCCCCTGACGCCGCCACAAAGGCTTACGTCGAGAAGAGGGCCGAAAGGCCATACAAGTTTTACGAGAGCGACCCAGACGCGCAGTATTGCAAGACCATCGAGTACGACTGCTCGAAGATAGAGCCGACGGTTGCGTGCCCGCACCTTCCTGAGAACACGAAGAACGTCTCGGAGCTTAAGAACATCACCATAGACCAGGTCATCATAGGCTCGTGCACCAACGGCAGGCTTGAGGACTTGAAGGTAGCGGCGAAGATATTAAAGGGCAAGAAGGCCGCCAAGTACGTAAGGCTCATCGTAATACCGGCGACCCCGCTCATCTACAGCGAGGCGATGAAGCTCGGTTACTTTGACATATTCCTCAAGGCAGGCGCGGTCATAAGCCCGCCCACCTGCGGCCCGTGCCTCGGCGGCCACATGGGCATACTCGCCGCCGGAGAGAGGGCTGTTGCCACCACGAACAGGAACTTCGTCGGAAGGATGGGCGACCCCAAAAGCGAGGTCTACCTCGCCAGCCCGGCTATCGCCGCGGCATCAGCCGTAATGGGCAGGATAGCTCACCCTGACGAGGTATCAAAGTAAGGATGTCTTGAGGGCCGGGCTTTGAAAGCCATACCATGAGAAGATCCCGTCCCTCGCATTACTTCCTTTATGACTTGCTTGCACCGCTCTATGACCTGGGCGTAAGGCTTGCCGCGCTCCCATTTGGCGGTGAGGAGGCCTTGAGGAGAAGGCTCCTTGATGAGGCAGGCATAAAAGAGGGGCAGCGGGTCCTGGAGATATTTTCAGGTACTGCCACGCTCTCCGTAATGGCCGCGAGGATGGGCGCGAGCGTTACAGCCCTTGACGTAACCCATGGCATGCTCAAGGCCGCGGGAGTTAAGGCAAAGGGCGCCGGGGTACGGATGGGCCTTGTTAGGGGTGAAGCTCAAGCCCTGCCTTTTACAGACGCCTCTTTTGACAGGGTCATCGCCTCAATGGGGCTTCACGAGGCAGCGCCTTCCGCCGCGATGGTGGCGCTTGGTGAGGCAAAAAGGGTCATTAAAGACGGCGGCACGCTCGCCATACTCGATTTTCACAGGGCGGAAGGGGCCGCAACAAGGGCGGCACAATCGCTCTTGTTCACGTTCTTCGAGGGAGATTGCGCGAAGGAATGGGTGAGGGGAGACCTGCAGTCGCTCCTTACAGGCCTCGGTTTCAGAGACTTCAGGCGTTCATTTTTCCTGAACAGGTTTTTGCAGCTCGTAACGGTAAAGAAAACATAAAAGAATTTTTTTGAGGTGAGCAGATGAACTTCAAGGGCAAGGTCTGGAAATTCGGAGCCGACATCGATACCGACAAGATAATCCCGGCAAGGTATCTCAATACGTCCGACCCGAAGGAGCTGGCAAACCACTGCATGGAGGACGAAGACCCGTCGTTCGCTTCAAAGGTAGAGCCTGGGGACATAATACTGGCAGACAAGAACTTCGGCTGCGGCTCGTCGAGGGAGCACGCGCCCATAGCTATTAAGGCCGCCGGGGTCGCCTGCGTCATAGCCAAGAGCTTCGCGAGGATATTCTACAGGAACTCTTTCAACATGGGGCTTTCCATACTCGAATCCGAAGAGGTTTTCGCCTCAACGGACCAGGGAGACATACTCGAGGTTGATATCGCTAGCGGCAAGATAGTAAACCTCACCAAAGGCAGGAGCTTTATGGCCCGGCCTGTGCCGCCTTTCATGCAGGAGCTTATAAAGGCAGGCGGGCTCATGGAGTCGATAAGGAAGAGGGGGAATATATGAAGAGAGAAGGGGCTAAAAGCCAGGTCCTCTCCACCGAGAAGCTCCACATAGAGAACAAGACGATATTTGTGGACCTTAAGGAAAACGAGGGTGGAAAGTTCCTGCAGATAGCCGAGCTCTCGAACGACAGGCGCTCAACGGTCGTCATACCCTTGAGCGGCCTTGCAGCTTTCATGGAAGTCCTGCAGAAGATAGCTGGCGGCACGTTTTAAGCGTAGCGTACCGCCAGCCATACTTGTATAAAGGACCTTGTCCCTGTTTTCGCGCGCATCTATAATTCTTCCAAGGAGCAACTGAAGTGAAAAGGTTCAATGTCGCGGTATTGCCCGGAGACGGGATAGGCCCTGAGATAATGGGCGAGGCCATAAAGGTCCTCAAGGCCGTCGGGAAAAAATTCAACGTCGAGTTCGTTCTTGCCGAGGCACTTGTCGGAGGCGCTTCGATAGACGCCTACGGAAATCCCCTTACAGATGACGTATTGAAGCTCGCCCTCGGGAGCGACGCGGTCATGCTCGGGGCCGTGGGCGGCACCAAGTGGGAAGCACTTGATTATTCGATCAGGCCGGAGAGGGCTCTTCTGGCATTGAGGAAAGAGCTGGGACTCTTTGCGAATCTGAGGCCCGCGAAGATATACAACGAGCTGATAGAAGCCTCTACGCTGAAGGCGGAGGTCATTGAAGGAGTTGACCTGCTTGTCGTGAGGGAGCTTACGGGCGGGCTCTATTTCGGCACACCAAAGGGGATCGAGAAGCTACCTGACGGCACCGAACGCGGGGTCAACACTATGGTCTACACCACCCCGGAGATAGAGCGCATCGCCAAGGTAGGCTTTGAAGTCGCCAGGAAACGCGGGAAGAAGCTCTGCAGCGTGGACAAGGCAAACGTGCTTGAGACGACCGAGCTCTGGAGGAAGGTCGTCGTCAGGATGAGCAGGGAGTACCCCGATATCGAGCTAAGCCACATGTACGTCGACAACTGCGCCATGCAGCTCATAAGGAACCCGAAGCAGTTCGACGTCATAGTGACCGAGAACACCTTCGGCGATATATTGTCTGACGAGGCCTCGATGTTGACGGGCTCTATAGGCATGCTCCCGTCGGCGAGCCTTGGGGCCGAGAAGAACAGGGCCATGTACGAGCCCATACACGGCAGCGCCCCTGACATAGCTGGCAAGGGGATAGCGAACCCCATCGCGACCATCCTTTCGGCTGCGATGATGCTCAAGTACTCGTTTGACATGAACGAGGCTTCTGACATCATAGAGAGCGCCGTAGAGAAGGTGCTCGCCAAGGGCTACAGGACCGCCGATATCATGCAGCCAGGAAAGAAAAGGGTCAGCTGTGTTGAGATGGGTGAGGCGGTGTTGAACGAGCTGTAAGATTAAATGTCGTTATAACCGCCCCGCCTTTCGGCGGGGCTTTTTTTTTGCCCTGGTTATTTACCGAGCCAGTCCCTTAATATCATGATAGCCCCGCGTTTATCGAGCGGTTCGTTGTTGTTGCCGCACTTTGGGTCCTGCGTGCAAGAGGGGCAGGCTACTTCGCATGAGCACTCCTCCATGAGGGCCGCGGTAGACGAGAACCAGTCCCGTACACACTCGAAGCCCCTTCTGGTGAGGCCTACCCCGCCCTCGTGGCCGTCATATATGAATATGGCCGCGCTGCCAAGGTCGGTGTTCATGGGGTAGCTTACGCCGCCAAGGTCCATCCTGTCGCAGAGCGCAAAGAGAGGCAGGGCCGCTATCGCCGCGTGCTCTGCCGCGTGGAGCGCGCCGCCGGTGCTGAAGCCTTTTCTTTTTATCCCGTCAAGGATGTCCTCGCCCACCTTCATCCATATGCCGGTCGTGGTAAATACCGATGGCGGGAGTTCAAGCGGAAATTCTCCCAGCCCCTGCTCTGTGTAGATCTGCTTTTTCCTGTAGCCGAGGATACGCTCGGTTATCCTGAGCCTGCCGAATTTGACGATAGTATTCCTGAGTTCAATTGAATCGTCCTCTGAAAGTATCTCCGATTCTTCGTTGGTTATGGCACGCGTGTAATACATGACGTCATTGGCCGGCCTGCAGAGGACCACTCTGTCGCGCATGTCCAATTTATGTACTCTGTACTGCATGCCCTTGTGTAGATAGATGGCGCCGGGGTGGAGGTCGTAGAGGACCCGTGACGAGCTTGACTCGCCAAGGAGCGTCCCGTCCTCTTTTATGATCGAGTAGGCCTCGCCGGCCTCCCTTATCGATACCTCCATCTGAGGGTATTTCCTGCGGGAGAACCAGACGTCGAGCTTGCCGCGCCTTATCTTGCCTTCCGCCTCAAGCTCTGCAATGAGCGGGGCTAACCTAGGCACATTATAAAACCGGTCGTCCGCCTTCAAGTACCGCTCTGTAGCCGCGCATAGCAGATGAGATTTCGTTATGGGCCTGTTCTCAGGGTCGAGCACCGCCGCCTCGGACCTGCGCCTGAAAAAGTCGGCGGGGTTTCTCATGAAGTACTGGTCGAGGGCGTCGGCAAGGCCGACCATGACAATCAGGGAATCCCGGCCGCTCCTTCCCACGCGCCCGCTCCTCTGCCAGGTCGAGCTTACGGTGCCTGGGTAGCCGACCAGTATGCAGACGTCAAGGCCGCCTATGTCCACTCCCAGCTCAAGCGCGCTCGTTGAGATAACGCCCGAGAGCTCGCCGTTAAAGAGGCGCCTTTCTATCTCGCGCCTTTCTTCAGGCAGGAACCCAGCGCGGTATGAGCTTATCGATTCCCTTATGTCGCGGTAGCCGTCGTTTATCCAGGAGTGCATAAGCTCGGTTATCTTTCTCGCCTTTGTGAAGGCGATGGTCTTGAAGCCAGAGCGCACCGATGACGCGAAAAGGCGGGTCGCAACCGTATAAGGGCTTACGCCGAACGAAGGATTAAGGAAGACGAAATGTCGGGTGCCCTGCGGCGCGCCGCTTTTACTTATCGTCTCGAATTCCAGCCCGGTGAGCATGTGGGCAAGCTCACCGGGGTTTGCTATGGTAGCGGAGCAGGCGATAAAGACCGGGTCGCTCCCGTAGAGCCTCGCGACCCTCCGGAGCCTCCGGAGGACGTTTGCCACATGAGAGCCGAATACCCCCCTGTAGGTGTGTACCTCGTCCACTATCACGTACTTGAGGTTTTTAAGGAACCGTTCCCATTTCTGGTGGAACGGGTTTATGGCGAGGTGGATCATGTCCGGGTTTGTGAGGACTACCGCCGGCGGAGATTCGCGTATCTTTTTCCTCCTGTACGCGCTTGTGTCCCCGTCGTATATCTCTGATATGCCCGGGGTATAAGCCTTTCTCCTGCCTTTTCCCGCGCTCTCATGCTGAGGGAGCGGCAGCCTGGAGGCAAGCTCGCGAAAGGCCCCGAGCTGGTCCTGCTCAAGGCCCTTAAGTGGAAAGATATACATGGCCCTTGCCTCAGGGTCTTTGAGTATCGCCTCGGCAACCGGGATATTATAGATAAGGCTCTTGCCGCTCGCGGTCGGGGTCATGACGACCACGTTCCTGCCCTGCCTTACGAGGTCGATGCCCTCTGCCTGATGGCTGAAGAGGCCATCGATACCGAGTGAGGTGAGGGCCGCTTTTACCTCCTGGCTCAACGGCTCCGATGTCTCGGCAAGGAGAGGCTCGCGTGATGGCAACACCTCGTGATGGACCACTTCCTTAAGGTCTGCCCTGCCCGTTATCTCGTCTATGAACGCTTTGATATCCACTCTAAAATATTATCATCTCGCGCCTTGCTTTGCCATGTTTGAGGGGAGTAATCAGGGTTGAGAGGGCAGGGCTACCGGCTTAAGGTCATTTGCGGCAAGTTCACGCTCGATCTTCGCCATGACGGTCTCAGGTGAGGAGACTATCCCCTTCGTGGATAGATGCAGGTTTACGCAGACGATAGAATCCGAGTCGTCCACCCTGTAGGCCAGGAGATAGTAAGGGCCGTAGAACCGGAGAGAGATTGCGATCAGCACGATGATGCCGCCTATCCAGAGGAGCGGTACGCCGGGGTCGTACCTGTAACTCAATAGAGCAGATTCGGTGTAGTCCGCAAGGCTTATGACCGTCCCGTCAACGATTACGGAATCCCCAAGCCTTAATCTGGCGGCATCATCGCTATCCTCATATTTTACCGTTACATACGGGGTGAGCTCCTCGACAGTGCCGTCAAGCCTCGTTACATTGCCGTAACGAAGCCTGCCAAGTAAAAGTGTAGACGTGCTCCCCGGTATCAGGACCGTGTTATCCGCCTTCGCTTCGAGGAGTATAGGGCTGCCGTTTATGCTGAGCTTCAATGCCTGCTCAAAGCCGAGTATATAAAAGGCGTAACCGCCGTACTTAAGCGGCTTGTTTGTCTCGATATCTTCTTCGGCGAGTGTGGAGCTGCTGCGCAATACCTTGACGCGCGCCTTCCGGACTGTCGGGAAGAGCTGGTCGTCTTCGATCCTGTACTGGGGGGCTCGCCAGCCGAGCCCGATGGCGAGCCTCGATTTTCTGTCACCGGGGTAATCGAGCACCGGCGTTTCGACATACTCGGTTGAAAGGCCATCAAGAAGGAGATGAAAGTCGCTTTGAGCGCTCTTCTCCTGCCA
Source organism: Deltaproteobacteria bacterium GWC2_55_46 (assembly GCA_001595385.3). Classification (NCBI taxonomy): domain Bacteria; class Deltaproteobacteria; species Deltaproteobacteria bacterium GWC2_55_46. The sequence continues at coordinate 376,002 of LVEI03000001.1, read as the reverse complement.
GATGGACTGAGCGTTGCCTGTTGTAGAAGGCATGACAGTTTGAGGCGAGCCCGCCTTAAGGGCCATCGTATCATCATAGGCGAAGAGGAATGTAAAGACGAGCCCTGCCATGCAGACTACGAAGCCTGCGTGGTAGCCCCACGTCAACCAGCGGTAAGGAAGGCCTTTTTCCATCACAGTCCAGAGGCCATCCTTATCGACGAGCCTGAAACCGAGGAGCTCTTTTACAACCCGTCTAACCTCTTCGTGCGCGCGATTAGCGTCCTGCGTTACGAGGAAGCTTTTATCCGGCTCGAAGGGGCCGGGGAAGGTCCTTTGGGCGAAAAGGGATTTGTACCTTCCAAAGGTGCAGATGACGAGGTTGAGAATAAATAAAGCGGCGAGGAAGAGGAAGATTGGCGATGAAAAGAGGTCGAGCAGGCCTAACGCCTCTACTGGAAAGACGAAGCTGCCGCCATCATTAATGTAATCGTCCATATCAGCGCCCTGCGGGAATATGCTTCCAGCCATGAAGGAGAGGGCGAGGAGGCCGAGGATAATAATCGAGGTCTCGACAGATGAGAGCTTTTTATACGACAAGGCAAGAACGCCTCTCAGCCGCCTCACGATGACATCTCGCCGTACGATCTTGACCATCTCCTTTAGCATAGGCTACACCGCATAGACGTGCAGGCCCGGTATGCCAAGGAGGCTGGCGAGCCAGTTGGCACCAGGGAAGGTCATGAGCATGCAAGCGAAGCCCAGGAGGTTGAAAAATGAGGCTGGAAGGCCCTTGAGCGTCGGGACCGCCTTTGCATGCAGATAGATGGCGAAGACAAACCATGTTACAAGCGACCATGCCTCAAACGGATCCCATATCCAATACTTGCCCCACGCCGCGTTTGCCCATGCCGCGCCAGATAACAGGCCGAAGGTAAGAAGCGGAAAGCCGAAGAGGACGAGCTTCATGGAAGCGTCATGAAAACCATCCATCATCCCTGCTGTAAGTCCGTACCCGGCAGCCCTGCCATAGAGGACAGACCGCTTAATGGCAAGCCAGCTTATCTCTATGGCCGCGCTTACGGCAAAGAAGGCGTATGAGAAGAGGGTCAGCATGAGATGCCATTCGAACCACCAGCTCCTGAATTGTGGAGGAAGCGGGCCGATAGCCGGAGAGCGCTCAAGCAACGCGTAAAGCGAAGCGCTCATGGCGAGCGCGGCTACGATGGCGCCGGGCAGGTATACCCCCTTCCACTTGCGTGAGACGAAAAGCCATGTAAGGACGGCGGAGCAGGCGAACCATGAAAGGCTCTCATACAGGGTCTGGATCGGGACCCTTCCGGCTTCAAAGGCGCGAAACGTTATCAGGGCAGCGTGAGAGACGCCGGCTGCCCAAAGGACCGTGTACGCGGCCTTGCCAGAGAAAGCCCCTCTGGTGAGGACGTGAAATATATGAAGGATGAGAGAGATGCCGTAGGCAAACGCTATAGCCCAGAAAAAACGGAGCTCTACCGAGAGCAGGAAGGAGTCCCTCGAAAGGATAGAGTCGTAGGACATCACGAAAATCTAACACGTCCCATTTGGTTTGACAAGCGGCATCTTTAGGGTTAAGATTTACAAAATGTAAGAGCTGCCATGACCGAAAACCTGCCGGGCAGAGTGGTGTTTTGCTATTAAAAATCAGGCAGTTAGCGTCAGAAAGGGATTTTATATAATGCAGAAACTCAGGTGCCATTGCTGCGGCAGGGAGCTTCCCAAGGGCAATCTGAAATATATCGTAGAAATACGCAGTTTCGCCGATTTTGACGGCTACCTGGAGGACTTTGAGGGGGATGTGGAGGAGGGGATAAACGACCTGCTCGACGCGATGGAGAACATGGACCCCAAGGCCCTTGAGGAGGACGTTTCAAGAGAGCTTATCTATATACTTTGCAAGACCTGCCGTGACAGGTTCACCAGCGATCCGTTCCAGACAGGCAAAGCCGTATTCGAGGGAGAGGACTTAAAGGGCACTATCCACTGAGCCCAAGTCTGCCCCGACGCTGATGCGCTACGCTGTCATCTCAGACATCCACTCAAATATCGAGGCGCTCTCCGCTTTCCTGAAGGCCGCGGAAGGCCTCCGCGTCGACAAGATAATCTGCCTTGGCGACATCGTCGGCTATAACGCGAACCCTAATGAATGCATAAAGCTCCTGAAGGATAACGGGGCTTTGTGCGTCATCGGCAACCATGATTCGAGGGTTGCGGGCTTCGAGGAGCCGACAGATTTCAACTACCATGCCGCGGCCGCTGTCTACTGGACAAGGGACGCCGTCAATGAAGAGAGCATGGAGTTCCTGAGGGGCCTCCCGAGGGATATCCTCGTCAACAGGAAGTTCATGGCCGTCCACGGCTGGATAAATAATACTGACAGGTACATACTCGGGCCGAGGGACGCCGAGAGGAACTTCGACCTTATGAAAGAGGCGCGGAGCACCTTAAGCCTTTGCTTTTTCGGCCACACGCACGTCCCGGCGGCCTATAGCCATGAGGACGGGGAAGTAGTCTTCAACCAGGAGAACCCCCTTAAGCTCAAGAAGGGTGTAAGGTACCTCGTCAACCCGGGGAGCATTGGACAACCGCGCGACCGTGACCCCAGGGCCGCCTTCCTCATCTACGACAGCAGGAAAAACCAGATAAACTTCTACAGGTTCGAGTACGACATACACTCGACGGCGGAAAAGATACTTGCGGCAGGCCTTCCGGAGAGGCTTGCGGAAAGATTGAAGCTGGGGTGGTGAAAGGTGAGAAGTAACTTTTGTTTTATTGACCGAAATCCCCAGCGATTGTAGCTTTGATTTAGAAAGGAGAGGTCTTTTAGACCTCTCCTTTTTTATGTCCTGTACTTAATAAAACACCGCGGGCATAAGGCGTAGCGAGCCTAAGGTTGGGGGAAGGGCGAGCGAGCCGAGGAAGAAGGAGCGAGGCATTTTGCGAGCGACATAAGGGGCGAGCGAAGAGGAAGGGGGTGGAAAGCGAGCCGAGCCTTATGCCCAAAAAAAGCGCGGCAGCGCGCAAAAGGTCTTTTGAAGGATTATGAAGATGGAATTGTATATCTTAGAAAACAGGGGAGCCGTCTTCTACCCGCCTATCAGGCTCATCGTCCTGCTGCACTTCTTGAATATGTTCTCGTTTATCGTATGCCCCTTGGGTTTTTCGCGCACGGCCTCCTGAAGTATCCTGACTATCTCTTCATCGCTTGAGCCATCCCGGAGCGGCGTCCTTAAGTCTACTTCGTTGTCAGAAAAGAGGCAGGTCCTCAACTTGCCGTCGGAGGTGAGGCGGAGCCTGTTGCAGGAGCCGCAGAAGTGCTCAGATACCGGGCTTATGAGGCCTACCTCGCCTGGGGCCCCCTTGAACCTGAAGCGCCTTGCCGGGCCTCCCGCGCCCGTCTGGTCGGAGACAGGCTCAAGCGGGCCTGCCGCCGCTTCGATGATCTCTTTTATCTCCCTTGCGGTCAAGCACTTGTCCCTCTGCCAGCCCTCCTGGGTGTTGAAGGGCATATACTCGATATAGCGCACATGGAATGGCCTTGTCCTGGAGAGCAGCGCAAAGTCGACTATCTCGTCGTCGTTAAAGCCCTTTATGACGACCATGTTTATCTTTACAGGTGTCAGACCGACTTTTAACGCCTCGTCAAGGCCGTCGAGCACCTGCTGGAGATTGTCCCCGCGGGTCATCTTGATGAACCTGTCCCTTTTCAATGAATCGAGGCTTACGTTGACCCTGTTGAGCCCGGCCTCCTTCAAGCTCCGCGCGTACTCCTTAAGGAGCACTCCGTTAGTGGTAAGGCTCAAGTCCTCTATGCCGGGGATATCGGCTATCTCGTGAAGGAATTCGACTATCCCTTTCCTTACAAGCGGCTCTCCGCCTGTGACCCTTATCTTTTTTACCCCGTTGGCAGCGGCGATCCTGGCGAGACGGAGCATCTCTTCGTACCGGAGGATGTTCTTCGGCTCGGCAAGCTCTATGCCCTCCGGCGGCATACAATAAACGCAGCGCAGGTTGCACCTGTCTGTAACAGAAAGGCGCAGGTACTCTATCTTGCGTTCGTATGCGTCTACAAGGGGCTTCATAATCATTCAGTCGATGAACTCAGAGTTGTCGGGCCTTTTGCGCGTTACCGGGGCAGGTTCTGTGTCGATCATGAAGAAATCCGACGGCTGAGTCCTGCTCCTGGCGGTTGATACCTGCGTTGGCGCGGTCCCTGCCTTGAATACCTCGAATACCGCTTCCTGCGTTGACGGCCCGGCGAGAAGGCCCGTATACGGGTCGACCCTTGCGAACTCAAGACCGTCAGGTATGGGGAAGCTCCTTGCCGGGAGCTTTTGTGCCGCGCCCTGCATGAACTTGAGCCATATCGGAAGGGCCGCCTTTCCGCCTGTCTCGCGGTGTCCAAGCGGCTTTTCATCATCATAACCCATCCAGGCCCCAGCGGCAAGACCGGGTGTATACCCCACGAACCATGCGTCGTTAAGGTTGTTGGTGGTGCCCGTTTTACCGGCTGCAGGCCTGCCGAGGGCCCTTGCCCTCATGCCGGTGCCTGATTCGACGACGCTTTGAAGGAGGCTTGTCATCAGGTAAGCGGTCTGGGGGCTTATTACCGGGGTCGTGTACGGAGAGTTCTCTTCGAGTACGCGACCGGCCCTGTCGGTGACCCTTGTAACGAGGAGCGGCTCCGGCTTAACACCCAGGTTGGCGAGCGTGGAGAAGGCTACAGTCATCTCCTGGAGAGTTACGGCCGATGAGCCGAGGGCAAGGGAAAGGTCTCTTGAAAGAGGCGAGTTTATCCCCAGAAGCTTCGCGTACTCAAGAGCCTGGTTTATGCCTATCTCCTTTAATACCTTTATCGTGATTATGTTCCTCGACCTCGTTATGGCCTCCCTGACGGTCGTTGGACCGTAGAACTGCTCGTCATAGTTCCTCGGCCTCCAGGAGGTCTCCTTTTCAGCGTCTTCGAAGACTATGGGCGAGTCCATGACGATAGTGGCCGGGGTAAAGCCGCTGTCCATCGCCGCCGTATATATAACGGGCTTGAAGGAGGAGCCGGGCTGCCTCCGGGCCTGTGTTGCCCTGTTGAACTGGCTCTTTGAGAAGTCGAAGCCGCCGACCATCGCCAGCACGGCGCCGGTCTCCGGCTCTATCGCCATAAGCGCGGCCTGGGCAAGGGGTTCCTGCTCAAGCTTGAGGGGTATTACCGCCCCGGGGCTATCTGGAGGGCTCTTGACCATTACCTGCACCACGTCGCCGGGCTTGAAGAGCCTCTTGAGCTCCTCCTGCTTGCCGTTGTCAGCCTGGCTTGTGGGGTTGTAGAGCCTGGCCCATTCCATGTCCCTGGCTGAGATGACACCGCTTCTGCCGCCTATCTCGACGCTTAAGGAAGAGTCCTTTGCGTTGAAGGCCGTAACGGCGGCAAGGTAATACTTGCCGGGCTGAGGCGGGTCAAAAAGGAGTTTTTTGTCCATTTCTTTCTTGAACGACGCGGCTTCTTCGTCGCTCTTGAGCACCTTGACAGGCCCCCTGAACCCGCGCCTTTTGTCATGCTCGCGAAGCCCTTCGTCGACGCCCCTGTTAGCGGCCTTCTGCATGTCGACGTCGAGGGTCGTATATACATCGAGCCCGCCTTTGTACAGTAGCTCCGTGCCGTATTTTTCCTCGAGGTACTTTCTTACCTCTTCCGTGAAGTAGGGGCCGGCCCAGAGGCTATCTGAACGCCGCGGCATGAGCCTTATCTTTTCTTGCGCCGCGATCTCGGCCTCTCTGGCTGTTATGTGCTTTTCCTCGGACATCCTGCCGAGTACGTACTCCTGCCTCTTTTTGGAGAGGTCGAGGTTCTCGTACGGGGAGTACTTGCTCGGGGCCTTGGGAAGCCCTGCGAGCAGGGCCGACTCCGCCAGGGTAAGCTCGCTTACGTCCTTTCCGAAGTAGGTCTCCGCGGCGGTCTGGATGCCGTAGGCGCCGTTGCCGAAGTATATCTGGTTGAGGTAGAGGTGGAGTATCTCGTCTTTATTGAGGTTCTTCTCTATCCGGAAGGCCATTATGGCCTCGCGTATCTTTCTCGCGATGGTCCGTTCGGAAGAGAGGAAAAAGCTCTTTGCCACCTGCTGGGTAATCGTTGAGCCGCCCTGGACCACACGGCCTGCCCTGAGGTTTTTGAGGAAAGCCCTGAAAATGCTCGTATAGCTTATGCCCTCATGCTCGTAGAAGCCGGAGTCCTCGGCTGAAAGAAAGGCGTTTATGAGATGTTTCGGGACCCTGTCCAGGGTCACTATGACCCTGCGCTCGATATAGAACTCCCCGATAAGACGGTTGTCCTGGGACCATACCTTCGTGACCAGGTTCGGGTTATAGTCCTGGAGGCTGTCGAGCGGAGGGAGGTCGCGCGTGAAGTAAAGGTATGTGCCTAAGCCTGCCGCGGTGAAGGCCAGAGCCAGGATAAGCAGTATCTTGAGAAGACGCATGACAGAAATGATAACAGAAAACACTCAGGTAAAGCAATCGCAATCCCCGCCTTTAAACCGGGGCTGAACTCGGATCCCGCCTGTTTCAGCTCCCCTTGTCTATTGAAAAACAGGGGTGGTTGGGTTAAATTGGATAATATGGTCAGACTTGAAGACATATTGGAGAAGATAGCGGCCTACAGCCCCAAGGCGGACCTGGAGCTTGTAAAGAAGGCCTATGTCGTCTCCGGGGTCATCCACCAGGGGCAGATAAGGCAGTCCGGGGAGCCGTACCTTACCCACCCGCTGGAGGTCGCGAAGATCCTCGCGGACCTTAAGATGGACGTCCAGAGCGTCGCCACGGGGCTTTTGCACGATACCGTCGAGGACACCCATACCACCATAGAGAGGATAGAGGAGCTTTTCGGGGCCGAGATAGCCGGCCTTGTCGACGGACTTACCAAGTTGAGCAAGATGACCTTCGAGAAGAAGGCAGACCGCGAGGCCGAGAACTTTCGAAAGATGATCCTTGCCATGGGCCGGGACATCAGGGTCATCCTCATAAAGCTTGCCGACAGGCTCCATAATATGCGGACCCTCGGGGCGCTACCGCCAGCCAAACAGAGGAAGATCGCACAGGAAACGCTCGATATCTACGCGCCTTTGGCAAACAGGCTCGGCATAGGCTGGATAAAGACCGAGCTTGAGGACCTGGCCTTCATGTACCTTGAGCCGGAGAGGTACAAGGACTTAAAAGACAAGCTCGCCGCGGCCATAAACGTAAAGGAAAACTTCATCGGCACCGTCAAGGAGCAGATAGAGGACAGGCTCAGGGAGCACGGGGTAGAAGGAGATGTCTCCGGGAGGCCGAAGCACCTGACCAGCATCTATAAGAAGATGAAGGAGCAGGACGTAGAGTTCGACAAGATCTACGACATCATGGCATTCAGGGTCATAGTTAAGTCTTTGAAAGACTGCTACGGTGTCCTGGGCATCATCCACTCTACCTGGAAGCCGGTGCCGGGCAGGTTCAAGGACTATATCGCCATACCCAAGCTCAACATGTATCAGTCCCTCCATACCACGGTAGTAGGCCCGTTCGGGGTGAGGATGGAGGTGCAGATACGGACCGAGGAGATGCACAGGGTCGCCGAGTACGGCATAGCAGCCCACTGGAAGTACAAGGAAGGCAGGGAGGGTGAGAAGGGCAAGGACGACAGGAGCTTCGCGTGGCTCCGCCAGCTCCTTGAGTTCCAGAGGGACCTGAAGGACTCGGAAGAGTTCATGGACTCTCTTAAGGTCGGGCTTTTCCCGGAGGAGGTCTTCGTCTTTACCCCCAAGGGCGACATAAAGCAGTTCCCGCTGGGCGCTACACCTATCGACTTCGCCTACTCTGTCCATACGGACATAGGCAACAGGTGCTCTGGCTCCAAGGCCAACGGCAGGATGGTGCCGCTTAAGTACAAGCTCAGGAACGGGGACATAGTTGAGATAATCACGACCCAGAACCATCACCCGTCCAAGGACTGGCTAAAGTTCGTCGTTAGCTCCAGGGCAAAGGCCAGGATACGGCAGTGGATAAAGACCGAGGAGAGGGCAAAGTCCATTACTCTCGGAAGGGATATACTGGAAAAGGAGATATCCAGGCACGGCCTTGAGCCTGGTAAGGTGCTTAAATCCGACGACCTTGAAAAGATAGCATCGGGTATGGGGATGCAGGGGACCGACTCGTTGTACGCCTCGGTCGGCTATGGCAGGATATCCATCAATCAGGTGTTGGGCAAGCTCCTGCCGCCGGATAAGCTCAAAGAGAGCCAGAAGTTCTCCTTCAAGAGAATGTTCGACAAGTGGAAGCCCGCCGAGAAGGACAGGAGCGCCATCATAGTAAGGGGCGTGGAGGACGTGCTGGTAAGGTTCGCCGGGTGCTGCAACCCGCTTCCCGGAGACGAGATAGAGGGCTTCATAACACACGGCCAGGGCGTGTCGGTCCATGCCACAGGTTGTCCGAACCTCCTGCACATAGACAGGGACAGGAGGATAGAGGTGGCCTGGGACAAGAAGGCCAGGTCGATGAGGCCGGTATCCATCCAGGTAGTCTCAAGGAACGAGAAGGGCCTCCTGGCCGAGATGACCAACGCCATAAAGACTGCGGACGCCAACATAACGAGCGCCGACATAAGGACAGACCAGGACAACAAGGCGATATGCACCTTCGAGGTCGAGGTGAGCGACGCGAACCACCTTAAGACCATCATCTCGGCCCTGAAAAAGATAAAGAAGGTATCAAAGGTCGAAAGGATTAAAGCGCTTAAAGCAAGGGAGTCTGAGGCTGAAAGCGTATCCTGAGCAGGCTGCTGATATCAATAACCCATCGGAGTGGCTATGAAGAAGGAAGAGCTAAGGACTGAAAAGGCGCCCGGCGCCATCGGCCCCTATTCGCAGGGGGTGAGGATAGGGAGGTTCCTCTTCCTCTCAGGGCAGATACCTGTTGAGCCGTCCTCCGGAGAGGTATTGTCGGCTGACATAGGGCCGCAGACCAGGCAGGTGCTTAAGAACCTGCAGGCGGTCCTTGAAGAGGCCGGGGCGAGCATGAAGGACGTGGTCAAGACCACCGTCTATCTCAAAGACCTCTCGAAGTTCGGCGAGATGAACGGCATCTACGGAGAGTTCTTCACGCCGCCTTACCCGGCGAGGGCGACCGTAGAGGTCAGCGCCCTGCCAAAGGGAGTCGAGGTCGAGATAGACGCCATAGCCGTTGCGGGCGACGAGGAATAAAAAAGGCCTGCCGGGTTCACGGCAGGCCTGAGAGGAAACAGGCGTATTTAGGCGGCCTTTACAACGGCCCCTGTACGGATGCACCTGCTGCAAGCCTTTATCTTCTTGACCTTGCCGTTCCTGATGGCCTTGACCGGCTGGAGGTTGGGGTTCCACCTCCGCTTGGTCTTGTTGTTGGCATGGCTTACGTTATTTCCGAATGACGGGCCCTTTCCGCATATCTCACATGTGGCTGCCACGGGATTACCTCCGAAAAGATTTGAATTGTAATTTTTAGCATAACCGCAATCCTTTTGCAAGTTTTTTTTAAAAAAAAGTAAAGTAAAATGGTTTTCTGACGAAAACCTTTAGACATATGAAAAACCTGAGCAAAATACAGCTTATCGCGGCCACGGCCTTGCTTGCCGCTCTCCTCATCCTTTTCCTCGATTTCGTCCACGATACGAGGGCTTACAGGCCTGCCATATCCGTTGCCGACGCGATAGTCGTCCTTACCGGGGGGAGGGGGCGTACGGAAGAAGGGCTTGCCCAGTTCAGGAAGGGTAAGGCCGGCCTTCTTATATTGAGCGGAGTGCATGAGGACGCCGACCTCGACGCCATATTCCTCAACAGGATAAACAAGGTCGAGCGCTCGAAGATAATCCTTGAGAAGCAATCGACCAGCACCTATGAGAACGCCATAGAGGTGAGGAAGATAATGGAGGAGAGGGGGCTTAAGTCGATGGTGCTTATTACCTCCGGCTATCACATGAAGAGGGCCTATTACACCTTTACCATGGTAATGCCTGACATGAGGACCGAGGCCTACTCCATCTCGACCCCCAACTTCGACGGTGAGAGGTGGTGGAGCGGCAAGAGCCTGGGCCTTTTGGCTGTCGAGTTCGTGAAGTATTACTGGTATGTAGGCAGATTCACCGTAACAGGCATGAAATAAGGCCAATCTGCGGCGTCGTCTTCAAAAGGCGGTATCAGATATCTATACTCTCACCCGGCTTCATCACCTTGACATCCACCGGCTTTCCCGCAAGCCCTTTTCGGAATATCTCCGGGTCCTGCCTTATCATGTCAAAGGTATTGTAGTGCATCGGGACGACGGCAGCAGGCTTAAGGAAGCCAACGGCCCTTATCGCGTCCTCTATGCCCATGGTGAAGTTGTCGCCAATCGGCAGCAGGGCGCAGTCGATGGGATTTATCTCCCCAATGAGGGCCATGTCGGAGAAGAGGCCGGTGTCGCCCGCGTGATAGATCGTCTTGCCGCCCATGCTGACTATCAAGCCGCATGGGTTCCCGACCGGGCCGGTATCGGTTGTGGAGCCGTGGTGGGCTATCGTCAGCTTCACCCGGCCGAATGGGAATGTGTAGCTCCCGCCTATGTGCATAGGGTGGCCTGTCGCGCCCCTTTCGGTACAGTAGTTCACGAGCTCGAAGGTCCCTATGACAGGGGCCTTGTTGGCCTTCGATATCTCTATCGCGTCGCCAAGGTGGTCTGAGTGGCCGTGGGTTACAAGCACGGCATCTACCTTGATTTCCGAAGGCTTTATCTTCGCAAGCGGGTTGCCGTTAAGGAACGGGTCGATTATGACGCGCTTGCCATCGGCCTCAATGATAAAACAGGAGTGCCCCTGCCATGTGATCCTCATCGCTCCTCCTTTTGAAATAGCCTTGAGCCGTCAAACAGGCCTAAAATCCCCGTATGATAAGCCCTTCGCGCTTTAACAGGGCAGCCGTGACCCCTATGCCGTTTACGCAATGGCTGTTCCTGCAGATGGAGCCGACGCCGCAGGACGGGCTCTTCTCCTTGAGGAAAGCCTCATTCGCGCCTGTAAGCCTTGCTATCTGCAGTACGTCCATCGCGCCCTTCATGAACTGTACGGTAACGTCCTGGCCGAACTCGTCGATGACCCTTGCCGCGCCAGCAAGCACCTCGATCCCGTCTCCCTGGGCTATCTGTGCAGCCGGCCTCGGCGTGGGCAGGCCGCCGAGCTGCTCCGGGCAGACCGGTATCGCCTGGCGCCCTTCAAGGAGCGTTATCGCCTCCGTGTTGCAGGCGTCGCTGCCGTCATACCGGGTCCTGAGTCCCAGAAGGCAGGCGCTTACGATGACAGGTCCGTTGTACATTGGAATAATGTTTTGCGCCCCTAAAAGGTAGCAGCCCTGGGGTTTTCCATCGTCCCGGAGGGGGCCTCGCTCTTTCGTACGAATACCCTCCGGCCCCTGACCTCTAATCTGCCCTCTGAGAATAGCTGTATCGCCTGCGGGTAAATCCTGTGCTCTTCGGCGAGTATCCTCTTTGAAAGCGACTCAACTGTGTCCTCGTCTTTTACAGGCACTACAGCCTGTATTATGATCGGGCCGCTGTCGAGTCCGCCGTCGACGAAGTGGACGGTGCAGCCTGAGAACTTTACGCCATAGTCGAGGGCCGCTTTCTGGACCTCAAGGCCCGGGAACGACGGGAGAAGGGAGGGGTGTATGTTCATTATCCTCATGTGATAGGCGTCAAGGAGGACCCTCGATATTATCCTCATGAACCCGGCGAGCGCGACAAGCTCTACGCCGTGCTCCTTAAGGACACGGACGACTTCGGCGTCATAGGCCTCTCTTTCGGGGAAGTCCTTTACCCGTATGACCGCCGTGGGGATGCCGTGTTTTCTGGCGCGCTCGAGGGCGAAGGCATCGGCAATGTTACTTATGACGACCTTTATTGAGGCGTCGAGCTTGCCTTTTTCAACTGCTTCTATTATCGACTGGAGATTCGTCCCGCTGCCTGAGACAAGCACCCCTATAGCGACCATTACAATATACCCGATTTTCCTGTGAACTCTACCTGTGGGCCTTTGCCCCTGCGGCGGGCGACCTCGCCGATGGTAAAGGCCTTTTCCTTGAGGGCCTTGAGCCTTATGAGGACGGCTTTCTCGTCCTTTGCCCTGACTATGAGGATAAGGCCTATGCCGCAGTTGAAGGTGCGGAGCATCTCTCCAGTCTCTATCGAGCCGCCTTCCTTTATGAGTCTGAATATCGGAGGGACGGGCCATGAGCCATTTTCTATTACCACTGATACCCCGTCAGGAAGAACCCTGGGGATATTGTCTGTAAAGCCGCCGCCTGTGATATGGGCCATGCCGAGCACGTCGTGCTCTTTCATGAGCTTGAGGACCGGTTTTACGTATATACGGGTGGGGGCAAGGAGGACCGAGCCTATATCGGTGGTAAAGCCCTTCGGCCTGTCTTTTACCTTAAGCTTCAGGATATCGAATATGACCTTCCTCGCCAGCGAAAAGCCGTTGCTGTGAAGGCCGCTTGAGGCAAGGCCAATGACCCTGTCACCGGGCCTTATCTTCGAGCCGTCGATGAGCTTTTTTTTGTCCGCCACACCCACGGCAAAACCGGCGAGGTCGTATTCGCCTGTTTTATATAGCCCTGGCATCTCAGCCGTCTCTCCGCCTATGAGGGCGCATCCGGCGAGCTTGCATCCCTTTGCTATCCCAGTTACGACATCCGCGGCCCTCTTCGCGTCGAGCTTGCCGGTTGCGAAATAGTCGAGGAAGAAAAGCGGCTCTGCCCCGCTTACGAGTATGTCGTTTACGCTCATGGCGACAAGGTCTATGCCGACTGTGTCGTGCCTGTCTGCCATGAAGGCGACCATGAGCTTTGTCCCGACCCCGTCGGTAGATGAGACAAGGACCGGCTCTTTAAGCCCCTTGAACCTGCCGGAGAAGAGGGCTCCGAAGCCGCCGATATCTCCAAGCACCTCTTTTCTGTAGCTTGACCGGACAGCGGGTTTGATGAGACTTACAAGCCTCGCGCCCTCGTCGATGTTAACGCCTGCCTGACTGTATGTAAGTTTTTTCATGAGCTATAGATTAAAGCAAAGCGTTTTTGAAGTCAACGGGTATGCGTTTGAAAATTGGCTTCTCCACGATCACGGAATATCCGTTGATGAGAGCGGATAAAGGTTCTCTTTATGCACAATTTTTTGTGCGGTGCATAAATTATTGTGCATAAATCCAAATAAAGCATTTCGCCTTGATTTGCCATCCTGTTAATTAGACTAAATATTTTTTTACATCAAGCCTTGGCATACCAGTTGCAATAACAAGCCATTAAATCCTAACAATACGGATCTCGACACAGACTTCTGGATAGCACGCCCGCATTCAAAGGGCGTGCCGGGCAGGTGCCTAGAATCACACTATAAGGAGGGAGAGAAGATGCGTATTACTGAGATCAAGGTGCTTCCGGTGGATGGGGATGAAAAGCTCAAGGCCTACGTGACGATAAAACTTGATGACTGCTTTGTCGTAAGGGACATGAAGGTCATCAAGGGCAATACCGGTTATTTCGTGGCCATGCCGGCGAAGAAGATGAAAGACGGCACGTACAGGGACCTTGTCCACCCTCTCGACAAACCAACAAGGCAGATGCTTGAAGACCAGGTCATGGATGAGTTCAAAAAGATGCAGGCCGGCTTCGAAAAAGGAGAGCAACTGTCAAGGGCTATCTGACCAAATGGCCGGCGATCCCCGCCGCCGGCCTCTCCCGCGTTCGTACGGCATTAAAGGCGCGTGCTCAGCCGGTAAAGATCGAGAGCGGGACAGGTGCAGTCAATGAGAGACCTTTTAAGTAGCGCAGGCAGCCGCTCCATGATGGCGGCGTCGAATATGGCTGTCAGAAGGTATCCGCTTTCCGTGACATTCATTTCTACTTACAGGTGCAACTTCAGATGCGAGTACTGCGATATCTGGCGCCTGAGGGATGATGAGCTTTCTACCGATGACGCCATACGGATGATAGACGAGTTCTCGGATATGGGCATGAGCAGGCTCTGTTTTACCGGCGGTGAGCCGCTAACGCGGGACGACATAGGCGAGCTCACCTCCTATAGCGTTCGAAAGGGTGTTTTTACGTCACTTTTTACGAACGGCTCGCTCCTCGAGGATAATATGGAAAAGCTCAAAGAGCTGGACCTCATCATAGTAAGCCTCGACGGGCCTGAAGAGGCGCACGGCAAACTGAGGGATGGAGGGAGCTACAGGCAGCTCGCCTCAGGCATCAGGGCCGCCAAGATGGCTGGTCTTAATGTCTGGACAAATACCGTTATCACGAAAGAGAACCTCGACTATCTGCCTCTTATGGTCGACGACGCGCAAAGGCTTGGTGTAAAGATGACATTCCAGCCGGTCTTGAGCTATCCTTTTTCATCTGACGTATCCAGGATAAGCTCCATGTCACCGGAGGGCAAGGCTTATATGAAGGCCATCCAGGGGCTCAAGGAGCTTAAAAAGAAGGGGGCTCCGATAGTCAATTCGCCTGAGTACCTCGACCACATAAAACTGCCGGTATGGGGCTTGAACAGGAGGGAGTGCTGGGCTGGAAGACTTTATTGCGCGGTAACCCCGACCGGCAATGTCGCCCCGTGTTATCCGGCGTTCTATTCAAAGGAATGGCCAAGCGGAGCGCTCCTCGGATATCGTGAGGCCTTCGAGAAGATCGGCGAGGTAAAATGCGCTGGCTGCTACACAGAGCTCGCTGAGAGCGATCTCCTGTACTCCAGCTTTCTAAGGTCAGCTTAAGAGACTTGAAAAGTCCATCTGCTTTGTTGCCTGCGTCGCCTGTGAATACGGCTTATCAAAAAAAGTTATCTCATCCTCGCTCCTCCTTATAACCTATGTGATAACCTGCGTGGCTTTTTTCAGTGAAGCCCCGCACAGGCGGCTTCGCGCGTTCATCTCTGTTTTCCAATAAAAATCCTTGATTAAAAATATTTCAACGTCGCGTTTGACGTCCTGAAAAGCCGGATTATACTCTGACCGGAGGCGGTTTATCTTTTAGCAGGCTGTTGAAAGCAATCCATGGACGGATTGCCAAATCGCGAGACTTGAAAAGTCGAGCAATTTGTAAGATTTGGACTGGTTCACTCAGGCCAAATCGTAGTTGAAAAAGTCCAGGAGGACTTTTTCAACATCCTGTTAGTCCGCCTCTCCAGAAGATTCTCCATAGGAGTTTTTGTTGAAGGTCGCCCTTGTGCACGACTGGCTTACCGGGATGAGGGGCGGTGAGAAGGTGCTGGAAGCGCTCACCGATATCTTCCCGTCAGCAGACCTCTATACCCTTGTCCACGACAGGGGAGCGGTATCCAAAAAGATAGAGGGCAGGCGGATAGAGACCTCGTTTATTCAGGGGCTCCCTTTCTCACGAAAGGGGTACAGGTACTACCTGCCCCTTTTCCCCATGGCTATAGAGGGTTTTAACCTCAAGGGATATGACCTTGTGCTCTCAACGAGCCATTGCGTGGCCAAGGGCGCCATACCGCCGCCGGGCGCGCTCCATATCTGTTACATACATACGCCGATGCGCTACGTTTGGGATATGTATGACGCGTATTTTGGGCGGGAAAAGGGCGTCAAGGCCCTTGTAGCACGGGCCACGGCCCATTACCTGAGGCTCTGGGACTCGTCCACGAACGCGAGGGTCGACCATTTCATAGCCAATTCAAGGCACGTGGCGAAACGTGTCGAGAGATTTTATGGGAGAGGGGCCGAGGTCATCCATCCGCCGGTGGATTGTTCCAGGTTCAGCCTCAGGGGTATTCGTGGCGATTACTACCTTATAGTCTCCGCTTTCGCGCCTTACAAACGTATCGACCTCGCCATCGAGGCCTTCAACGCATCAGGGCGGAAACTCGTAATCGCTGGCTCCGGTCAGGACGAAGCGAGGCTTAAGCGGCTCGCCATGCCTAACATAGAGTTAACAGGGTGGAAGGATGACGAGGGGCTCGCGGCGCTCTATCATGGCTGCAGGGCGCTTATTTTCCCTGGCGAGGAGGACTTCGGCATCGTTCCCCTTGAGGCGATGGCCTCAGGGAGGCCTGTAGTCGCTTATGGGGTTGGTGGCGCTCTTGAGACCGTCGTGCCGCCAGGTTCAGCTGGGAACGCAACAGGGCTTTTTTTCCTGGAGCAAAACCCATCCGCTTTAAACGAGGCGCTTTCGGCCTTCGAACGCCTGGAAGGTTCTTTCGACCCGGCGGCGATAAGGGAGCACGCGCTCTCGTTTGACAGGGCGGTTTTTAAGGATAAGGTGAGGGCGTTCATAGAGGAAAGGTACTCTGAACATACATCCTGGACCGGTTATGCTGAAAAAACACAGCCAGCTCTTTGAGAGCCTTCTCCTCATAGCAGACCTCGTCATCATCACCTTATCCTGGGTGCTCTCTTTCCACATCCGTTTCCAATCCGGCCTTGTCGCTACACCCAAGGGCATACCGGACTTCCTCGCCTACAGCCTCCTGCTCTTCCCGATAATCGCCATCTGGGCGGTGGTATTCAAATGGTTCGGCCTCTATCGCCCGAAGAGGACAGATAGCCAGGCGGAGATATTTGATCTGGTCAAGGCCTGCGCCGCGTCGATGCTCTTCTTCATAGCTTTCACATTCTTTGCCAAGCAGTACGAGTACTCAAGGCTTGTCTTCGTCTTCTTTACTGTCATCAATATAGCGGCACTGAGTGTCGAGAGGCTTCTCTTCAGAAAAGCCCTCAAGCTTATTCGGAGGAAGGGCTACAACCTGAGGTACGCCGTTATTGTCGGCACAGGCGCCCCGGCGAGGATGGTGCTCGATAGGCTCGAGTCCCACCCGGAGGTCGGGATCAAGGTCGAGGGGCTCATATCCGCTGACGAGGCTCAAAAGGGACGCCTTGTGGCAGGGGTGCGGGTCGTCGCAGATCTCGATGGGATAAGGGGCTTTATAAAGGAGAGGCGCATAGACATCGTCTTTATAGCCCTTTCATGGGACGAGCACTCGCTGGTAGAGGAAGCCATCAAGGGCATTGGGGACGAGGCGGTAGATATCAAGGTGATACCCGATATAGCGCGGTTCATAACGCTTCGCGCAGGGGTGGAGGAGTTCGAGGGCATGCCGATACTCAACCTTCAGGGCTCGCCCCTTTACGGCTGGAACATGATATTGAAAAGGGCTTTTGACATCACGTTCTCGCTTATGGCGATCGCGTTCCTGGGGCCACTTATGCTCGCGGTATTAGCGCTCATAAAGGCAACTTCGCCGGGCCCGGCCCTTTACAGGCAGGAGAGAATGGGCATTGGCGGGGATACCTTCCAGATACTGAAGTTCCGGACCATGCGCCCGGACGCTGAAAAAGAGACAGGCGCGGTCTGGGCGAGAAAAGGGGACCCGAGGCGCACGGTATTGGGGGCTGCGCTTCGGGGAACGAGCCTGGATGAGCTGCCACAGCTCTTTAACGTCCTCCGCGGGGATATGTCCCTTGTCGGCCCAAGGCCGGAGAGGCCGGTCTTCATAAGAGAGTTCAGGCGCGACATACCCAGGTACATGCTCCGCCACAGGATGAAGGCAGGTATTACCGGCTGGGCGCAGGTGAACGGCTGGAGGGGCAATACGGACATAAGAAAAAGGATAGAGCACGACCTTTATTATATTGAGCACTGGTCCCTTGCCTTCGATCTCAAGATACTCTTTCTAACGCTATGGAAGGGCTTCGTGAACCGTAACGCGTACTGAAAGCCCCATCATCCCGCCTGAAAACCCGCTGTAAACATTTTAAAAATCCACCAAGTTATGTTAATATAGCCCTTCCAAAAAGACGAATCCGTAAGGTTTTGACAGACGATGATAAAGGCAATAGTCCTGGGGCTCCTGTGTTTTATCATATTCCTCGCCGCCCACGCGTCCATATACGGGGGCCTAAGCCCAAGGGCCCGCCTGAAAAGGCTTTTGTCCCTTTTCGCATATGTCCTCCCGGTTTACATAGCGGCCTACTTCCTGACCCCGTCCGGTTACCTGGTGCTTGCGCCAGTCGGCGCTCCTGGCAGGCCGCTTATAGGGCTTGAGACCGTTTACAGGCTCACGCATGTCATCAACTTCCTCGGGGGGATCTTTGTGTACGCCTTCCTCTTCATGAGCTATTTGCAGTTAGACTGCTGGAGAAGAGGCAGTTTCCGCTGAGGATCTTTAGAAGTCCGGCTTTCTTGACATAGGGACTGCGCGAGATTATACTGAGCGATAACTCTCAAGAATTCAGGTGTTTTTCCGCTGGTTACGGCGCGCCAGCTAAAAAAAAATAGTCTTTGAACGGAGGTCCTTCCACATGAATATCTGTGTCATCGGGACAGGGTACGTAGGCCTTGTTACCGGCACCTGCTTCGCTGATTTCGGCGTGAACGTATCCTGCGTTGACAAGGATGCCGAGAAGATAAATATGCTCAACAGGGGCGAGATACCAATTTATGAGCCCGGCCTCAAGGAGCTTGTCGACAAGAACATAAGTGAGAAGCGCCTGACGTTCACGACGGAATTATGCGAGTCGATAAAGAAATCCCTCGTCATCTTCATAGCCGTTGGCACGCCGCCAAAGGACGACGGCTCCGCCGACTTAAGCTATATAGAAGAGGTCGCGCGCACCATAGCCGCCAATCTTAACGGCTACAAGGTCATCGTCACGAAGAGCACCGTGCCGGTCGGCACTGGAAAGTTCATCGAGGATATCATCGAGAAGGGGCAGGGCGGGGAGCACAAATTCGACGTGGTATCGAACCCGGAGTTCCTCAGGGAAGGCTCTGCCGTAGAGGACTTCATGAGGCCCAACAGGCTGGTCCTCGGCGCCAGGAGCGAGCAGGCCATAGCCATCATGAAGGACCTCTACTCACCGCTTTATCTCATAGAGACCCCGTTCGTCATAACCGATGTAGAGACCTCCGAGCTTATAAAGTACGCGTCCAACGCCTTCCTCGCCACCAAGGTATCGTTCATAAACGAGGTAGCCAATATCTGCGAGAGGGTCGGCGCGGACGTGCGCATGGTCGCCAAGGGGATGGGCCTCGACAACAGGATAGGCTCCAAGTTCCTGCACGCGGGGCCGGGGTACGGCGGGTCGTGCTTCCCCAAGGACACGATGGCGATAACCAAGATCGCCAGGTCTCACGGGTATGTCTTCAAGATCGTCGAATCGGTCATCGAGGTCAACAGGGAGCAGCGGGAGCGGATGATCGATAAGATAAAGGGGCTTACTGGCGAGCTTAAGGGCGCGCGCATCGGCATCCTCGGCCTCGCCTTCAAGCCCAATACAGACGACATAAGGGAATCTCCGGCCATGGACATAGCCGAGAAGCTCCTTGCCGAGGGGGTCTCTATAAAGGCCTATGACCCCGCAGGCATGGAGAACGCCAGGAAGGCGATGCCTGAGACGGTCCAGTTCTGCAACGACGCCTATGAGGTGGCAGAAGGCTGCGACGCGCTCGTTATTCTGACCGAATGGAACCCGTTCAGGAAGCTCGACCTCGGCAGGCTAAAGAGCCTCCTTAAGGCCCCAAGGATAATTGACCTGAGGAACATCTACGACCCGGAGGTAATGAAGAAGATGGGTTTCGAGTACGTATGCGTGGGAAGGGGAGAGACGAAGACCGGGCTTACCTTCGCCAGCACCTTTAACGCGCCTGTTACAGAGCCCAGGTAGCCCAAGAATTGTATTGACTGTCCTGTCTATACGTTGTATATGTAATATGAAGTGAACGTACGACCGGGAAATAAAGCCGGATTTATCACGCTAAAGTCAACATTCTGGCTGCTCTTTCTTGCTTCCGCTATCTATGGCGCGTATATGTTCGCCCCTCCCTACTTCGGATATTTGATGCTCAAGACCGACGTGGAGGAGGAGGCAAAGGTCGCGCACATGTATACGGACGAGGAGCTTGCTGGCCATATCATCAAAAAGGCCTCGGCCTGGTCCATCCCGCTCTCTGAGGAAAATCTGTTGATCGAGAGGGAGGCGGAGGATATCACAATCTCCGTGCATTACAGGAAAGAGCTCGATTTTTTCAACCAGTACAGTAAAACGCTTGTTTACGACATAAAGGTGCATAAGCCGCTAAGGGATGCAAGCGGCAGCATGCGCTGAAACAAAAAACCCTTTTAATTTAATCCTGAGAGATTAAAAACGGGGAAATAAGTGGCATATCACATGAAAACAATCCTGTTGCCTCTGTGCCCTTTTGGGTCCAGGGGTATTTTTTTGCCAACTAATCGATGAAAAAAACAGTATTGGACGATAAGGCCATAGACAGGGCCCTGGCCAGGATAGCCCACGAGATACTCGAGAGGAACAAGGGCACCGAAAAGCTCGTCATCCTCGGTATACCGACGAGGGGGTACCATCTTGCCCTGAGGCTCCAGAAAAAGATAGAGGAGATAGAAGGGGTGAGCCTCCCTGCCGGCGCCGTGGACGCCACACTTTACAGGGACGACCTCGGCATTAAAAAAGACCAGCCGTCTCTCAAGAAGATGGAGATACCGATATCGATAGACGGCATGAAGATAATAATGGTCGATGACGTCCTCTTCACCGGCAGGACTATCAGGGCGGCGATGAACGCGCTTATGGATTTCGGCAGGCCAATCGCGATACAGCTTGCAGTGCTGGTAGACAGGGGGCACAGGGAGCTTCCCATCAAGGCCGACTACGTGGGCAAGAACATACCGACGTCCGTAAAAGAAGGGGTCAAGGTACATCTCGAGGAGATTGACGGCGTTAGCGAAGTCGTGGTGGAAGCGCCGGAAGCGAAGCAGGAGCAAGGCTAAACGATGCGGCTTAAAAGAAAAGACCTGCTCGGGATAGAGGACCTCGAAAGGGACGAGATCGAGCTGATACTCGCTACGGCCGAGTCCTTTAAAGAGGTCTCCGAGAGGGAGATAAAGAAGGTCCCCACCTTAAGGGGCAGGACCATCATCAACCTCTTCTACGAGGCATCGACCAGGACACGGACCTCCTTCGAGATAGCCGCGAAGCGCATGAGCGCTGACGCGGTGAATATCTCGGTCTCTTCAAGCTCGGTTGTAAAGGGCGAGACCTTGAGGGATACCGCCAAGAACCTGGAGGCGATGAGGCCCGATTGCATCGTAATACGGCACTCATCTTCAGGCACCCCGGGCATGCTCTCGAAATATCTCGCCTGCCCTGTCGTGAACGCCGGTGACGGCGCGCACGAGCACCCGAGCCAGGCCCTCCTCGACATGCTTACCGTGAAGGAGAAGAAGGGCACGATAGAGGGGCTGAAGGTCTCGATAATCGGCGACATCACACATTCCCGCGTAGCCCGCTCGAATATATATGGCTTCACGAAGATGGGCGCGGAGGTGACGGTTGCGGGGCCGCCGACGATGCTGCCGGCTGGAATAGAGAAACTCGGGTGCAGGGCCACTTCAAGCATGGATGAGGCGATAAGGGGTGCGGACGTAGTGATGATGCTCCGGATCCAGATAGAACGGCAGAGCGAGTCCTTCTTCCCGAGCGTAAGAGAGTACTCAAGGCTTTACGGCCTCGATGAGACGAAGCTCAAGGCGGCGAAGGACGATGTGGTGATACTGCATCCGGGCCCGATAAACAGGGGGGTAGAGATATCCACTGAAGTGGCGGACGGCCCCTATTCGGTCATCCTGGACCAGGTCACAAACGGTGTCGCGGTGAGGATGGCCATATTCTACCACCTGCTTGGCGGGGCGAAGGAAGAGCATACAGAGGTAGCGAGATGACGAGGCTTGTGATAAGGGGAGGCCGACTGGTCGACCCGGCGCAGAATATAGACGGCTTTTACAATATCTACATCATGGGCGGCAGGGTGGCATCGGTAAAAAAGGCCGAGGCCGACACCTCCGAGGTAGGCCCGGGCGTAGAGGCCATAGACGCTACAGGCAAGGTTGTAATGCCAGGCTTTATTGACGCCCACGCGCATCTGCGCGAACCTGGCTACGAATATAAGGAAGACATAAGGACAGGCAGCCTGGCCGCTTCAGCCGGGGGCTTTACGGCTGTCATGTGCATGGCAAATACGAAGCCCGTAAACGACAACGAATCGGTCACGAGATATATACTCAGGCGCGCGGAAGAGGCGGGCTGCCGGGTATACCCGATAGGCGCGCTTAGCGTTGGGCAAAAGGGTGAGCGCCTCACGGAGATGGCGGAGCTAAAGGCCGCCGGTTGCGTTGCGGTATCGGATGATGGAGTGCCTGTCGTTGATAGCGCCTTTATGAGGAGGGCGCTCGAGTACTCCCTCATCGTCAATATCCCGGTCATAAGCCATGCCGAAGAGCCGTCCCTTGTTGGCGGGGGAGTCATGAACGAGGGTGAGGTCGCAACCCGCCTTGGCCTTCGGGGCATACCCAACGCCGCTGAGGACGCGATGGTCGCAAGGGACATAACGCTATCCGAGCTTACCGGAGGACGTTTGCATGTAGCGCACGTAAGCACCAAAGGCGCTGTCGAGCTTATAAGAAGGGCGAAGGAGAGGGGGGTAAAGGTCACGGCTGAAGTAACGCCGCACCACCTCGCTCTTACTGACAAGGCCGTTTCGGGCTATGACACGAACGCAAAGATGAGCCCGCCGCTACGCTCTGTTGAGGACGTAGAGGCATTGAGGATTGGCGTCAAGGACGGCACGATAGATTGCATAGCGACCGATCACGCGCCGCATTCGATAATCGAAAAGGACGTAGAGTTCGACAAGGCTTCCAACGGCATAATAGGCCTTGAGACGGCCTTCTCTGTCGTCTACGGCCTTGTGGAGGCTGGTATCCTTACGCTCAGCCAGGTTGTGAAGGCCATGTCTACGAACCCAGCAAAGGTCTTCAAGCTCGAAGGTGGAAGGCTCTCAGTGGGGAGCCAGGCCGATATCACCATCGTCGACCTGGGGCAGCGCTGGAAGGTGGAGCCAAGGGAGCTTAAATCAAAGTCAAAGAACACCCCTTGGGCAGGCTTAGAGCTTAAGGCGGTAGTCCTTAAGACCATAGTGGCTGGGAACGTCAAGTTCAGCAGGCCGTAGTATTTAAGACGTAATCTTAGTATAATTGTTAAAGCAACCGAATCTATTAATATTTTGAGGTGGCATGTTGAAAAAAGCAATACTGGCCCTCGCAGACGGTACGGTCTTCGAGGGCTTATCCTTCGGCGCGGATGGCGAGGCCTGCGGAGAGGTCGTCTTCAATACCTCCCTTACCGGGTATCAGGAGGTCCTGACAGACCCGTCATACAAGGGGCAGATGGTCACGATGACCTACAGCCAGCAGGGCAACTACGGCATAAACGCCGAAGACATGGAATCCATCCGGCCTTGGGTGGAGGGCTTTATCGTAAAAGAGCCATGCCTTTTCCCTTCGAACTGGCGCTCGACCGAAAGCCTGATGGGATATCTGATCCGGAACAGGATAGTAGGCATATCAGGGATAGACACCAGGGCGCTCACGCGCATCATCAGGGATAAGGGCGCGATGCAGGGCATAATATCGACCGTTGATGGCGACCACGCGCGCCTTGTCAGGAAGGCACAGTCCGCCCCCAGCCTCGTCGGAAGGGACCTCGTTAAGGAGGTCACCTGCGCGAAGGCCTACGACTGGCACGGAGAGCTCTGGGACCTTGACAAGGGCGGATACCCGAAGACCGATAACGCTAAAAAGAAGTTCAGGGTCGTTGCTTACGACTTTGGCGTAAAGAAGAACATCCTCCGTAACCTCGCCTCAGCGGGCTGCGACGTAACGGTCGTCCCGGCATCCACCCCGGCTGAAGAGGTCCTGGCCTTAAACCCCAACGGCATATTCCTCTCCAACGGCCCAGGTGACCCGGAAGCGGTCTCTTACGCCAGAGAGACCGTCGGCAAGCTCATCGGAAAAAGGCCGATCTTCGGCATCTGCCTGGGACACCAGATACTCTCGCTGGCCATCGGCGGCAGGACCTACAAGCTCAAGTTCGGCCACAGGGGCAGCAACCAGCCGGTGCAGGACCTCACGACCAGCAAGGTCGAGATAACCTCGCAGAACCACGGCTTCGCCGTTGACATCGATTCTCTAAAGGGCATAGCTGACCTCACTCATATTAACTTGAACGACAGGACCTGCGAGGGCATTGCGTTGAAGGGCAAGCCTGTCTTCTCGGTCCAGTACCACCCAGAGGCGTCTCCCGGCCCCCATGACTCGCAGTACCTCTTCAGGAGGTTTACCGAGATGATGGAGGCCAATAGTTGAACGCCGTATCCCGCACTCAATCCGGAGGTCTTTAGTTGCCGAAAAGAACTGATATAAAGAAGATACTGATCATAGGCTCAGGCCCTATCGTCATAGGCCAGGCCTGCGAATTCGACTACTCTGGCACACAGGCGTGCAAGGCGTTGAGGGAGGACGGCTACGAGGTAGTGCTGGTGAACTCGAACCCCGCTACCATCATGACCGACCCGACCCTTGCCAACAGGACGTACATAGAGCCCATAACGCCAGAGATGGTCGAGAAGATAATCGAGAGGGAGAGGCCGGACGCGCTCCTTCCCACCATGGGCGGCCAGACCGCGCTCAACGTCTCGGTAAAGCTCGCTGAATCCGGCGTTCTTGAGAAGTACGGCGTAGAGCTTATAGGCGCCAGGCTCCCGGCCATAAAGAAGGCCGAGGACAGGGACCTCTTTAAGCAGGCGATGCAGAGAATAGGCCTTGAGGTCCCGAGGAGCGGTGTGGCAAGGACCTTTCAGGAAGCTGACGGGATAATCGAGACGATGAACTTCCCCGCCATCATAAGGCCTTCGTTCACCATGGGCGGCATGGGCGGCGGCATCGCATACAACAGGGAAGAGTACGAGCATATGGTCAGGTTCGGCCTTGAGTGCAGCCCGGTGAGCGAAATACTCATAGAGGAATCTGTCATCGGCTGGAAGGAGTTCGAGCTCGAGGTGATGAGGGACTGTAACGACAACGTCGTCATCGTCTGCTCGATAGAGAACCTCGACCCCATGGGCGTGCACACCGGCGATTCCATCACGGTCGCGCCTGCGCAGACTCTTACCGACAAGGAGTACCAGGTCTTGAGGGACGCCGCCATAAGGATAATAAGGGAGATAGGCGTCGATACCGGCGGGTCGAACATCCAGTTCTCAATGAACCCGGATAACGGAAAGCTCTACGTCATCGAGATGAACCCGAGGGTTTCGAGGTCGTCGGCGCTGGCGAGCAAGGCAACGGGCTTCCCGATAGCGAAGATAGCGGCAAAGCTCGCGGTAGGCTATTCGCTCGATGAGATACCGAACGACATAACGAAGAAGACCCCGGCCTGCTTCGAGCCGACGATAGACTACGTGGTGGTGAAGATACCGAGGTTCGCCTTCGAGAAGTTCCAGAAGGCAGACCCGACCCTCACAACCCAGATGAAGTCAGTTGGAGAGGCGATGGCCATCGGGAGGACTTTCAAGGAGGCCTTCCAGAAGGCGCTTCGCTCTCTTGAGATCGGGTGCAGCGGCTTCGACAGGGTGGTAAGGAAGAACAGGCCTGAGCCGCGCTTCAAGGCGACCGAGGCGGAGATGGATGCCATCAGGGCCATGCTCAAGACCCCGCGGTCGGAGAGGCTCTTTTTCATAGCGGAGGCATTGAGGGCAGGCCTCCACGTCGATGACATATTCGAGCTTACCAGGATAGACCGCTGGTTCCTGAATAATCTGAGGGAGATAATCGATATCGAGGAAGGTATCTTCTGGCAGGGGCGCCAGGGAGGTCTTTCAAAGGAGATGTTGAGGAAGGCCAAGGAGGCCGGCTTCTCCAACAAGATGCTCTCGTCCCTGACAGGGACTCCCGAGGCCGACATGAGCAAGGCCCTTAAGGAGGCCGGGGTCGAGCCGGTATTCAAGACGGTAGATACCTGCGCCGCCGAGTTCGAGGCCCATACGCCGTACCTTTATTCATCATACGAGCGACCCTTCTTCCACGTGTCAACCGGCGATCTTCCGAAGCTCGCCTGCGAGGCAAGCCCGACCGGCAGGAAGAAGGTCATCATACTCGGGAGCGGGCCGAACAGGATAGGGCAGGGCATCGAGTTCGACTACTGCTGCGTGCACGCGAGCTTTGCGCTCCGGGAAGCCGGGGTCGAGTCCATCATGGTCAACTGCAACCCGGAGACCGTCTCCACCGACTACGATACCTCTGACAGGCTCTACTTCGAGCCGCTGACCTTCGAGGACGTCATGGCCATAGTCGATAAGGAGAGGCCTATGGGCGTCATAGTCCAGCTCGGCGGGCAGACCCCGCTCAAGCTTTCCGTCGCCCTTGAGAAGGCCGGGGTAAAGGTGCTCGGCACTTCATCTGATTCGATAGACATGGCCGAGGACAGGGAACGGTTCGACAAACTACTTGAGAGGCTCGGCATAAGAAAGCCCAATAGCGGGACGGCGCGCTCCATAGACGAGGCCGTAAGAATAGCCGGGTCGGTCGGCTACCCTGTGATGGTGAGACCGTCTTACGTGCTCGGCGGACGGGCCATGGAGATAGTCTACGACGAGATGAGCCTCATAGACTACATGATGAGGGCGGTAGAGGCCTCTCCAGAGCACCCCGTTCTTATAGACTGTTTTCTGCAGAACGCCACGGAAGTAGACGTCGACTGCATAAGCGACGGAGAGACGGTCGTGGTAGCGGGCATCATGGAGCACATAGAAGAGGCCGGGGTCCACTCTGGCGACTCCGCCTGCTCCATACCCCCTTATTCGCTCTCTCCGGGCCTGATAGATGAGATAAAGAGGCAGTCGGTCATGCTCGCCAAAGAGCTTAAGGTCATAGGGCTCATGAACGTCCAGTACGCCGTGAAGGACGGGGTTGTCTACGTACTTGAGGTGAACCCCAGGGCTTCGCGGACCATCCCGTTCGTTAGCAAGGCCATAGGCGTGCCACTTGCCAAGCTCGCCACCAAGCTCATGATCGGACTTACGCTTAAGGAGCTTGGATTCACGGCTGAGGTCGCTCCGTCTTATGTCTCGGTCAAGGAAGCGGTCTTCCCGTTCATCAAGTTCCCCGGCGTCGACATACTCCTCGGCCCTGAGATGAAATCCACAGGCGAGGTGATGGGCATCTCCCAGGACTTTGGCGGGGCCTTCGCAAAGGCGCAGATAGCGGCTGGCAACAGGCTCCCGCTTTCGGGCACCGTATTCATAAGCGTGAGGGACGCGGACAAGCAGGAGATGGCCGTTGTCGCGAAGGAGCTCAAGGAGTGCGGCTTCAATATACTGGCCACCGGAGGGACTGCCAGGTTCCTCTCTGGCCGTGGCGTGAGCGTAGAGACGGTGCTGAAGGTGACCGAGGGCAGGCCGAACATAGTAGACATGATAAAGAGCAGGAAGGTGGACATGGTCATCAACACCTCCTTCGGCGCCAAAAGTGTCGCCGACTCTTATTCCATCAGGAGGTCTTCAGTAGACCTTGGCTTGCCGTATTTTACTACTGTGGCCGGGGCAAAGGCTGCGGCCCAGGGCATCAAGGCGATGCGGAAGGGAGGGCTTGACGTCAAGCCGCTGCAGGAGTATCATGACGGGCTTAAGTCCGATTTCAGGCCCTTAAGCAGGACCCTGACCACTTAAGCCTCATGCGAAATATAATAAAATCCCTCGGCATAGTCTACGGTGATATAGGCACAAGCCCTATATACACCATTACTGTCATCTTCCTTCTCCTGGAGCCCACCTTTGAGAATGTACGGGGTGTGCTCTCGCTCGTTTTCTGGACCCTTATCACCCTTGTCACCGTCCAGTACGCGTGGCTTGCCACGACCCTCGGCAAAAAGGGCGAGGGCGGCACTATAGTCTTAAGGGAACTCCTGCTCCCTTATCTCAAGGGCGGCAGGAAGATAGCCTTTATTTCGATACTTTCCTTTATAGGCGTTTCTCTCCTGGTCGGCGATGGAGTCATAACCCCGGCCATCTCCATACTGAGCGCGGTCGAGGGCTCGACCCTCATACCGGGTTTAGAGAACCTGAGCCAGACCGGTATCGTCATGATCGCTGGCCTCATCGCGATCGTGCTGTTCCTCTTTCAGAGAAAAGGGACCGAGAAGATGGCCTGGGCCTTCGGCCCAGTGATGCTCATATGGTTCTCGTCGCTTGCCGTCTCTGGCATCGCCGGCATAATGAACGAGCCAGGTGTGCTGGCAGGTGTCAACCCGTATTACGGGATGAAGTTCATGGCCGACCATGGCCTTGCAGGCTTCTTCATCCTCTCCGAGGTGATACTCTGCGCCACCGGAGGAGAGGCCCTTTACGCTGACATGGGGCACCTCGGAAGGGCGCCGATCGTCAAGGGATGGTACATGGTCTTCGTCGTCCTTGTGATCAACTATATGGGGCAGGGCGCCTTCCTCCTTACCCATCCGGAGACCAAGAACGTCCTCTTCGAGATGGTCTTCAGCCAGGCGCAGTTCCTGTACGTGCCTTTTCTGATCTTGAGCATCTCGGCCACGATAATAGC
The DNA here is from genome assembly GCA_001595385.3 of Deltaproteobacteria bacterium GWC2_55_46. Lineage (NCBI taxonomy): Bacteria > Deltaproteobacteria > Deltaproteobacteria bacterium GWC2_55_46. The sequence continues at coordinate 347,493 of LVEI03000001.1, read as the reverse complement.
TTCGCAGGCTATGATAAGCGGTATGTTCTCGATAGTCTACCAGGGCATCACCACGCATATCATGCCCCTTTTCAAGGTCGATTACACCTCCCGCGAGATGAGGAGCCAGATATACATTCCGTTCGTAAACTGGTTCCTCCTCGTAGCCGTCCTCTTCATCATGTATGTCTTCCAGGCTTCCAGCCGCCTTGCCGCCGCTTACGGGCTTGCCGTAACGGGCACGATGGCGGTCACCGGCATCATGATGACCTGGATATTCTTCCGGAGGGGAGATTATTTCAGGACCGCCGTCTCAGTCTTTATCTCGATCATAGTTTTTATCTACTTTTTCTCGAACATCTTCAAGATCCCCCACGGAGGCTACTGGTCGATCATCATAGCCCTGCTGCCGTTTTCAATCATACTCATATACACAAGGGGCCAAAGGAGGCTATACAGGGCGTTGAAGCCGCTTAACAGGGACGCCTTCCTCATAGGCTACAACCAGATCTACAAGGCTTTGCCCAAGATACACGGCACAGCCCTGTTTTTCGCCAAGGACGCGAACGAGATAGCCCCGTACATCGTCCATACGATGTTCAAGAACAACATCATATATCACGACAACGTGATAGTCTCCATAACGAGGGAAGACTCCCCCTATGGGATATCCTCAAGGTCCGGCGAGGAGCTGGCGCCGGGGCTCAGAGTCTTCGAGATACGCTCAGGATACATGGAGGTCGTAGACGTCGAGGCGATACTAAAGTCCTCAGGGATAAACGAGAAGACCATATTCTACGGGCTCGAGGAGATATCCACCTCGAACATCTTCTGGAAGGTATTTTCTGTCATAAAAAAGCTTACCCCGACCTTCCTTATATTCTATAAGCTCCCTACAAACAAGCTCCACGGCGTCATAACCCGCGTAGAGATGTAGCCATGAAAGGTACGAGGCTCGGTGAGATCCTCGAGGCTTTTCTCAAGCCATTGAGGTTCGCCTCAAAGGATGGTTTTCAGCACCTCGGCTCGCTTAAGTCGGTGGAGCCGCTCATCTCATCGCTTACCGCAGAGGCCCTTTCCCTTCAACTCCCGTCAGAAGCCCGTTCAGGGATACAGAAGCTAAGAGAGCTTTTCTCAGGCTTCGACAGCCTTGACGCGCCACTTAAAAAAGAGCGGATAGAAAGGGCGTTCGAGGCCATACGTTCTATCAGTTATCCAGCCACCCCATTGCCCTTGCAGCCGGCAGAGGCTGAAAAGAGGCTTGCCGCCCTTAAAACACCGCTTACCTATGTAAAGGGCATCGGCCCAAAGCTTGCCGAGAGGTTATCTAAAAAAGGCCTTTCGACCGTCGAGGACCTGCTCTATTTCCTGCCAATAAGATACGAGGACCGGAGCAGGATAAAAAAGATACGCGAGCTTATCCCGGGGATGAGCGAGGCCGCCACAGGCGAGGTGCTCGCTATCGGAGAGGCGAGGTACGGTAGAAAGAGGGTGCTTGAGATGGCAGTAAGCGACGGCAGCGCCATCCTCAAGGTCAAGTGGTTCAACTTCGGCCCGCATATAAAAAAGCGGTTCAAAAACGGCCAGCGCCTCATCATATTCGGCCAGGTCTCCGCGTTCGGCGCGCAAAAGGAGATGATACACCCGGACATAGAGGTGCTCTCTCATGACGAGGAGCCTGGCCTTTCAGCGGACTTTGGCGGCATCGTCCCCATATACTCGCAGGTCGAGAACTTCCACCAGAAGACTATACGGAAGATTGTAAGGGGCGTGGTCGATGAGTACGCCCGGAAGGCGGTAGGCGGGGTGCCCTGCGGGGTATCCGAGAGGCATGGCCTCCTGGGCCTTGCCGCCGCTATGAGGGAGGCCCACCTGCCTGAAGGAGGGCCCGAAGCCCCGATCGCCGCCAAAAAGAGCCTCGCCTTCGACGAGCTATTCCTCCTTGAGACAGGCCTTGCCATGAGAAGGATGAGCATAAAAAAGGAGAGCGGCATATCGTTCAGGCCCGATGGAAAGCTCGAAGACGGGCTTAAAAACCTCCTTCCGTTCAAGCTTACAGGGGCACAGGCAAGGGTCGTCGATGAGATAAAAAAAGACATGTCCGCTCCGCACCCGATGAACAGGCTCATACAGGGGGACGTGGGCTCCGGTAAAACTGTAGTCAGCCTCATAGCGGCTCTTACCGCTATCGAGACCGGCTTTCAGGCGGCCCTCATGGCCCCGACCGAGATACTCGCCGAACAGCACTACCTTTTGTCGCACAGGTACGCCGAATCGCTGGGCTTAAAGGCCGTTCTTCTTACAGGCAACGCCACGAAGGCGGAAAGGAAAAAGAGGCTCGATTCGGTAAGGGATGGACAAACTCAGTTTGTCATCGGCACCCACGCGCTCATACAGAAGGATGTTGAGTTCAAGAAACTGGGGCTGGCCATAATAGACGAACAGCACAGGTTCGGCGTCGTACAGAGGGGAGAGCTCAAGAGAAAGGGCTTCCGCTCGGAGCAGGGCATATCCCCGGATATCCTCATTATGACCGCGACACCCATACCGAGGACGCTTTCGATGACTGTATTCGGCGACCTTGACGTATCAATAATCGACGAACTGCCACCCGGGAGAAAGCCGGTCCAGACAAAGGTCTTGAGAGAGAATCAGAGGCCGTTTGCCTATGAGACGATAAGAAGAGAGCTTGAAGGCGGAAGCCAGGCATATATCGTCTATCCGCTCGTTGAAGAATCGAAGGAGCTGAGCCTCAGGGACGCTACCAGCATGAAGGAGCACCTGCAGCGCGATATTTTCAGGGAATGGAGGGTGGGGCTCCTGCACGGGCGGATGAAGTCAGGCGAGAAGGAAGCGGTCATGCGGGATTTCAAGGAAAACCGCCTGAACATACTCGTATCAACAACCGTCATAGAGGTCGGGGTTGACGTGCCCAACGCCACCGTGATGCTGATAGAGCACGCTGAACGTTTCGGCCTCGCCCAGCTTCACCAGCTCCGCGGCAGGGTGGGCAGAGGCACTAACAGCTCTGTATGCATGCTTGTAGCCGGGTGGACGAACTCTGAGGACACTTACAAGAGGCTCAAGGTCATGGAGGAGACCAACGACGGCTTCAGGATAGCCGAAGAGGACTTGAAGATACGGGGGGCAGGGGACTTCATCGGGACACGGCAGGCGGGACTGCCGGATTTCCGGACAGAAGGGGCTCTGTCTGATTTAAGCCTCCTTAAGAAGGCGAGGGAAGAGGCTATCGGCTATCTTAAGGGAAACCCCGGCCTTACAGGCCCTGAAGGCGAGGTCATCAAGCGAGTGCTCAAGGCCAGGTGGCAGGAGAGGCTTGAGCTGGCGGAGATAGGGTAGGAGACCAAACCTTTTTCCATTGACAAAATAATGTCCGGGATAGTATTGTTTATAATTCAAAAAACCGCGTCTATATACTAACTTCGGGAGCATGAGATGGCTGAAATAATACCTTTCAGGGGTGTGCTTTACGATCCGGCCAAGGTCGGAGACCTTACCAGGGTCATGGCGCCGCCCTATGACGTAATACCTCCGAAAAAGCAGGACGCTCTCTACGAGCGCCACCCGAACAACATAATAAGGCTGATACTCGGCAAGACCGCCCCGGAGGACAGGGACGGGAACGACAGGTACTCGCGCGCCGCGACCGACTTCCAGAAGTGGCTTGGCGAAGGGGTGCTCGCGCAGGACGAGCGGCCGGCTATCTATTACTACTACCAGGCATACACTGAGAAGGACGGAAGCACGCAGACGAGGAAGGGTTTTATAGCCCTTTCAAAGCTGCAGGACTTCGGCAAGGGCATACACCCGCACGAGAGGACCCTTTCAGGGCCAAAGGCCGACAGGCTCAAGCTCATGCAGGCCTGCGACGCCAACTTCAGCTCCATCTTCTCACTCTATTCAGACCCGGCCCTTACGGTGAACAAAGCCCTTGACGCCGCGATCGCCGGCAGAGAGCCCGATATAGACGTTTTGGACGACGACGGCATAGTGAACAAGGTCTGGAGGGTGGATGACCCCAAGGTCCTCTCTGCCGTCGCCGCGTCGATGGACGACAAGGCCCTTTTCATAGCGGACGGCCATCACAGGTATGAGACGGCCCTCAATTACAGGAACATGCAGAGGGAGAAGAAGCCTGACTACACCGGCAGCGAGCCCTTTAATTACGTGATGATGTACTTCTCCAACATGGACGACGAGGGGATGACGATATGGCCGACCCACAGGGTCGTCCACAGCCTCAAGGGCTTTGACGCCGATGGGTTTGTCGCCAAATGCGCCGAGCACTTCGACATCAGCGAGTTCCCTTATAAATCAACCGATGAGCCGAAGGTCAGGGAGCAGTTCCTCAAAGAGCTTGAGGCCTCTGGAGCGAAGGATGTCGCCCTCGGCCTGCACATCAGGGCGCGGGACAAATATTACCTTCTTTCCATCAAGTCTCACGATATGGACAAGGTCTTCGGGGGCTCCATCCCCGATGTATTCAAGAGCCTGGACGTTACAGTGCTCCACTCCCTTGTCTTCGCCAGGATACTGGGCATGACCCAGGAGGCGCAGGAGAAGCAGGAGAACCTTATTTACGTAAAGAGCTTTGACGAGGCCATAGCCGCCTGCTCAAACGACAACAACCAGCTCGTCTTCCTCCTTAATTCCACGAAGATAGAGCAGGTGAAGGCGGTGGCTCTCGCCGGCTTCGTAATGCCGCAGAAGTCGACCTACTTCTATCCCAAGCTCCTTTCCGGCCTTACGATAAACTTCCACGGCATAAAGGCTCTCAAGACCTGTTGTTGCCATTGACGGGCCCCCGGGTCGCGGAAGATGAAACGCTCGAAAGCCTCGGCCCGTACTTCTTCGTACAGAGGAAGGCGGGCCACAGGCTCACAAGCGATACCGTAGCCCTCGCAGAGTTCGTCCTGCCGTCACTTTCAGAAGAAGATTCAGCCATCGACATAGGCTCCGGCACCGGGGCCATCCCGCTTATCCTTGCCTGGAAGTCAAAGGTAAGAAAGATCGTCGGCGTAGAGATAGACCCTTGCGCTGCCGCTGTAGCGGAGAAGAACATCCAGGCTAACGGTTTGGAAGGCAGGGTGGAGATAGTACAGAGCGACTACAGGGAGCTTAAAAAGCTCTACCCGGAAGGCTCTTTCAGCGTGGTAGTAAGCAATCCTCCCTACTTTAGGGCAGGCGTGGGGAGGATAAGCCCAAATAAGGAGAAGGCTGCTGCAAGGACGGAGCTATCCGGCGGTATCGCCGACCTGATAGATATATCAGCCTATTTCATGGGTGGTCATGGACGTGTCTTCTACGTCTACCCCAAGGCGAGGCTCGCCGAGATGCTCGAAGGGCTCGGCAAGGCGGGGCTCAGGGCGAACCGGTTAAGGTTTTTGCCGGTTGGAAGCAAAGAGGGTTTATTTCTTATAGAAGCCGGAAGGGATGGAGGGCTTACGGTCGAATATCCGTAAGCTACGACTTACACATCCTCATCACGCGTTCTATGAGGTTTTTAAGCCTCGTGTCCCTTATGCTACCGGTGGTCTTTTCTATGAAAGATTCTTCTTCCGGGGTAAGCGGCCTTGTCGGGACCTCCGGTTTCCGGGCCTTACGCCCTTTGACCTGACCGGCCCGGAAGACTATCTCTGTAATAGCCCCAGGGCCCAATGTCTCGTTCAGCCGTCCGATGATGATGGTCTTCTGGTAGTTTAGCTCCGTCATCCATGGAGAGCTTTCAACGGAGCAGAAAAGGACCGTTCCCATCAGCCTTTCAGGGCAGGCCCTTTTGGCTATGGCCTCGCCAACGCAATCGGGCCAGAGTTTCTTAAGCCTGAACTCTCTTAGCCTCGCCCCGAGGTTGAGGTGCCCGAGTGTTGCGTCAAGGACCGAGCTGATAGTCGCGTCCGACCCTGTCCGGCGGGGCCGCCTTGGACGCTGAGACATCTCAGGAGGCCTTTCTGTTGAGCCTGCCGCCGATGAATTGCCCTGCCACCGCCCCGGCGACCATAAGCGGGAGATACTGGTAGCCCAGGCCCGCCATCGTGCGCATGACGAAGATGAATGGGATGGGGAGGTGGATATACAGGAACCACTGTACCGAGAACTTCCTTGTCTTTACCCTCAGATATCCGAAAGGGAGGTTAAGGAGCATGGCGGCAATGGTCAGGAGCGCAAGGAGTATGAGAAGTTCCGAAGTTGTCATCAGATCAGGGTAACAAAAACATCTCAGGCCGTCAACCGCGGTTTTATGGCCCGGTCGATCGAAAGACGCGCTTCCAGCCCGCCGCCATCGACCAAAAGCCTTTAAAACCCTAAAAGATGTGTTGACATGCAGGCTCGAAATCCTATATATTTGTAGAATTTACGTCAGCCAAAAGCCATTTATCCGCTGTCAATATCAGGTGAAGCGGATTATAATATTTAAGGTATACTTGTAACAGGGCGGCCCCAGAGCCGCCGTGTTCTCGTTTTTATGGGAAAAAGCGATGTTTGAGTCACTTTCAGATAAATTCAGGAAGATACTTCGGGACGTCAGGGGGAAGGGCACCCTGACCGAGGCCAACGTCCAGGAGATACTCAAGGAGGTCAGGCTCGCCCTCCTCGAGGCAGACGTGAATTTCACGGTCGTTAAGGACTTTGTCGCGTCCGTGAAGGAAAAGGCGATGGGCAGGGAGGTCCTTGAAAGCCTCTCCCCGGGCCAGCAGTTCACAAAGATAGTCCATGACGAGCTCACAGCCCTTCTCGGCGGCGAGGACTCGGCCCTTGAGCTTAAGGGAAAGCCGGCCGTCATCATGATGGTAGGTCTCCAGGGCTCAGGCAAGACGACCACTACGGCAAAGCTCGCGCTGCATCTTAAGCAAAAAGGCAGGAACCCGTATATAGTCCCTGCCGACCTTTTCAGGCTTGCCGCGGTCTTGCAATTAAAGAAGCTCGCAAGCGAGATCAAGGTCGACTGCTTTGACAGCGAGAACTACAAGTCCCCCGCTGATATATGCGCGGAGGCCTTCAGGATCGCCGGGCTCAAGGGGTACGACATCCTCCTCGTCGATACCGCCGGAAGGCTCCATATAGACGACGCGCTGATGGCCGAGCTTAAAACACTCAGTGGGATACTCTCCCCGAGCGAGGTCCTCTTTGTGGCCGACTCGATGACCGGCCAGGACGCGGTCAATACGGCGAAGGGCTTTAACGACGCTATTGGCATAACAGGGGTCGTGCTCACAAAGTTCGACGGAGACGCCAGGGGAGGCGCGGCCCTTTCAATGAGGGTCACGACCGGCCGCCCCATAAAGTTCATCGGCACCGGCGAGAAGGTCGACGCCATCGAGGTATTCCACCCGTCGAGGCTTGCGGGCAGGATACTCGACATGGGCGACGTGCTTACCCTTATCGAGAAGGCCCAGAGCGCCTTTGACGAGAAGCAGGCCAAAGAGCTTCAGCAAAAGCTCAAAAAGGACGATTTCACGCTGGAGGATTTCAAGGACCAGCTCCAGCAGATAAAGAAACTGGGCTCTCTCGATTCTATCCTTTCAATGGTCCCGGGCTTTGATGCCCTTAAGAAGTCCAAGGACATCAGTATTGACGAGAAGGAGATAGCGCGCATCGAGGCCATAATAAACTCGATGACCAGGGAAGAGAGGCGCAACCCCTCGGTCCTTAACGCCAGCAGGCGGCAGAGGATATCAAAGGGGAGCGGCACCAAGGTCCAGGACGTCAACAAGCTCGTCAATCAATACGCCGGGATGCGCAAGATGATGAAGAAGTTCAAGAAGGCTGGGCCAAGAGGGCTCAAGGGCCTTTTTCAGAAGATGATGTGATCTACAAACAAAAAGACGGAGGAGTACAGCAGAATGGCAGTAAAGATCAGGTTGACCAGGCACGGCGCAAAGAAAAAGCCTTTTTACCGTATCGTTGTAGCGGACTCAGAGGCCCCAAGGGACGGTAGTTTCCTCGAGGTCATCGGGACCTACGACCCCATGACCGAGCCTGCCCAGGTAAACGTCAAGGGCGACAGGGTGACGTTCTGGCTCGGCAAGGGCGCAGTCCCGACGGATACCGTTAAACAGCTCCTTAAGAAGGTCTCTAAAGCGGCCTGAAACGGAACGGAAACAGGGCGGACAGCTGAATAGGGGGAGAAGCCGGTACCTATACCAGAACTTCTCGGAGGCATCGCATGAAGGACCTAATCGAGTACATCGCAAAGGCTCTTGTCGATCATCCGGAGGACGTAAGGGTAATAGAGGTAGTAGGCGAGAGGACTTCCGTAATAGAGCTGTCAGTTGCCAAGGAGGACCTTGGCAAAATAATAGGGAAGCAGGGCAGGACCGCGCGGGCCATAAGGGTCATACTCACCGCGTCATCGACAAAGCTCAGGAAACGCTCTGTTCTGGAGATAGTTGAATAAAGACGTCGAACTCGTCCTGATCGCGAAGATAACCGGGGTACACGGGCTTAAGGGCGAGGTAAAGGCCGTTGCCTACGGCGTACTCGACGACATCCATTGGGATACCGTCATCCTCGCCGGCAAGGGCAGGCACGAGGCCAGGCGTGTAGTACGGGCGCGCAAGCACAAGGGCGGCTGGATCATCGAGCTGGAGGGGTGCCATGACCGTAGCGCGGCAGAGGCGCTCGTAGGCCTCGAGATATCGGTTAAAAAGTCCGAACTGCCTGAGACCGCTGAGGACGAGTACTATTATTTCGACCTCATCGGCATGGAAGTCTATACCGACGAGTCGAGGTACATAGGCCGGGTCACCAACGTCATCTCGACCGGCGGTAACGACGTCCTTGAGACGACCGGCCCTTGCGGCGATGTCCTTATCCCGGCGATAGAGAGCGTCATAGTGAGCGTCGATACCGGGACGAGGAAGATAACGATACGCCTTATCGAGGGGCTGCTTCCATAAGTAAAGTAGAAAGATGCCCCAAGATGGTCTTTGAGATACTGACCCTTTTCCCCGAGTTCTTCTCATCCCCTTGCCGCCACGGAGTTATCGGAAGGGCGCTGTCAAGGGGGCTCATAGAAGTAGTCCCCCACAACCTAAGGGACCATACCATCGACAGGCACAGGACTACCGACGACTCTCCCTATGGCGGAGGCCACGGGATGGTCATGAAGGTGGAACCTGTGGTGAAGGCGATAGAGGCGCTCAAGGCCAGTGGGCCGGCAAAGGTAGTCCTTACCACCCCGCAGGGCGAGCGCTTTACGCAAGGATTGGCAAGCGAGCTTACAATACACAAGCGGCTCATCATGGTCTGCGGAAGGTATGAAGGCTATGACGAGCGCATAAGAGAGTACGCCGATTACGAGATATCCATCGGCGATTATGTACTTTCTGGCGGCGAGATACCGGCGCTTGTGATGATAGACGCCGTGGGGAGGCTCATCCCCGGCGTCCTCGGCGAGCCTGAGTCAGCCGAAGGCGACTCCTTTAGCTCCGGGCTCCTTGAGTTCCCGCAGTATACAAGGCCCGAAGATTTCAGAGGCATGAGGGTCCCGGACGTGCTCCTTTCAGGCAACCACGCTGAAATAGAGAGGTGGAGGAGGCAGGAGGCCCTGAGGAGGACCTTCAGAAGGAGGCCGGACCTCCTTGAGGGAGCGTCTCTTGCCGACGAAGATAGAAAGTTCCTTGATGGGCTCCGGGACGGCAAAAGGGAATAATAAAAAAGCTCATTTTTTTATTGCAATTTGTTTGTCTTTTAGGCACAATTAGTGCTTAAAATTTTGAAAAAGGTTAGAACATTCACGGAGGATAACATGGGAGTCATTCAGGATATCGAGAAGGATTTTATCAGGACCGACATTCCGGCGTTTAACCCTGGTGATACCCTTCTTGTGAGGGTCAAGATCAAGGAAGGCGACAAGGCAAGGGTCCAGCCCTTCGAGGGCGTCGTGATAAAAAAGCGCGGCGGCGGCGTAAGGGCGACTTTCACGCTCCGCAAGATATCATACGGCGTTGGCGTAGAAAGGATATTCCCGGTCAATTCCCCGGCGCTTGAGTCTGTAAAGGTGCTTACCAAGGGTATCGTCAGGAGGGCCAAGCTTTACTACCTCCGCGACCTCAAGGGCAAGGCCGCAAGGATCAAGACCAGGAGATAACGGTTGCAACGGAAAGCCCGGCCCAAAAGGCCGGGCTTTTTTATTGCCGGACCCCCTATGGACATCCACGAAAAAGAGGCCAACTCAGCAGGGTACAGATTTGTCGCCGGTGTTGACGAGGCTGGCAGGGGGCCTCTGGCCGGCCCTGTAGTCGCAGCCGCCGTCATCTTCCCTTTCCCGCCGCCGCTCGACCTGGGGATAAAAGACTCCAAGGCTCTTTCAGGCAGGGCAAGGGCCGCTCGCCTCTTCGACATATTCAAGGAAGCTTCTTCCGTCGGCGTCGGCATAGTCTGGCCAGCCGAGATAGACCGCATAAACATCCTCAAAGCCTCGCTCAAGGCCATGGAGCTGGCCGTAGGCAAGCTCTCCATCAAGCCTGATAAGATACTCGTTGACGGGAACATGCCCATCAACACCGGCATCAGCCAGAGGCCTATTATCTCAGGGGACTCGTTGAGCGTCAGCATCGCCGCGGCTTCCATCGTCGCCAAGACGGCGAGGGATGCGATAATGGAGTCCTATCACAGGCGCTACCCCCAATACAACTTCATATCGAACAAGGGTTATCCGACAAGGGAACACCTTGAGGCGATAGACATCCACGGCCCCACGCCCATTCACAGAAGGACGTTCAGAGGGGTCATAAAAGGGATCTCCGCAGGGCCGGAGGAGAGGTGAACAGAATAGCTGTAGGGAAGGCCGGGGAGGACGAGGCCGCAGGGTTCCTTGAGAGGCATGGCTACAGGATACTCGAGCGGAACTTCAGGTGCAGGTACGGCGAGATAGACATAATCGCGCGTGACGGAAAGACGATCGTCTTTGTAGAGGTCAAGACCAGGGGCTCGGACAGGTTCGGCCCGCCGGGCGCGAGCGTTGACGGGAGAAAGCAGAGGAAGATGACGATAACTTCCTCTTTTTATCTTGAAGGACTCGGGCATACGGACCCTGACATCCGTTTCGACGTAGTTTGCATTGAGATGAAGGATGGCAGGGCTCAAATAGAGCATATACAGGACGCTTTCGAGGCGGGGGAGTAAAGGGCATGAAGGAATGGATTTTGGCAAATCGTATATAAAAAGAATTAAAAATACGCGCATCTTTATGTACGCTTGAATTTGCGGCTGGTACATGTTATAAGACCAAATCCCGGAGAAAACTGAAGATATGCCAGAGAGCGTACAACAGAAGCTTCAGCTGCCGATAACGCAAGGCACTGAGATCGTCGTCGAGATAGAGGATTATTCTATCAGGGCCAGGTGCGACTTTATCGGCATGAGGCAAGGCCAGTACATCATGTTGAGCTTCCATGACACGGTTTTGCGCACCGACCAGCTGAGGGACCTGAATGTCGTGGTCCGCTACCTTTATAAAGGCACTGTCTTCGGCTTCAAATCGAGGGTCATGGGCCTGCTGGCCTCGCCTGAGAGGCTCCTCGTCATCGCCTATCCGTACGCCCTGGAGGAGTTCAAGGTAAGGCACTGCCAGAGGTATGAGTGCATACTGCCTGCCACCGCCTCTTTGGAAGGCTGTGAGGCTGAGGCTATCCTGATAGACATAAGTTCTGAAGGCTGCAGGTGCTCGATAAAGACAACCGGTTGCGCCAATAGAGATGCCATTTACAATGCCATTGAGCTGGGCAGAGAGGCATCCATCAAGGTGGAGCTTCCCGGCGCCTCGGATAAGCTTGTGCTCTCCGGGGCCATGAAGAATATCGTAAAAGACGAAGGCAGGATAGTACTTGGCGTCGCCTTTGCCTCATTAAGCGAGGAGTCCCGAAAAAGGCTCGAAAGCTATATCTTCTTCCTGTCGGCTGTTAAAGAGGCGCAGGCCTCCTGAGCCTTCCAGCGCCTTAAGTCCCGGCCTTAGAGAATCCTTCCAACCCGTACAGATAATTCGGCTTTTTAAATCTCACAATCTATTGAACATTAGATGGAAATGGGGCCTTATTCAAGACCTCCTGGTCGTCTCATGTCTCTAAACTGTTGTTATCAGGCGGTTTTTGATATAAAATATCCAGATGACTAAGGGTAACAGAGGTTTTACACTTATCGAACTGATGGTCGTTATCGTCATCCTCGGCATCCTCGCTGCCATAATAGCGCCGCGGATAGTCGGCAGGACAGACGAGGCCAAGGTGACGGAGGCCCGTGTTCAGATAATGAACCTTGAGACAGCGTTGAAGCTCTACAAGCTGGACAACGGCTCGTACCCTTCGACCGACCAGGGCCTTGAGGCCCTTACAACCAAGCCGGAGACCGGGAAGATACCAGCCAACTGGCGTGAAGGCGGCTATCTTGAAAAGAGGAAGATACCGGCAGACCCATGGGGCAACCCCTATGTCTACGCGTCTCCGGGGCAGAGCGGCGACTATGACATCGTCACTTACGGCGCAGACGGCAGTCGCGGTGGCGATGGGTTTGACGCTGATATCGAAAGCTGGAAACTGGACTGACAGGTCCATGGAAAACTCGCTATGCTCGAACGAAGACGAAGACAGGCCAAAGGCCCGCCACAGGCCAGAGGCCGTAAAAGAACCGCCGCAAGCCGCAAAAGACGTCCATCCGTACCCCGCGCAAACGGTTTCTCCCTGCTGGAACTTATCGCTGTAATCGCCGTAATAGGTCTCGCTCTCGCTGTAGTCTTTCCCAGGCTTCAAGGCCTGGAAGACCGTTATCTGGACTCAGACGCCCAAAGGCTCTCCCTTCTCGCTGTCTTTCTCGGAGAGAAGGCATCCGCCACAAGGCATTATTACCGGATGAGGTTTGATCTCAAGGGCGCTGCCATAACGGTTGAGTCATCCGCTGACGGCGTTGAATACGCCCCGGTGGCAGAGGCAGTCAGCCGTGGCCTCAAGCTCAGGCGCGGCGTGGAGATAGACGAGGTCTCGGCGCCAGGGCTCGGCAAGGTAAGGCGCGGAGAGGCGGCGATAGCGCTGTCGCCGACGGGGGGCCCTCCTTTCGAGGTGACGCTTGTCTCCGGCAAAAGGAAGGCGCTCGTCTCATACAATCCCTTTACTGGCAGGGCCTCGGTTACGGACCCGGATAAAAAGGTCAGCGATGGATAAGCGGGGTTTTACGCTCATAGAGGTGATGGTCGCCCTGGCGATACTCTCGGGCGCGGTGGTCGCGCTGCTCGCGAGTTTCAACTACCACCTTGGCGTTGCCTCCGGAAGCCGTGATGAAGTCCTGGCAACCGCCCTGGGGCTTGAGAAGATGGAAGAGATAAAGCTTGGAGGCAAGGCGGAAGCCCTTGAAGGCACCTTCGGCAAGGCGTATCCCGAATACAGGTGGAGCCTTGTCCAGGAGGATACGGCGCTTAAGGGGATTAAAAGGCTTGAGCTCAAGGTCAGCCGTGAAAAAGGGAGGCCATTTTTCCTTGTCTCGTACATCAAACAGGAATAACGGCTTTACCCTGATAGAGGTCATGGTAGCGGTGGCCCTTACAGCCGTCCTCCTTGTTGCCCTATATTCGGCCTTCTTCTCCATTGCCGGGGCTGGCAGGAAGGCAGGGGACAGGGCAGAGAGCTTTGTAGAGGCCGGGAGGCTCATCGATAGATTTACAACAGAGGTCAGGTCAGCTTATTTCAGGCGTGGAGACACTCGGACCTTTTTCCAGGGCGGCAATAAAGGCGGGGACTCGGAATTGTCTTTTACGACATTTACATTCCCGGTCGCTACTGGTGCCCCCACAAGCGACCTTGTTGCCGTAAATTATCATATTGAAAAGGACGGCCTTGAAAAGCGCCTGGTAAAAGAGGTATGGAACCCGTATCTGGGCACAAAAATGGGATTCAGCGCGATAAGGGATATAAGAGAGTTCGAGGTAAGCTACTTTAACGGCAAGGACTGGTCAAAGGCATGGGAGGCAACTATTGAAGGCTCTGCGCCGCGGGCCGTAAGGATAAGGATAGTCCTCCCGACCGGTGAGGAGATCGTCCAGACCGGCAGGCTTATGATAAGATAGATTATCATATAAATAGTGTAATTATGCGTATTTTAAGAGAAAATAAATCTGAAAGCGGCCTTGCCCTTGTCACCGTCCTGCTCGTTACCGCGGTGCTCGCCACCCTTGTGACAGATTTTATCTACAGGACTTATATCGCTTCTTCGAGGGCAGGGAACCTGAGGGATTCGGCAAGGGCGGCCCTTATCGCCGGGGACGGCGTGGCCCTTGCCAGGGCTGGACTCGAAGAGTTTTTGAAAAAGGACGCCAATATAGTCATGGACCCGACCGGCATGGTCTTTTCTCAGCCGGTGGGCGAGGACTTAAGCGTGGAGATAAGGGCTGTTGACGAAAGGGCAAGGCTTTCAACCCGGATAGCTTACCCATTGACCGGGGTGCTGGAGCCAAAGGCGCATGGCAGTTTCCTGAGGCTCCTTAAGGTGGTCAAGGCCGAGGATTCCCTTGCTGACCAGCTTGTTGACTGGATAGATAGCGATACCACCCCAAGGGGGCGAGGGGCCGAGGAAAGTTATTATATGACACTTGCGGAGCCGTATAAGCCCAGGAATAATTACCCGGAGAGCGTCGACGAACTTCTTTTAGTCAAGGGGTTTACCCCTGAAGTATTAAGGTCGATCGGGCCTTATATCACTCCTTATGTGCCCGACGGACTCGTGAATATAAATACCGCGCCAAGGACAGTGCTCATGGCCCTTACGGAAGAGATGACAGGGGAGCTTGCGGACGAGATCATAAAGTACAGGAATAAAACGCCTTTCAGGGACAGGTCAGATGTAATGAAGGTGCCGGGCTTTGAAAAGACCGGCTTTGGCCTGCAGGACCGCGTGACCGCCACATCGAGGCTCTTCAGGGTCTATTCGAGGGCAAAGTCAGGCGAGGTCATCCGAGAGGTCGAGGCTGTCGTGCAGGTCGGGGGAGGGATCCTCTACTGGAGGGAGATGTGACGCAGAAGAAAAGCCTGATCATTGACATCGGCAAGGAGAAGGTCTGGGCCGGGGTAATAGCCGGAGTCAGCCCTGACAAGCGCGCCTTCCTTACCGCCGAGATACCGCCGGGTGAGGGCGGGCTAAAGGCGGCCCTGGCCGCGGTACTGACAGAGGCAGGGGTTAAAAAGGGAGGTGAGTTTCAGAGGGTCCTCGTGAGCGTGCCTGCCGAGGACCTCTCCATCAGGATAGTCGATATGCCCTTCAGCGAAAGGAAGAAGGTGCTCGAGGCCCTTCCCTTTGAGCTGGCCGGCCTTCTGCACGTGGAGGTGGACGAGGTCGTAACCGATGCCGTTCCGCTTGGTGAAGGCAGGTTCCTTGCCGTGGCCGTTGAACGCAGGCTCATAAGCGCTTACCTTGAGCTTTTCAAGTCCCTGGGGGTCGATCCGGTCTGGGTCGGCTCAGGGCTTTTTGCAATTCCGGCTCTCATGGGAGATTACGGCAAGGAAGGGGTAAGGGCGCTGCTCTTTCCCGGCGCCATGGCCGTGACAGAGGGCGGGAGCCCACGCTTTTTCAAGCCCGTAAGGAGGCTCGACGGGGTGCGTCTCGGAGCCGCGTTCCTCGACGCTGAGGGGCTTGATGTAGACGAGGTCCACTATGCCGGGTGGGATGAAGCGGAGCTAAGCGGGATATTCCATGGGGCAAGGCTCATCCCGCTGGGATTACCCGTTGGATGCTCTTATGATTGGGCCCTCATCTGGGCCCTGGCCCTTATCGACGGAAAGGGGCTTCTGGGAGAGACGGTCAACTTCAGGCGCGGTGAGTTCGAATATACAAGGGACAAGGTGACTTTGAGGAAGGGGCTTAAGCTCGCCGCCTCTCTTGCCGCCCTTCTTGCCATCCTTTTGACCGGGGACCTGTACATAAGATATCTCGGCCTTTCCGCTGAGCTCGATTCCTACAGGCAGTCTCTGAGGGCGTCTTACCTTGAGCTTTTCCCCGGGGAAAGAAATGTTACGGACCCGGTATATCAGCTCGAGGCGAGGCTCAAAGCCATTCAAAAGGAGGGGGAGGCGCTGGGCATGGGACGAAGCGCGCTTGACGCCTTGAATGGCGTTGCCCAGGCAGCGCCACAGGGGCAGGGCATCAGGATAACCGAGCTTACACTTGCCGAAGACGGCAGGGTAATAGCAAAGGGAGAGGTCTCTAACTTCGAGGCCGCAAGCTCCCTTAAAGAGGCTTTCGCCAGAGGGCGGTTCAGGGACGTGAGCCTCGATGAAACAAGGGCGAGGCCCGAAGGCGGGGCCTCCTTCAGCATTAACGCGTATCTGAGGTAAAACGCACATGGAACGAAGGGCTATATTGCCAAAGGGCATCTTCAACAACGTATTCATGGGATTTGAGAGGAAGAAGGCGTATCGGTACGCCGTCTACGCGGGCATCCCGCTTCTTATCCTTGTTGTCGGGTTTACGCTATACGGCAGGTATCTGCATCTTAAGAAGTCTGTTGCCGCCGCCGAGCGCAATATCGGCAGGATGGATACTCTCAGGAAGGAGTACACCGAGAAGAAGGCCGCCTTCGAGACGATGGCGGCAAAGGTCATCCCAACAGGTGTCTCTCCGGTCTCGGCCATAGAACTGATGGCGAAAAGGACCGGCATAAAGGATAAGATAATCTCGATAAAGCCGCTTGAGGAGAAGGGCGTTTCAGGATATACGGACCGGGCGGTGGAGGTAAGGCTTGAGGCTCTGGACATGAACCATCTGGTAAACTTCCTCTACCAGGCGGAGCACGGCGACCGTCTTGTCATAATACGCGACCTCTCGATCAAGGAACGTTTCGAGAACAGGGAGCTCCTGGACGTGACGCTCAAGGCCTCTGTTGTGACTAAACCATGAAGTGCCTGGATTGCCTACTCGGGCCTGTTAAGTATAAATGACAGGAGAAAGAATGCGAGGGCGATAAGGACTATCGTGCCGCCGCTGGCGAGGTCGAGGTAATACGAGAGGAAGAGCCCTGATATTACCGAGGAGAGCGAAAAGGCGATGGAGATGAATATCGTCTTCCTGAAGCTCAGGTCGAACTGCCTGGCGCTCACTACCGGTATGACCATGAGGGCGCCTATAAGGAGTATGCCGACGATTCTCATGGAAAGGGAAATGGTGACCGCCGCCAGCACGACTATCAGGAGATTTAACTTCCTCGCATTCACTCCGCCAGCCTCGGCGAACTCCTCGTCAAAAGATACCAGGAAAAATTCCTTGTAGAGAAGCGTTATCGCCAGAAGCACGGCGACGAAGACCGCTGAGAGCATGTAGAGGTCTACCGGGCCGATGGTAGAGATGCTGCCGAAGAGATAGCTCAGGAGGTCCACGTTAAAGCCCCTGGCCAGGCTTATTATGACGACCGCCACGGCAAGGCTGCCTGAAAGGAATATGGCGAGTATCGATTCGGCGAAGAGGCTTTTTATGCCGCGGAGCCTCTCTATCGCAACTGCCGCGAGAGTTGACGCGGCGATCGCCGAGACGACCGGCTGCGTGTTCGTAAGGACGCCTATGGCCACACCCACCAGCGAGACATGGGCGAGAGTGTCGGCCATGAGCGAGTAGCGGCGAACGACAAGGAATACGCCGATAAGCGGGAGGATGACCGAGATGAGTATCCCGGCCGCGAAGGCCCTCCTCATGAAGTCAAGCTCGAATATCTCTGGCATTTTCTTTAGACGGCCTCCTCAGTGCCCGTGAAGGATGAACTTGACCTTCTTGCCGTAAAGCTCCTGCATGTAATCCTCGTTTATGAACTTCTTTGGCGAGCCGTGGCAGACAAGCCTCCTGTTGAGGCAGAGGACCGATTTTGCCTGGTGCGCCACTACGTCGATGTCGTGGGATATGAGCAGTATCGTTATCTTTAAATTCCGGTTCAGGTCCTCTATGAAGGAATAGAACTTCTCCTGGGCCGTGACGTCCACCCCCACGTCAGGCTCGTCGAGGATGAGTATCCTGGGGTCGCTCGCAAGCGCCCTTGCGATGAAGACCCTCTGGCGCTCTCCACCGGATAAGCGCCCGATAAGCCTCGTGCTGAGCCTTGCCACGTCGGTTATCTCCATCGCCTTCGCTACCGCCGTCAGGTCATCCTTTGAAAGCCTCCTTAGAAGCCCCATACGCGCGGTCCTGCCGCTTCTCACCACCTCTTCCACGGTCGCAGGGAAGTAGACCTCGGCTGTAGTCCTCTGTGGCACGTAGCCTATGAGGTGCCGCCTGGTGAAGGATTCCTGCGGCTCTCCGTATATCCTTACCTCCCCGGAGGTCGGCCTCAGGAGGCCGAGTATGACCTTGAAAAGGGTAGTCTTACCGCCGCCGTTAGGGCCGATGATGCCGAGGTATTCGCCCTCTTCGACGGAGAAGGAGATATTCTCAAGGACAGGGTTGCCGTTGTAGTTGAAGCTCAAGTCCCTGACTTCTATGCACTCTGTTTTTTTCATCTGCAATCGAGGGCTGTCTTGAGATTGGCGAGGTTCTCTCTCATTATCGAGATATAGTCCTTGCCGGATTTTTTTTCATCTGGCGTAAGCCCTTCTATGGGGTTGAGGGTCAGGACCGTCGCCCCGGTCTCCCTGGCTATCGTTCGGGCTGTACGTGGATTTCCGAGAGGCTCGGTGAAGATATATCTTATCCCCATGTTTTTCATAAGCTTCGAAACCTCCGCCATGCGCCTTGGACTCGGCTCCTCGCCTGAGAAGACCCCGGTGACAGGGAAGATATTCAGATTATACCTTCTTCCGAAGTAGCTGAAGGCCTCGTGAGAGACTATGATATCCCTTCTGGCGCATGAGGAAAGCGTACTCTTGAATTGGTCGTCGAGCTTTTGAAGCTCAGCCTTGAATCTTCTTGCGTTCTCCTTGTAGTAGGCGGCGTTTACCGGGTCGAGCTCGATGAGCTTGTCCCTCAGTATATCTGCCATTTGAGAGGCCAGGACCGGGTCGAGCCAGATATGGGGGTCGAGTGGGCCGTGCTCATTGCCTTCGTGGCCTTCCTCTTCCGTCTCCTTCAGGGTGAAGCGGTCAGATATCCTTACAGTGGTTACACCCGCCCTGGCAAGCTCAGGAGCGATCCTCTCTGCCCACGGGTCGAAGCCAGCGCCAAGATAGACAAAGAGCTTCGAGGCGACAACCCTCCGTATGTCCCTTGGCGTTGGCTCAAAATCATGCGACTCCGCCCCCGGGGGAACGAGGTCAAGAACATCTATATGCTCGCCGCCGGTCTTCTCGATAAAGTGGGCGAGGGGATAGAAGCTCGCCGCCGCTCTGATCTTCCCATCCTTTGGCTCCTCCGGCTGCCTGTACGTCAAAAGGACGGCTATCGATAATATGATGACCGCCAGGACCGCCATGGCGACGGCGTATCGTTTCACGCCTGCCACCTGCATGTCTGGCATATCCCCAGGAATTCGAGCGAGTGGTTCGTCACGTGGAAGCCACGCGACCTTAATATCTTCTTCTCCTGCTCTTCGAGGTCCCCCTCCAGCTCTATCTCCTCTACCTTCCTGCACTTGAGGCATATAAGATGGTGGTGGTGCTCACCTGTTGCCAGCTCATATCTTTTGGCCCGCTCGTGCGGGAACTGTATCTCCTTTATGACGCCGTGCTCCTTGAGGAAGGCCAGCTCCCTGTAGACGGTGGTCTTGTTGAAGGTAGTAATGCTTTGCCCGAGCATGCTGATGACTTCGAGGGCGGAAAGGGGGAGGGCGTTCGTGATGAAAAGCTCCACCACGCCCCTGCGGATGCGCGTGAGCCTGAAGCCCCTGCCAGATAGCTCCGAGAGTATCTCATTGAGTCTTTCAGCCATAACCCTGATTCTAATGCAACTAAGTTGCGTCTGTCAACGTTCTTTTGAAGCAGACGGCTTTTCGTATCTGCCGCTTGACAATCGGTGGCGAGATGATATGATAGTGAGCACTTACTCACCATAGTTGTTTTGGACAGGACGATGAAGGACATGGAAGAAAAACCGGTCAGAAAAAGGCCAGCGCCGCCTCGTGCGAGGATGAGCGGGGATGAGCGCAGGGTCCAGATAGTGAAGGTCGCCGCGGACCTCTTCGCCCGCAATGGCTTCCGCGGCACCACCACGCGCGAGATAGCCCTGAAGGCCGGCATAAGCGAGGCGGTGATATTCAAGCACTTCAGAAGGAAAGAGGATCTCTACAAGGCCATCATAGACTCCAGGTGCGCTGACACGGAGGGCGACAGCCGCCTGCTGACACTCCTTAAGGGCAAGCAGGGCAAGGAGGTCTTCAGGACCGTCGCCACTCATCTGCTTGAAGAGCACCGGAAGGACCCGTCATTCCTGCGCCTTCTCACATACAGCGCGCTTGAGAAACAATCGCTCTCCGAACTCTTCCTTAAGACAAGGGCCCTTGAGCTCCTCGACTTTCTCGAAGGGCATATAAAAGAACTCGTGGCCGACGGTTCGATGAGGCCGGTCGATACGGCGCTGGCCGCGAGGGCCTTTATCGGGATGGTCATACATTACAGCATCGTCCAGGAGCTTTACGGTTTCAAGCGACGCTTTACAAGGCCTACGCAAAAGGTCGCGGATACATTCGTAGACATATTCTTCGAGGGGATGAAGAGGAGGTAGTCATGGCGGGGCTAAAAAGACCATCACCGGGCCGCGCGTTTGCGGCGATCGCCGTCCCTATCGCGGCGGTGCTGCTCGCCTTATTGCCTGACAGGGCCTTTTCACAGGAAAGGACACTTACGCTCGATGAGGCTTACAGGCTCGCGGTAGCCAGTCACGAGAGGGTCGCTTTAGCCGGCGAGGGGATGAAGCAGGCCGAGGCCGACCTCGGGAAAACGATAGCAAGGGTGCTTCCGAACATAACCGCGGAGGGAAGCTACACGAGGTATACCTCTGAGAAGAGCTCCGCTGCATTCGTCATCCAGCCAAAGTCCAGCACCAACGCTGAACTGAGGATAACCCAGCCATTGTATTCCGGCGGCAAGGAGTGGGCCATACAGAGGCAGGCCAGGCTCCAGATAAAGAGCGCCAGGGCCGGGCTTGAAGGCGCGCAGGAGGGTGTGCTGCTCGACACATCGCGGTCGTATTACGGTGTGCTCAAGGCCCAGAAAGACCTCGCGATAAAGAAGGCCGCCTTGAGGCGCGCCGAGGAGAGGCTCGACGTCGCAAAGGCCAGGCTTAAGGTCGGCGAGGTAACAAGGTCAGCGGTGCTGCGTGCCGAGGCTGAAATGGCTGGCGCTGAGGCCGAGCTGATAAAATCCGGGAATAGCCTTGAGAACGCGAAGACGCTCCTTAAGAGGATGACTGCCATTGAAGATAGTTTTACGGTCTCCGAGCCGCCCCCCCTTCCTCTTGCCGTGAAGCCCGCCGCAGAGCTGGTGGATGTGGCCTTAAAGGAGAGATACGACTATTCCCAGAGGCTCTTTGAGGAGAAGGCCGCTACCGAAGGCATAACGGTCGCAAGGGCCGGGTTCAAGCCATCTTTAAAGCTTGAAGGTCTTTACACCTGGCGCGACCAGGAGCCGGCTACTACGTTTTTGCTGGAGGAGAGCGCGTCCGGTACCTTGAGGCTCACCTATCCTATCTTCGAGGGGTTCCTGAGAAAGGCTGAGCTGAATGAAGCGCGCAGCAACCTCCGCGAGGCGGAGCTTAGAAGGCTTGGCCTCAGGCGGGATATCGAGGTGCAGATAAGAGAGTCCTTGAATAATGTAAGCGCTGTCGAGGCGCTGGTCGAATCGTTCAGGCGCCAGCTCGCGTTCGCGGAAGAGGACTACAAGATGGTATTCGAGCAGTTCAGGTTCGGGGTCGCTACAACAGTTGACGTGATCGACGCGGAAAATACCCTTGTATCGGCGCAGAGCTCGTACGCCAACGCGGTATATGACCTGGAGCTTGCAAAGATAGACCTTCTGTATGTTACCGGCACCCTCGTGCCGGGGGTTAAAGAATAATATGACCGGAGTCCGTATGAAGACATCTCCATTGACGTTATTGGCAATAACGGCCTTTGCTGTCCTTGCGTTCCATGGCTGTTCCGGCAAGGAGGCCCCCAACGGGCAGGCCAAAGGGGCTCAAGCGAAGGAGGCCCAGGCGATAAAGATCACTACAGCCGCGATAGAGGGCAGGAGTGTAGAGAGGACGGTCGAGGCCACCGGCACACTGGCGGGCTGGGACGAGGTAATAGTGTCGAACGAGGCCTCGGGCACTGTGCGGGAGATAAGAAAAGATCTCGGCGACAGGGTAAGGAAAGGAGACGTCCTTGCGGTCCTCGACCAGCGCGAGGCGAGGCTTTCTCTTGACCAGGCAAGGGCAGCGCACCAGACGGCCTTAAAGGCGCTTGAGCGCGAGAAGGCTACCCTCGAAGAGGCCAAAACGATCCACAGGCGCTACGAAGAGCTTTTTAAAAGGGAGATGGTCTCCGCCAGCCAGTACGACGACGTGAAGACGAAGCTTGAGGTGGCATCCTCCCAGTTCAACCAGGCGGAATCAGGGATCGAGGAGGCGGCAGCAAAGCTCGCTCTTGCCGGGAAAAGGCTCGCGGATACCATCATAAAGTCCCCGATAGACGCGACGGTAAGCAGGCGGGCCATCTCCGCTGGCGAGTATTTAAAGGACAAGACAGATGCCTTTACGGTCGTTTCAACCGCTACGCTTAAATTCAAGGGGACTGTGGCTGAGGCATCAGCGCCTATGGTCGCAATCGGCCAGGAGGTCAGGATAAATGTCGAAGCCTTCAAGGATAAGGTCTTTAGCGGCAAGCTCACAAGGATAAGCCCTGCCGTAGACGTCCGCACGCGCACGCTTGAGCTCGAGGCCTCTGTGCCGAACGCGAAAGGCGCCCTCAAGCCGGGTTTCTTCGCCAGGGGCGTCATATCGACGCACAGGGAAGGCAACGTTGCCTTCGTTCCTGAGTCCGCGGTCTATTCCTTCATAGGCATTAACAAGGTCTTCGTCATCGAGAACGGGGTAGCCAGAGAGAAGACGGTGCAGGTAGGCGCGAAGGACGGGGGTATGCTGGAAGTAAAAGGCGAAGCCTTAAAGCCGGGGCTCAAGGTTGCGGCCTCGAACCTCCCGAACCTATTCGACGGCGCCAAGGTAGCCAAAGAGGACTGAGATCATGTCGCTATATGAGATATGCATAAAAAGGCCTGTATTCGCGACCATGCTTATCCTGAGCCTGGTGGTCATGGGCCTCGCGTCGTACCGCGAGCTTGGGCTCGACCTTTTCCCGAAAGTCGACCTGCCGACTGTCACGATAACTACACGCCTTGAGGGCGCGAGCCCGGAGGAGATAGAGAGCCAGATAACCAAGCCCATCGAGGAGGCCGTAAACACCATAAGCGGCATCGATGAGTTGCGTTCTACCACTATCGAAGGCCAGTCCCAGGTCTTCGCCACCTTCATCCTTGAAAAGGACATAAACGTCGCTTCCGACGAGGTGAGGGACAAGGTCTCACGCATCCTGTCCGATCTTCCGCCAGGCACCGATTCCCCGATTATAGAGAAGTTCGACCCGGATTCCTCTCCAATAATGTCGATGGTCGTCTCAGGCAAGCGCTCTGCCAGGGAAGTGACCGAGATTGCGGACAAGAAGATAAAAAGGCAGCTTGAGGCCGTCAAAAACGTCGGCGCCGTGACCCTTGTCGGCGACAGGAGACGTGAGATACAGGTCGTCATAGACCCTGACAGGCTTTCGGCCTACGGCCTCTCTATCGCCAAGGTCAGGGATGCCATAAGGAAACAGAACGTAGAGGTCCCAGGCGGCAGGATAACCTGGGAGGCCACGGAGCAGGGGCTTCGCACCATGGGCAGGGTCGAGGACGTCTCGCAATTCGAGGAGCTTATCGTCTCTGACATGAAAGGCGCGCCGGTGCGCCTGAAGGACCTGGGGCGTGTGCTCGATACCGAGGAAGAGCCGAGGTCCATATCGAGGCTCGATGGCAATAGCGCCGTATCGGTGCTTGTCAGAAAGCAGTCAGGAACAAATACCGTCGAGGTAATAGACAAGGTTAAGGAGAAGATCGCCGAGATAAAGGGCACGCTTCCGACTGACATCGAGCTTGAAGTCGTAATAGACCAGTCCAGGTTCATAAAGAAGGCGGTAAGCCAGGTCGAGGAGCACCTTGTCATGGGCTCGATACTGGCGAGCCTCATAATACTCCTCTTTATCCGCAACTGGAGGACCGCCCTCATTGCCGCCATCGCCATCCCGGCGTCTATCATAAGCACCTTTACCATCATGAGGTATTTCGGCTTCACGCTCAACAACATGACGCTTCTGGCCCTGTCGGTCTGCACCGGCATAGTCATAGACGACGCCATAATAGTCATCGAGAACATATTCAGGCACATGGAGGAGGAGAAGAGGACGCCCTTCGAGGCCGCAGTAAAGGGCACCAAGGAGATCGCCCTGGCTGTCATGGCTACGACCCTTTCCCTCGTCGTCATATTCCTCCCGGTGGCGTTCATGCAGGGCACTGTCGGCAAATTCTGGAAGAGCTTCGGCCTCACAGCCGCCTTCGCGATCATGATCTCGCTCCTCGTTTCCTTCACCCTTACCCCGATGCTCGCCTCAAGATTTCTGAGGCTCCGGGAGGCAAAGGCCGCTTCCAGGGAATCGAAGATATACACCAAGGCTGAGGGGGCATACTTAAAGCTCCTCGGCTGGTGCCTGCGGCACAGGGCGATAGTCATCGTAGCGGCTGTCGGCATACTCTTTTCAGTAGTCCCGCTCATGAAGATCACCAAGGCCGAGTTCATCGCCGACGACGACATGAGCGAGTTCGAGGTCATAGTGGAAACGCCCCCCGGCTCTTCCCTTGATAAAAGCTCCGAGATAATAAGGGAGGTCGAAAAGAAGATAGCCGCCATACCGGAGGTGGAGCATACCTTTACTTCCATAGGTGTAAGGGGGCAGTATCTTTCAAACGTCACCGACGCCTCCATCTACGTCGACTTGAAGCACATGAGCGAAAGGGAGAGGGACCAGAAGGAGCTGATGCAGGAGGTGAGGGACCTCTTGAATGGGACCCCCGGCCTCCGGATAAGCGTACAGAACATAAATCTGGTCTCAGGAGGCGGGTTCAAGGCTACTCCCTTCAACCTGGTCCTTCGCGGGCCGGAGCTTAAGATGCTCGACGAGTACTCGGGAGATCTCATAACGAGGCTCAAGGCGATCCCTGGCTTCGTTGACACGGACACAGGCCAGGCATTGAAGCACCCGGAGCTGCAGGTCCATATCGACAGGCGGAAGGCCTCTGACCTGGGGGTAAGCGTTGACGCGATAGCAGCGAGCCTCCGTACCATGGTCGGCGGCGAGAAGGTCTCGCTTTTCAGGGAAAAGGACGAGCAGTATAACGTAAGGCTCAGGCTCAGGCAGGACTACAGAAATAGCCAGGAGAGCATCTACAGCCTGACCGTTCCAGGGGCCGACGGCATGCTCGTCAAGCTCAACAACCTGGCAGAGCTTACCCCCGGCACAAGCCCTGGCCAGATAGACCGCTACGCGCAGGAAAGGCAGATAACAATCATATCGAACCTGTACAACAAGCCGCTCGGCGAGGCCATCGCAGACGCCAACAGGACCGTCAGCGAGATGAAGATGCCGCCTGAGTACTCCACCTCGTACCTTGGCAGGGGAAAGCTCATGGCCGAGGCATTCAAGAACTTCCTCATAGCGTTCGTCCTGAGCCTCATATTCATCTACATGGTGCTCGCGGCCCAGTTTGAAAGCTTCGTCTACCCGCTCTCCATCATGTCATCAATATTCCTCGCCATACCGTTCGGCATCTTAAGCCTCATACTTGCCGGGAGCACGCTCAATATCTACAGCGTCATGGGCATGTTCATCCTCATAGGGGTCGTCAAGAAGAACGGCATACTCCAGGTCGACTACACCAATACGCTCAGGGCCCGCGGCATGGAAAGGTATGAGGCACAGATGCTCGCCAACAAGGTCAGGCTCCGCCCGATACTCATGACGACCTTTTCGATCATCGCCGGCATGCTGCCTGTGACCCTCGGCAGTGGTGACGGCTCGGCGGCGAGGGCCTCGATGGCCGTCGTTATCGTTGGCGGCCAGGCCATGTGCCTCATCATAACCCTGGTCGTAATACCCGTCATATACTCTGCCCTCGACGACATAAAGTTCCCGGCATTCCTTAAACGCTTCAGCTTTCCATGGAAAAGGCGCGCGGCCGGGATAACCCAGCCTTGACAAGCGCTCCAGGCCAAGCAAGACTTTAAAAGGCTCAGGGATGTTCTCTCTTTTTTTGCCGTGGAGGGTCTATGAGGGTCCTTTTTGCGGGGGATGTGATGCTCGGGAGGCTTGTAAACCGGGAGCTTCAGAGGAAACCCCCGGAGTTTCCATGGGGCAATACACTGCCGGTATTCAGGGAGGCGGAGGCCCGGATCATAAACCTCGAGTGCGTCATCTCTGACAGGGGCCGCCCATGGTCAGCTACTCCGAAGGTCTTCCATTTCCGCACGGACTCAAAAAACGTAGAGGTGCTGAAAAAGGCCTCTATCGACGCCGTCTCTTTAGCAAATAACCACACACTTGATTACGAGTACGAGGCCCTTTCAGATACCATCGGCGCGCTCGACAGGGCCGGGATAAAGCATGCCGGCGCCGGAGTGGATATTGAAGAGGCGAGCGCGCCTGCCTTTTTTGATATCGGGGGGAAGAGGGCGGCGATGATCGCCTTTACCGACAACGAGCCCGGCTGGGAGGCGAGGCCGCACAAGCCCGGGGTCTACTACGTCCCGACCAGCCTCGACGACCCAAGGGCCCAGGGCCTTTTTGACAGGGCTGCCGCGGCGAAGAAGGAAGCGGATATCCTTATCGTGTCGGCCCATTGGGGGCCTAACTGGGGCTACACCCCTCAGGGCGCACACATCCCGTTTGGGCGCAGGCTCATTGAAAGCGGGGCTGATATCGTCTTCGGCCACTCATGCCATGTATTCCAGGGTATAGAGTTCTACAGGGGCGGAGCCATCATATACGGCGCCGGGAACTTCATAGACGACTACGCTGTTGACGAGAGCGAACGGAATGACGAGTCGTTCATATTCGTGGCTGACGTAAATAAAAAAGTCAGGTCTATACGCCTTTATCCGACTATAATAGAGAAGTTCAGCGCGCGCCTGCCTGGGTCGCCGAGGACCGAGCTTATAGCAGCCAAGATGAAGAACTTGAGCGCAGACCTCGGTGGCAGGGGCGAGTGGGATGATAAGAAGGGGCTTTTGACCATTTTCCCGCGCTAAAGGCTCGCTTGAGTTTTTATGACTGAAATCATATAATTAGAGGATAAAACATTGTATATTTTAAAAGAGATATTTCCAGATAAGGAGGAATAAGATGGCAGAGATCACCGGCAATATGACCACCGGAGAGGTTACGACCAGATGGCCCTCGACAAAGGAGGTCTTCTCAAGGCACTTTGGCTCTGGCTGTTTTACCTGCCCGGCTTTCGGCGGAGAGCCCATTTCAATGGCTTGCGCCATGCATTCGACGGATGTAAATATTTTCGTCTCCGAACTCATAGAGGCAGCGAAGAAGGACGAGGCTCAAGCCTGAGACTTTTTCCCAAAGGGCGGCTGGCTTCATGCCAGCCGCCCTTTTTTCATTTCAGCAAACGGCTTGACATATCGCCACAGCGGGAAAAGAATCAATCATGCGATTCCACGGGAGACGCAGATGAAACTCGCTGTCTTTGAGGTCGAAGAATGGGAAAAAGGGGCCTTCGAGAGGCTCGACTCGGGCCATGACATGAGGTTCCTGCATGACCCTCTTACATCCGGTAACGCCGGCCCCTACGCTGACGTGGATGTGATATCAACGTTCATCTACTCAGAGCTTGACAGCATTACGCTAAGCCACTTCCGGGACCTGAAGCTCATCGCCACCCGCTCTACAGGCTACGACCATATAGACATGGCATATTGCAGGGGGCGTGGCATAAGTGTAGCGAACGTGCCCACCTATGGCGACAATACCGTCGCGGAACATGTCTTTGGCCTTCTACTGGCGATAAGCCACAACCTGGTCGACGCTGTCGACAGGACGCGCAGGGGTGATTTTTCTCTGCTTGGGCTTCGCGGCTTCGACCTCAAGGGAAAGACTATAGGCGTACTCGGCACAGGAAGCATCGGCAGGTGCGTCATAGACATAGCAAAGGGCTTTCACATGGATGTGCTTGCCTATGACCTTTATCCGAAGGAGGAGCTGGCGTCAAGGGTCGGGTTCAGATATGTCTCTCTCGAAGAGGTCCTGAGGAAGGCAGATTTCATAACCCTCCATGTGCCAGCCACTCCAGAGACCGACAACTTCCTTTCAGAGCGCGAGTTCTCCATGATGAAGACTGGCGTAGTAATAATAAATACCGCCAGGGGGAGCCTCATAGACATACAGGCGCTTTTAAGGGCGATAACCACAGGCAAGGTCGCGGCTGTCGGCCTTGACGTCCTGCCTGAAGAGCCCGCGATCCGTGAAGAGGCAGAGCTCCTTCGCTTCATAGCCCAGAAAAAACCGCTTGACGTCCTTCTGGCCGACCATATCCTGCTGCGCCTCAGGAACGTGCTCATAACCCCGCATAGCGCTTTCAACACGAGGGAAGCGGTCCAGAGGATACTTGATACGACCATCGACAATATAGCGGCCTTTGCGGCAGGGGTGATTAAAAACAGGGTGATTTGAAGCGCTCTGTTTATAGAGAGCCCCTGGCAGGCTTGGCGCCTGTTGGTCGAAGGGTGCGGAGATAAGCGAGATAACCCTCAGATTGCTTAAGCCCCAGGTCATGGGCTTTTTGAGCGTTCATTTTGAACGACATAAATATCGTCATCCCAGTTCACGAAGCCGTTTTTTAATGATGGAATATAGACGATGAAAGCGACCAGGGCGGGCAGAAGAGATGCGGCTATAGCGGCTTTGCGAAGATTATCGGGTTTTTCTGTCACTATCTCATCCATATGTTGAGGTCGACACAAAGCAGCTATAGATTTTCGACTTATTGTAAAAACATAGCATGAGCGAGTGCAGCTCTTCAATCGTTTTTCATTTTTGAATGAGAGTAGCCCGTTTTATCGCAATGGCAAGCGGTTTTTTTTGATTGACATAGTCTGTTTTTTCTGAGAAGATTATGCACTCAACTTTTGTTGTAAGTAGTTGTACAAAATAAACTATTACTTAGCCCCCGTAGCTCAGATGGATAGAGCAACGGATTCCTAATCCGTGTGCCGGACGTTCGAATCGTCTCGGGGGCGCCAGAAAAATCAAGGGGTTACGGGTTTTAAGCCTGTAGCCCCTTTTTCTTTTGCTATTCTAAAATTCAGTCCCTTGACACTTTTCTCCTGAGAGAGGATAATCAGCGTATCTTTCCCGCGAGGTCTTTGGATGCTGAAGCTCATGTGCTGGATGGCCTCTTTCGGTAGTACGAACGCCAGGGTCTACCGTGATATCGCTAAAAGGCTCGGCAATGGTAATGAGACAGCGCGTTTTTTAAGAACGCTTGCCAGGAGCGAATCAGAGCTTTCCAGGGCCCTTCTTTCATCTGCAGATAAAATTGGAAGGTCAGGCAGGAACTGCATGGCCCCGGAAGGCCTCCACGGCCTCAGCGAGCTTGTGAAGGACTCTTTCGCGTTTCTAGGCGTATCAATAGAGGCGGGGGAGGAGGCCTTTATCGAGGGGCTCCTCCAATGCGAACAGCTTAAATGGACGAGCATCACGGTCCCGCTCGCCTCAAGGATAGCCGAGTTCCCTCAAGCCGCCCAGGTACTTGCCCACGCGCAGAAACACAAGCGGAAGATAGATCGTTTTTTTGAGGATCGCGCCCATTTAAGGGACTTAAGCTTCCGTCTAAAGGCCTCTCAATCTGTCTGGGTGGAAAGGTTCCTGCTGGTAGGTGATTTTCACCCGGAGGTAGCGACAGCGCTTAAAGAGGACGGGATAGTCGAAGTCGCCTCGCACGGCGAGGAGGCCATAGAAAGGCTCCGGGAAAACTACTACGCCGCGGTCCTTTCTGAGACCGGTCTTTCGCGTATCGACGGCATCGAGGTCTGCAAAAAGGCCTCCAGGATATTCCCCGGCATAGAGGAGAGGTTTCTTTTCATCTACGGCGAGCTGACGAAAAAACAGAGGGGCTTCATCGACCGTAAAGGGTTGAGG
The DNA here is from genome assembly GCA_001595385.3 of Deltaproteobacteria bacterium GWC2_55_46. Lineage (NCBI taxonomy): Bacteria > Deltaproteobacteria > Deltaproteobacteria bacterium GWC2_55_46. Next base: position 317,336 of record LVEI03000001.1, on the reverse strand, counting down.
CGCGTACCTAAGCATACGCGCCCTGAGAAGGTCAGGAGCGAGGTCGCCCTGATACTCGAGCGTTGACACGTAGTAGTCTCCGGTTTTGAATAACGAATTAAAAAGGAGGAGCGTCCCTATGTCGGTTGAGGCCTATGTCTTCATTGAATGCGAGCACGCAAAGTCAAAAGAGGTGCTCGACAAACTCCTTCAGATAGGAGGCGTCAAGGACGCGAGGATAGTGACAGGCCCATACGACCTCATAGCCCTTGTGGCCGCCTCGAACTTCAAGGTCCTTGGGGACGTGCTCATATCAAGGATACAATCCATCCAGTATGTTAAAAAGACCCTGACAAACGTCATTATAGAGTAGACTCTCCGCCAGAGACCCAGCCAAAAGGCTTCGCCCATGTTATACTTTATCTATGAAGAGCAGGGTCTCTATCGCAAACAATCTTGACGTTGAAACGGCCGTATGGAGCGCCCTCGACGCGATGGAGGGGCTTTCCGCGCTCTTCATCGGCAAGCATGTCGCCATAAAGCCCAATGACACATGGGCCTCGAAGGACGACCTTACCGCCTGCACACAGGCAGACACCTTGAGGGCGGTCGTAAGGTACGTCAAAAATTATTTCCCTAAAAAGCTGACCGTCTCAGGCGGGGCAGGGGCAGGGGAGACGGCAGATGTCTTCAGGCTCCTGGGCCTCGACAGGGTGATCGCTGAAGAGGGTGTCGAGTTCTTCGACCACAACAGGCCCCCTTTCAAGGCGGTGCCGCTTGAGTATGGGCCGCTAAAGGAGGTGATGGTCAATGAACGGGTACTGGATTATGAGACCGTCATATCGCTTGCGCAGCACAAGGAGCACCACCTCGCCACAGTCACCCTCACGATGAAGAATATCTCGATGTCCTATCCTGCCGCCGACTACTACGGCCACCCGAGGGCAAAAAGCCTGCATCCGCATGATATCTTCACTGACATACAAAAGTTCATCGCTGGGATGTGCAAGACCTTCCCCATCGGGCTCGGCATAATCGTAGGACATCCGGCCATGACAGGGACCGGCCCCATTGGCGGGCATACCTTTGAGAGCGGCATCGTCATAGCAAGCAAGGATTGCGTCGCTGCGGACACTGTCGGAGCGCGTATTTTAGGCTATGACAGGGTAGAGCATATAATCGAGGCTGAAAGGCTCGGGGTCGGCACGGCTAATCTGAATAATATCGATCTGGCAGGGGTGCGGCTGGATGAAGCGAGACGTCTTTTCAGGGAAAGGGAGCGGCAGGCCGCCGCTTAATCGTAGTAGGCGCTTATCTCGCTGCGTACACCGGAAAGTTCATCAGAGAACTTGTCGAGCTCCTCTGCCGTAACTCCGAGATCTTTCATTATCGCGGAGTGCATTGGCGAGATGACCGCGTATTTATCCTTTTGCTCTGTAGAGAGAAGGTTGGCCAGATAGACGGTCTTTACAAGCGGCGGGAGCGTTTTGGTATCTTCAAGGCAGGCTTCCGGCGTGTGGTGGTACCTTATCGCGTGCACGCAGTCTTCCGGCAGCTTGCATTTTTCGATAAACCAGGTGCCTGCCTCGGCGTGGTCGGCCCCGAACACAGACTTTTCCCTCCCAAGGCAATTCCTGTCAAAGGCGCAGACCTCAAGATATTCCTTGTTCAATACCTGTATCAGTATTGGGCGGCCGATGTCGTGGAGAAGGCCTGCAAGAAAGGCTATCTCCTTGTTCACAAGCCCCGATTTTTTGGAGATCATGACAGAGGCCATCGCCACCTCGAAGGAGTGCCCCCACAGGGAAGAGAGCACTTTCCTCGTCGACGGATTCGGGACATTGAATATGGTCGATGATACTGCCAGCCCTTTAACCATTTCGAAGCCGAGTACGAGGATCGCCTGGTGGATGGAGCTGATCTTCCTTGGGAAGCCGTAATAGACGGCATTGGAGACAGCCACGACCCTGGAGGCTATCGCCTGGTCATGTTCGATAACGGCTTCGAGGTCGGAAATCCCTGACAAAGGGTCGTCGGTTATCTCGATTATCTTCTTGAGAACCGTAGGAACGGTAGAGACCTTGAAGATATCGAGTACCTTTGACTTGAGCGCCTGGCGCTTCGCCTCTTCTGCCTCGCCCGAATGTATGTCTGTTACTGTATTCCCCATATACCCCATTGTCCGCTATGCATTTATTATCGGCAAGGGATGATCAAACTTTAGAAAAAAAACAAAAAAATCAGAATCCTTGATAATAAAAACCTTACTTTAATCTCCTCGATTTACTTATGTTTTTTTCGGGGTGGTTTCAGCTATATAGTAATAATATCCACTAAAACAGGAGGCACGGTGCCTATTCCGCTCAAATTGACCAGTCGTTCCGCCGCAAACTGACCACGCATTCCGCTTGAAACTGACCAGGGCCGGAGCGCCAGCGACGCTGGTGTTTCCGATATTACATTCCCTGGTCAGTTTGAGTCAAGTTTTCCTTCTTCCCGGCCCTGAGCTTTCTCATCGATTCGCCCTTGAGAGCCACCCGGTGCGAGTTATGTAAAAGCCTGTCGAGGATGGCGTCCGCGATCGTGGGGTCCCCGATGTTGTCGTGCCAGTTTGTAATAGGGAGCTGGCTGGTCATGATGGTCGAGCGGCAGTCCTGCCGGTCATCGAGGACCTCCAGGAAGTCCCTTCTTTCCGTTTCGGTCAGGGGCGCGAGCCCCCAGTCGTCCACCACCAGCACGTCGGTCCTGGCGAGCCTGTTCAGGAGCTTCGTGTAGCTCCCGTCGGCCTTGGCGAGCGTGATGTCGTGGAGGAGTCTCGGCAGCCTCGTATAAACGGCCGTATACCCTTCCCGGCAGGCCTTGTTCGCGAAGGCGCAGGAGAGATAGGTCTTGCCCACGCCGGTGGGGCCGGTCACAATGATGTTCTGATGGCCCTTGATCCACTGGCAGTTTGAGAGGCTCCTGACGGTCTGCCTGTCCAGGCCCCTTGGATGTCGGTAGTCGATGTCCTCCACGCATGCAGGCTGTTTGAGCCGCGCGGTCTTAAGTCTCCTTACCAGGCGCTTCTCCTCACGGAGGGTATATTCCCTATCCACCACCATCGCAAGGCGCTCCTCGAAGCTCAGGTCCGCCACATCAGGTTGAGTTAGCTGCTCCGTGAAGGCCGCGCCGCCATGCCGCCGAGCTTGAGCTCGAAGAGCTTCTCCAGGGTCTGTTTGTTCAGCATCGTCCAATTTCTCCTTTTCCTTAGTGGTAGTAATTGCCGCCCCTTATGTTCTGATGCACGGGCGCGGGTACGGTCTTTTTCTTATCCTCAGCCATCATGGGCATCTGCTTATCCAGCCCGGTCTTCAGTATCGAGTCCATGCTCCTGTAAGAGCAGGTCTTGAAGGTAAGAGCCCTTTGGCAGGCCGCCTCCAGCCTGGCCTCGGAGTAGCGTTTGCCAAGGCGCAGTATACCGAGGCAGGACCTGTATCCCTGCTCAGGATGGGGCTTGCTCTCCATGATGGTCTTCACCACCTCTGCCGTACACGGCCCTATGCTCTCCGCCCATCGTATTATCCTCGACGGCGTCCATTCGAGGTGCTTCTGGTGGGATTTTGGCCTGTGCTCGGTTGTCGTGGTGAAGCCGCCCTTCTTATAGCTCCTCTGGTGAGAGGCCACGCGCCTGCCTCCGAAGATGACCTCCACGGTGGATGGGTTCAGCCTTACCTCCACCTCCTTGTGTATGAGCTGATAAGGGACGCTGTAGTAGTGGGCGTCCACCTCTATGTGGTAGTCTATGTTCACGCGCGACCGCTTCCACTCGGCGTATTCATATCTCTCGGCGGGAAGCGGTTTCAAAACGGGCTTGTCGAGGGTCTCGAAGAGGTCCCTCCGGCAGGTGTCGAGTTTCTTGAACTTGCGGCCGTTGAGCCTCTCCAGAAGCTCGCAGATGGCTTCGTTGACATCCGAGATGCTGAAAAAGGTCCGGTTCCTGAGCGCGGCCAGGATCCACCTCTCTGCTATAAGCACGCCGGCTTCCACCTTCGCCTTGTCCCGGGGCTTGCCGGCCCTCGCGGGCATCACCGTCGTGCCATAGTGCACGGCCATCTCATGATATGTGGGATTCAGGTCGGGTTCATATCTGCAGGCCTTGGTAACGCCGCTTTTTAGATTGTCGGGGACGACGATATCCGTGGCGCCGCCAAAATATTCAAAGGCCCTTATATGGGAGCTTATCCAGTTGTGCAGGCTCTGGCTGGATGTCGCCTCGGCGTAGGTATAGTTGCTCGCGCCCAGCACCGCGACGAAGAGCTCGGCTTTTGTTATCTCCCCGGTCATTCTGTCGACCACGGGGATGGTGGACCCGGCATAGTCCACAAAAAGCTTCTCCCCGGCACGGTGCTCCTGGCGCAGCACCACATCGAGCTTCCCGGTCCACCTCCGATATATCTCGCAGAACTGGCTGTACTGATATCCTTCTGGGTTGCCCTCCTTGTACTCCTGCCACAAAAGCATAAGCGTGACATGCTTCCTGCCAAGCTCCTTTCGCAGATACTCCATCGCGGGCATGTTACGGTCCTCGGCGGCCACTTTCACCGGCGCCGGGAACAGGAGTCGCTCCAGGGCGCCATCATCCATCTCCGCAGGCAGGGGCCAGGAAAGCCCTGCCTGCGTCGCCCTGAACACGTACTCCCGCACCGTATTATGGGATACCGCGCAGGAACGGCTGACCTGCCGGTTACGGAGCTTCAACTCCCATTTGAGCCTCAGAATTTCTCTTATCTTCCGCATGGACAACCTCTCGTTGGGCATCACGTTCCTCCTCGGCAAACAATGTTGCCTTGAAGGATACCTTTTGCCCGACTGGTTTATCCAGCGTCGTTGGAAGGGGATCCCGGGCCGCCCTTAAAGCCTGGTCAAATGGCGTAGGAATCGGTGGTCAAATTACTCCGGAATGACTGGTCAGTTTCGTCCGGAACGGGTGGTCAGTTTGGAGCGGAATCGCTGGTCAGATTGGTCCGGAATACGCAGGCACGGCGCCAGGTCCAATTATGATTTATACTCCTGATTGAAATAAAGGGGCAGCGCGTGAAAGGACGAATAGTCCACATTACAGGATCGAGCTCCGGGATTGGCAGAGAGACCGCATACCGAGACTGAATTCGATCTGATAATAGTCGACCTCGGGCTTCCTGACAGCCAAGGGTTAGCAACTTTCTGCAAGATGTGCTCTCATGCCGCAGAGACTCCGATAATAGTGCTGACCGGCCTGGCTGACGAAGAGGCCGGCATGAAAGCAGTAAAGCAAGGGGCCCAGGACTATCTGGTCAAGGGTCAGATAGACGGCCGTCTGATGTATCGCTCGATTATGTATTCCATCGAGAGGTTCAGGCTCGAGCGGGAGCTTAAAAAGCGGATGGACCAGATCGAGAGATTGGACAGGTTACTGCACTTTGAAAGGGACTTTGAGGTGCAGGACCTAAGAAATGAGATAGAGAGGCTGAAAGAGAGAAAGGCGAGTTAGGCATCTTTGATGAGCACTCAAACCCTCTATTTTAAAGTCAACATGAAATGTGTGTTGCAAACACTGAAATCGTCTCTATACTCGACAGGGGAGGCATTGAGGGCGATGGGGAACGAAAAAGTCCGAGTACTTTTAATCGAAGACACGACCGCCAATGCCGGACTCTTGGTAGATGAGCTAAGGAAAAGCGGGCTCGACCCGCTCTGGCACCGGATAGATAATGAGGAAGAGTTCCTCGCCCAGCTGAAACCCACCCCTGATATTATCCTTTCTGAATACAGGACACAAAATTTCTCCGCATTGCGAGCCCTTGAACTTTTAAAACAGAAGGGGCTGGACATACCTCTTGTAATAGTCACCTCGAACATAAGTAAAGCTGCCGCCCTCGATTCCTATAAACAAGGGGCTGAGGCATACATCCTTAAAGACTGCCTTAGCAGTCTGGGAGTCGTCGTTGAGCGCGCCCTTGGCCAAAAAAAGTTAAGGGAGGAAAAGAACGCGGCTATAATGGCGCTTGAGGAGAGCGAAAAACTCTTCCGTGCCACTGCTGAGGCCGCCCCGGATGCCATAATATGCATTGAGGAGCCTGACGGTATATATTTCTGGAACAGAAGGGCCGAGGAGATGCTGGGTTATTCCAGTTCAGAGGTCATGGGAAAGGCCCTGCATCCATTCGTAGTGCCTGAAAGATATTACGAAAGAGCCGTTAAGGGCGTACATGAGTTCTTCCGGACCGGGAGAGGCCCGAATATAGGGAAGATAGTGGAGTTTGAGGCCAAACGGAAGGATAATAGCGAATTCCCGATCGAGCTCTCCATTTCCTCGATAAAAGTAGATGGCAAATGGAAGGCTGTAGGCTTCATAAGGGACATAACCGAGCGAAAGAGAGCCGAGGAAGAACGCCTTAAGATACAAAAACTCGAGGCGTTAAGCCTCCTTGCTGGCGGCATAGCTCATGACTTCAACAACATGCTAACGACAATCCTCGGCAACGCAGAGTCCGCCGACCAGGAAAAGGATCCAGCCGAGGTACACAAAAAGCTCATAGAGGCCGAAAGAGTCATCCTCAGGGCAAAAAACCTCTCCCAGCAGCTCATGACCTTCGCGAAAGGCGGGACCATCAATAAGAAGACCCTTTCTGTTAGTGCCTTGATCGAGGAAGCGGTTTTCACCAGCATCAAGGCAGAAAATATAAAATACGACCTTATTTGTCCTGAGCAGACCTGGCCTATCGATGCCGATGAGGTCGAGATGTCCCAGGTCTTGAGTAACATCATCCTCAACGCTGAGCAGGCCATGCCGAATGGTGGCAGGATAGAGGTAAAGTGCTCAAACGAATCGCTTGGCAAAGGGAACCCCTTTCAATTGGAAGAAGGCCGATATGTAAAGGTCTCGATCAAGGATACCGGCCACGGCATACCCAAAGAGGACTTGAAGAGGCTCTTTGAGCCATATTTCACGACCAAGCAGAGGGGGAAGGGACTGGGGCTCGCTATAGCTTATTCCATCATCAGGAGCCATGCCGGGTTCATAACAGTAGAATCAAAGGTGAACGTCGGGACTACGTTTTATATCTACCTTCCGGCTGTAAACACTTTTACTTCAAGAATGTAAACACATTTACTTCATCTGTCTGTCTACGCCGCAGGAAGCGGCGCGCCCATTCCCGGAATGTCGCATAATGGATATTATGTCAAATTACATCGTGCAGAGCGGAGGCAGGCTTTTAAGGGCGGCGTACTGCTCTTGCTCCCCTATCTTTTTTGCGTGTTATTCCAGTGTCTTTAAGGATAAAGTTTATAATCATTATCATCCCCTTGGGTGCCTGGCCTTGTGCAGGTTTTTCAATCTTTCATTGGTGATGTGGGTGTATATCTGCGTTGTCGAGATGTCAGAATGGCCGAGCATGGCCTGGACTATCCTCAAGTCAGCGCCCCGCTCAAGAAGATGTGTCGCGAATGAGTGGCGTAATATATGCGGCTTTGTCCTCTCCCTTCCTATGCCAGAGACGACCCCGTAACGCTTTATGAGGACCCAGAAGTTCTGGCGGGTCATCCTTGTGCCCCTGATGGAGAGGAATAGAAAGGCATTATTCCTTTTCTTTAAAAGCGCCGGCCTTGCCTCCTCTGCATACCTTTTTAGCCAGTACATGGCCGCCTCGCCAAGCGGGACCATCCTTTCCTTCGAACCCTTGCCAAAGGCCGTCAGGTATCCTCCCTGAAGGCTTATATCGTTTATCCTGAGGCCTGTAAGCTCAGAGACCCTCAAGCCGGTGGCATAGAGCGTTTCAAGCATGGCCTTGTCACGCAGGCCCAGGGCCCCTTCGGCCTTTGGGGCTGAAAGAAGAGCCTCGACCTCATCAAGCGTCAGGAAATGGGGCAGTTTTTTGTTCAGCCTTGGTATGTCGATATTCGAGCATGGAGAGGCGGCAAGACCGTGTTTGCGGACGAGGAACCTGTACAAGCCCCTCAGGGCTATGAGCGCCCTTGTGTAAGAGCGTACAGACAGGCCGCCATCATGCAGGTATTTGAGGTAAGCGCTTATGTCCTCAGGGCATGCATTTCCAAGCGCCCTGCCACTGCCGGACATATATTCAAGGAACCTCGTGAGGTCTTTTCTGTAGCCAAGGCGGGTGTTCTCGGAGAGCCCCTTTTCGACCACTATGTAGTCGAGGAACCTCTGTATGAGGTCCGCTCCCTCGTTCATTTGGCCTGGTTTTCCGGCTGGGCATCGCTCAGCACCTTATAGAGCCTGTCGGCAATTTCGTTCAGGCGTTCCTTGTAGTATATCTTCTGGCCGAAGATGTCCTTTACGTAGAAGATATCGGCGGCCTCATCTCCCTTGGTAGATATCTTCGCCAGGTAGATATAAAGCCCAAGCCTTGAGAGCGTGCTCGTTATGTCATAGAGAAGCCCGATCCTGTTCTGGGTATGGATATCGAGGACCGTGTACGCCTCGGAGACTTCGTTGTCTATCTGGACGTATGTGCGTACCCTGGGCTTTGCCTTGCTGTCGAGTATGGAAGGCTTGCGCCTTCTAACGAGCGTTTCCACCTTTACGCGGCCTGTGATGACGTCCGATAGGTCAGCTTCTATTTTTTTGAGCTTCGCCTCGTCTGTTATGAACTCGCCATAAGGGCTTGTGACCTGCAGTATGTCGAGGGCGACCCCGTTTTTAAGGGTGTTTATCTGCGCCCCCAGGATATTCACCCCGTTGGCGGCCATAACCCCTGTTATCATGGAAAAAAGGGCGTGAACGTCATGCGTGCATATTATGAACTCGGTGTATTCCCTGAAAGAGTCCTGCCTGACCTTCATGGCGTAAGGGGCATTGCCGAACTCCTTGAGGACATTCATATGCTCGGCGATGAATTCAGGGCTGGTCGACAGAAAATACCTGGGCGGCAGGAGCTGGAAAAAGTCATCGACCGCGGAGCGGTTCGCCGTTTCAGGAAGTATCGCCTTCACCCTCTCCTTTATCCTCTGGAGCTTCACCTCGGATTCCTCTGGCTCGAACGTGCCGCGCTCCAATACAGTCAGGGCCTTGAAGTACAGCTCCTGAAATAGCGCGCCCTTCCACTGGTTCCACACATCGGGCCCTACGGCGCGAACATCCGCGAATGTAAGGAGGTAAAGGAGGTTGAGCCTTTCTATATCCCCCACCTTTCTGGCGAACTCAATTATGAGCCTCTCGTCATGCAGGTCCCTGTACTGGGCCGTGTCCGCCAGCAAAAGGTGGTGCCTCACGAGGAACTTTACAAGGCTGGTGTCGTCCTCAGGCATGTGGAGCCTTTTAAGTATCTCCGGCATCATGGCCGCGCCCTTCTCCGAGTGCCCCTTCCCATGCGCCTTCCCTATGTCATGGAAGAGGACCGCAAGGTAGATCACCTCAGGGTTGGGCATCTCCTCGAAGAGAGTCGAAAGGAGCGAGAAATCCGCCCTGTACTGCCCCCGGAGCCTTTCAATCTCCCTTATCGCGAAAAGGGTGTGCGCGTCCACCGTGTAGACATGGTACATGTCATGCTGGACCCTGCAGCTTATGTCCGCGAACTCCGGTATGTACCTTTCGAGGAACTTGAGCTTGTGCATCTCCGTTAGAGACTTGAAGACGCTTTTCCCCCTGAGTATCTTGAAGAACGACTCTGATACCTCCTTCGAGGTCCTGAACTTAGCGCCCGCGCCCTCAAGCCCCTCGAGTATCTGGTCCCTTACAGACTGGTCTATTTCGACGTCGAATGCCTGTGCGTACTCGAAGGCCTTAACAGAGGCTGCCGGCTCTTTGAAAATAGTCTCTTTCGCCCTGGTATAGAGCACGCCTCCGGATACGTAGAAGTTCCGGTCTATCCTTGCCCGCCTCTTCGGCCAGTTAAAGACCTTCTTCTCCCTGTGCAGGGTCCTGGAGAGCATGAGCCCCGAATAATGGCTCAGGTTGGACGCGTGCCTGTAGTACTGCTGCATGAACGACTCGACGGCCAGGGACTTCTCCGAGTTTTCAAACCCCAGCAGGCCCGCTATCCTCTCCTGGTGGTCGAAGGTGAGCTGGTCGGTCTTTCTGCCGGCGCCGAAGTGCAGCTCGTTTCTGACCCACAGAAGATAATCGAGCGATTCCTCCATGGCCTTCTTGTCATGCTCCCTTATAAGGCCGAGAGAGAAGGGCTCGACGTTCTTGCCGTTCCTGGCCTTGACCACCCACATCGCGGTCTGCAGGTCCCTTAGCCCCCCCTCGCCTTCTTTCACGTTTGGCTCGAGTATGTAGATGGAGCCGCCGAACTTCGCGTGGCGCTGCCGTGTCTCCTCGAGCTTGTCTTTTATGAAGGTTTGGGTCCTCGACCTGCTGAAGAGGTTCTTGCGGATGTTCCTGTGGAGCGAGTCATAAAGAGCCTTGTCCCCGGTAAGGTACCTGAGGTCAAGAAGGGCGGTCATGGTCTTTAAGTCGTCTTTGGCAAGCGCGATGGACTCCGGTACGGACCTGATAGCGAAGCCGAGGTCTAGGCCCGTGTCCCAGAGTAAGTAGAGCATCTGCTGGGTGAAGTCCTCAACGGTCTTTGTTATCCGCCCCTTGTGGACAAGCATGAGGTCTATGTCAGACTTCATGTTGAGCTCTCCCCTGCCATAGCCGCCCATGGCCACAAGGACGGTCTTGTCAGACGGGCTTAAAGCAGCGGACTTATGGGCGTAAAGGGCCTTGAGGAGGTTGTCTATTATTGACGTGTAAGCGCGGCAGACATCCCTTCCGGTCTCTCCGGCCAGGTGCCTCCTGCGCATCTCCTCCTCGCCAAGGGAAAGGTGCTCTTTAACGACCGGGGCCAGCGGGCCAGCGGCCCTTTTCATGGCATCAAGGACTATCGTATGCGGCATATCGGTATCAGGCCTCGTCTGGAGCGTTCATATATTTCATGATCCCCGCGGCGATTCCATCGACAATCTCCGAGAGGTATTTTTCGTCCCTGAGGCGTTTTTCCTCCACAGGGTTACTTACGAAGGAGACCTCTACGAGGATGGCCGGCATCTTGGTCCCGACGAGGACGTAGAAGGGCGCGCCCTTGACCCCGTTGCTCCTTATGCTGTCGAACTTCTCCCTGAGCTTCAAGACCATGTTGTCCTGCACGACGGTAGCGAGCCTCGCGGAATCGTTGGTCTTGGCGGTCTTTATAAGGTCGTTGAGTATGAACTCGAGGTCGCTCACCGACCTCGTTGACGTAGCGTTCTCCCTTGCCGCGACCCTCTTTGCCTCATCGTTGTTCGAGATGCTCAAAATATAAGTCTCTACGCCTGATGAGGTCCTTTTAAGGCTCGAGTTCACGTGGATGGATACGAAGAGGTCGGCTTCCTGGCTGTTCGCGATGGCGGTCCTTTCCTCGAGCGGGATGAAGATGTCGGTATCCCTCGTCATCACGACCTCTGCCCCGGAGTCGCCCGCGAGCTTGTCCCTGAGCATCTTCCCGAGCTTCAGGGTAACGTCCTTCTCCTGGAGGCCGCCCCTGCCGATAGCCCCTGGGTCCTTGCCGCCGTGTCCGGGGTCGACTACTATCTTCCTGACCTTGAGTCCCAGCTGCTGAATGAGCGACGGGTCTGCCTTTATCACCGGGACCGTGGGGGTCTGCCTTATCTGCGGCACTTCCTTCCCGGAGCTGTCGCGCAAAGGCTCCGCTGCTTTCCTTTCCGGGGCCTTCTCGCCGGTCACGTCTATGATTATCCTGTAGGGGTCGGTGAGGTAGAATATCTTGTAGTCCTCTATGGACTCTATGTCGAGGACAACACGGACGGTGTCGGTGTCGTACTGTCCGGCCCTGGCGGCCTTCAGGAGGCCGTCGTTTATGTGTATCGCCTTTTTGCTCCTTGAAGACAGGCGCGCTCCGGGTATATCAACATAGAGCCTCCGCCATTCCATATTGATGGACGGGTCCTTCTTCAGGAGCCTGTGGCTGAAGCCGGTCCTGGAGCTAACGTTGATGACTATCCTTGTGTAGCTGGGGTTGGACCAGTGGCGTATATCGGTTACGGCCGCCCTGGGGGCGGCGCTGGCTACAGCGGCTCCTGCTCCTGTTAGTATCAGGACAAGGATGATGAGCAGTAGGCCTGTCAGGGCTGAAAATCGCATCAATTCTCGAGCTTCTCCTTCAATTCATGAAGCTTGGCAAGGGCCTCAAGCGGCGTCATACGGTCTATATCGATATGCCTCAGTTCCTCGTGGACAGGGTCTTTTTCGCCCAGGAGCGTCATCTGGGCGCGTCCTTCAAACCGTTCTCCGTGGGCCGCAAGCCTGGGCATGCCGGCTTCGGTCAGCTCTCCAGTCTCGAGGTTCCTTAATATTTCCTTTGCCCTTGAGATGACCTCTCCGGGGACTCCGGCGATGTTGGCAACTTGAATGCCGTAGCTCCGGTTGCTGCCCCCGGGGAGCACCTTCCTCAGGAAGATTATCCTGTCATTCCATTCTTTTACGGCCATATTATAATTTTTGACCCTTTCCTTTGTCAAGGAAAGCTCTGTAAGCTCATGATAATGCGTGGCAAAGAGCGTTTTAGCGCCGAGGCCGGGGCTGTCGTGTATGTGCTCTACTATGGCCCACGCGATGGAGAGTCCGTCGAAGGTCGATGTTCCCCTGCCTATCTCGTCGAGGATTATAAGGCTTCTGGCTGTGGCGTTATTGAGTATGTTGGCGGTCTCGCTCATCTCGACCATAAAGGTAGACTGTCCCCTGGAGAGGTCGTCTGACGCGCCGACCCTCGTGAATACCCTGTCCACCACGCCGATTGCCGCCCGTGAGGCAGGCACAAACGAGCCTATCTGGGCCATCAGCACTATAAGGGCGTTCTGCCTGAGATAAGTGGATTTTCCAGCCATGTTCGGACCGGTAAGTATGATTATCTTCTTTTCGTCATCGAGTTTCAGGTCGTTCGAGATGAACTCCCTGGCATTGGCCTCGACAACAGGATGCCTGCCCGCCTCGATATCGATCGCTCCGCTTTCCGAGACGACCGGCCTTGCGTAATCATGCTCCTGGGCGGCTTGAGCCAAAGATGCGATGCAGTCGAGCGTGGCGATAGAATCAGCCGTGGCCTGCACCCGTACGCAATACTTTTTGAGCCCTTCGGCGAGGGCGCTGAAGAGGGCCGCTTCAAGCTTAAGCGCCCTCTCCTCTGACGTTAATATCTTCTCCTCCCATTCCTTGAGCTGTGGAGTTATGAACCTTTCGGCGTTCACAAGGGTCTGCTTGCGTATGTAATCATCGGGGACGTTCGAGAGGTTCGATTTTGTGATCTCGATATAGTATCCAAAGACCCTGTTGTATCCGACCTTAAGGGTATTTATGCCGGTGCGCGCCCTCTCCTGCGCCTCAAGGGAGGCTATCCTGTCTTTACCGCCGGAGCCGATATCGCGCAACTCGTCGAGCTCTGCCGAATATCCGTCCCTTATGACGCCTCCGTCCTTTACCGAAATAGGCGGAGTGTCCGAGATGGCCTTATCTATCGATTCAGAGGCCTCAGCCACCTCATCTGTAGATAAGAGCGCTTTTGTGAGCATGTCGGATGAGAGCTTTCGCAGGTGATCTTTTATAACAGGGATCCTCTTGAGCGAGTCCTTGAGGGCCACGAGGTCCCTCGGCCCTGCAACCCCAAGCGAAAGCCTTGCCGTAAGCCTTTCGAGGTCGTAGACCATTGACATGGCGTCCTGCAGGCTCGCCCTTGTCTCGCGCTCATCTATAAGCTCCCCGACAGAGTCCAGACGCCCTTTTATGGCGGACACCTCTTTAAGGGGATGGAGGAGCCAGGACTTGAGTAACCTTGCGCCCATGGCGGTCCGTGTCCTGTCGATGACAGAAAGGAGAGTCCCGTCCTTCTCCCCTGTCCTTAAGTTCCGGGTTATCTCAAGGTTCCTTCTGGTCGACGAATCGAGGATAAGGAAGTCCTCCTGATAATACGGAGAAAGCTTTCTTACGTGATGGAGCTCCGCCTTCTGGTTCCCGCGGATATAATTCAACAGAGCCCCGGCGGCCCTTATCGCCTCCGGCATCCCTGAGCAGCCGAAGCCGTCGAGCGTTACAGTGCCGAAGTGCGAGTTGAGCCTTGATTCGGCCTCCCTTAGGTCGAAGTGATGGTCGGCAAGAGAGGTCACCTTCCTGACCGGAGAGTCGGGAAGGTCAAGCAGGTCTTGAGAGTTATCCTTAACTACAAGCTCTAACGGCCTGATTTTTCTGATTTCTTCTATAAGTAAGGCGAGGTCGTCTGTGCGTGTCAGCCTGAACTCTCCTGTAGATACGTCCATGTAAGAGAAGCCGCACGCGCTCTTGTCAACAAAGGCCGCGGCTATGAAGTTATTGGCCTTTGGGTCCAACAGCTCTTCGTCGAGGGCTATTCCGGGGGTTATTATCCTTGATACGGCCCGCTCTATTAGCCCCTTGGCATCAGCCGGGTCTGTTATCTGTTCGCAGACTGCGACCTTGTGACCTTCTCGCACGAGCTTCGCTATGTACCCTGAAGCGCAATGGTATGGCACCCCGCACATGGGTATCTCGCGGTCCCTGTCCCTGGCCGTGAGCGCTATGCCGAGGACTCTGGCGGCGAGCCTTGCGTCGTCAAAGAACATCTCGTAGAAATCGCCCATCCTGAAAAAGATGATGCAATCATTGTGCTCGGCCTTTATCTCAAGGTACTGCCGCATCGCGGGCGTCATGCCGTTTTTCATCAGTTACGATCCAATGGGATATATCAGACCAGCCAGTCCTGCTGTTCGAAGTCTTCGGGCGGGATGCTGAAGAGGAGATAGCCCTTTACCGGCCACCTCTCTATCCCCCTTTCCTGGGCGTTTATGGTTATGAAGAGCTTTAGCTCTTCTCCCCTGCCGGCGCCAAGGGCCTTAAGGGGTATGGCCAGTTCCACTACGGTCTCAGAAGCTATCTCAAGCGGGCCGGCTGCCGTCCATTTCTCCTTGCCATCGGCCTTTACATGCAGCTCGGCGGTAGCCATGGCTCCTTCCACCGTCGCCGACACACGCACAGGCCTGGGTTGGACGAAGCTTATCGTGAAGCTCCATGGATGGGCGAACGAGCCAAGCTCTTCGAGATAGTCGAGCCTCAGGTACAGGGTATCCTTTGAGAAGCCGTACGATATCGAATCAATGAGGCCTCCCTGTATCTCCTTGTGCATGGCGCTCCCGAAATAGGTGCGCTCGAGCCTTCCGGAAGAGAGCCACTCAAAGTAGTTGGAGATCTGTCCGTCTATGACCGGGGCTATGAGCGCCCTCGGCTCTACAGGGGGCCTGTAGCTCCTTATATCAGAGGAGATGGATATGTCGAGGTGGTCAGGCGGCTCCTTTTCGATGAGCTGGTATATTCTTTTTATATGCCGCCTGAACAGCGTATCGAAGTCCTCGTCGCTCATCGACGAGTGCTCCTCGCCGTACCACCAGAACCAGTCGCTCCCCTCGGAGGCGTAGACCTCTTCCCATGCCTCGCGTATGGCCTTTTCCCTGCCCTCGTCAGGCGGGAAGCCCTTCATCTCCTTTTCGTATCTGACCAGCTCTTCCCTGGCCTCGGATATATAGTCCCAGGCTGTATTGTCCTCGATGTGTCCTATCCATATCTTGAAGTTATGGCTTATCCATGAGCCGGGGTAGAGCCGTTCAAGCGGCTCCCTCCTGGTCTTCAGGTCGATGAACTCGCTCATCGATACGCACCTGAGCCTGGGGTGGTCCGAGAGCTTCGTGTACAGGGCTGCAAGGAAGTCCCTGCCGTCGTTCCTGAAGTGCTCCCAGGCATTCTCACCGTCAAGTATTATGCTCACCAGGTGCTCTTGAGGGTCCTCAAGCATGTTGCTTATGTGGACAAGCCTGGAGACCATGTCTGAGGCGGCTTCAGCCGGGTCCATGCGCGCGTAATCGAAGCCGATGAGGTCGGAGAGGACGTGGTCCCTGAATACTACCGTTATCTTGCGCCCCATTACGTCTATCTCATACGGCTTGTAAAGAAAGCTGTCGAAGCAGTTGCCCATGTGGTCGCGCCTTACGGGCCGCCTGAGCGAATTTGAAAGTATCTCTTCGTCGGTAGCAATCCACTGTATCCCCTCGCCGACAACCAGCGGCAGCATCTCCATGCTCACCGAGCCCTCGGAAGGCCACATGCCGCGGGGCTTCTCGCCGAAAGTATCCTGGTAGAGCTTGACGCCTTTACGGACCTGGGCGAGCGCGTCTTCCGGGTGCTGGAAGCGCGTCTTCGGCAAGGTCGCCCCCGGCATCGCCTCTTTGGCCGAGTCGCTGTCGCACAGAAGGGGCAGTATGGGGTGATAATACGGTGAGGTGGATACTTCGATGATGCCCCTGTCCCTCAGGTCGGCATACTTGGATATTATCGAGCCGGCTATCTCAAGCTGTTTTTCAAGGAGCTTCGACTTCTCTTCTTCGGTGAAGCTGCCGCCTTTCCTAATAAGTTGGCTCAAGAAGGCATCCTTCTGCCTTATCGACGGATCTATCCAGATGAGGTTGTAAAGTACCTGGAGGTCGAGGAAGTCCTGCTCCTTGAAGTACCTTAGCACCTGGAATACTTCGTCCTTTTCGTTAGATACCCCGCGCTTCCTCAGAAGCTCCCAGTACCTGGCGATCGGCTTTATCATGTTATCCCAGTTGGCCTGGAAGAAGAACTGCAGGATGAAGGCCTTATCCTCGCCCGTTAAGTCCGAGGCGCGCTTGGCGCTTATCAGCCTGTACTTGTCCCTGGCTTTTCCGGATGCGTACTCGTTTATCTGCTCTATGAGGCAGGGCACAAGGTTGAAGGTCTGGTGCACACTGGGGAACTCGTCGAGTATCGCCGCCATATCGTAATAGTCCTTTGTGGCGTGAAAAAGGACCCACGGCAGGGTGTACTCGCCGTTTGACGGGTCCTTGTAAAGCGGCTGATGCATGTGCCACAGGAAGGCTACATTGAGTCTTTTGTCCATCTTATCCCTATTTTGGCCCGAATACAGTCAGTTTGCCCTTGTTCGTTAGAAGGGCGACGCTTGAATAGGCTGAAGAGGCGTTTGCGGATACGTCGGAATCGATCGTGCTTGTCCAGGCGGTCGAGCCGTCTTTAAGGTCGAAAGCCTCGATATAGCCCAACTGCCTCGCGAAGTAGTCTATGCCGAAGGGGGCCTTTTTAAAGCTGGATATGGCGAAAATATTCCCTTGAGCCGCGAAGACGCTGGAAAGCGTCCCTTTCGCCAGCGTTTTTTTCCACAAAATCCCGCCTGAGCCCCTGTCGATCGACACAAGCTCTGTCTCCCCTGCCAGGACCAACGCGCCCCCATTGATGATAAAGTCGCGCGCCTTTACGGGGCCGTAGCTGCCCTTAACCTCTCCTTTGTCAACAGAGAGGG